>JAQIJC010000001.1:3217500-3517500 GCA_036946405.1 Sphingomonas phyllosphaerae | reverse complement strand
AAATGCACCGGCTGGTAACCCGGTAGGATAGGGCGGGGCCATGCCCCGCCCGCGTAAGTCCGCCTCGCCGTTCCGCTACTTCAACTCGTCGCCTGAGGTGATCCGGCTGGCGGTGTTAATGTACGTTCGGTTTCCGCTGAGCCTGCGGAACGGCGAGGATCTGCTGTTCGAGCGCGGGATCGACATCTGTCATGAGACGGTGCGGCTGTGGTGGAACAGGTTTGGTCCGCTGTTCGCCGGTGACATCCGCCGCCAGCGGGTGAGCCGAATGCGCGGCTTTCGTCACTGGCGCTGGCACCTGGACGAGATGTACGTGAAGCTGAATGGCGAGATGGTCTACCTGTGGCGAGCGGTCGACCATGAAGGCGAGGTGCTGGAAAGCTATGTCACCCGGGCCCGCGACAAGGCAGCCGCACTTGCGTTCATGAAGAAGGCGCTGAAGCGCCACGGCTCACCGGAGGCGATCACCACCGATGGTCTACGCAGCTATGGTGCTGCGATGAACGAGCTAGGCAATGCCGAGAAGCAGGAGGTTGGCCGCTGGGCGAACAACCGGGTCGAGAACAGCCATTTGCCATTCCGACGACGAGAGCGGGCGATGCAGCGCTTCCGCCAGATGAAGACGCTGCAGAAGTTTGCCTCGATCCACGCTAACGTTTACAATTACTTCAGCCTGGAACGCCACCTTATCGATCGACAGACCTACCGGGAACGACGCTCCGCCGCGCTGGCGGAGTGGCAGGCGCTTGTCAGCTGAACGTCGGCTTCAAAGATCGAAATGCGTCGTGTGGAGAGCGATTCGCATTAGACCGACAGCACCCTAGTGCGATCGATGGGTTGCGTGAACCACCATCGTCACCGCCTTCAAAGACGAACTCAGGATCAGGGTGGGTGGTTCTCGAAGACTTTCCTTCCGGATGCATTCCGCTGGAGAGTCTCTTCGTTCTATGGCGGCATGCGGTGCCGTGATCGGCAAGCCGCTCGTCAGCGTCCACGTCGCTCCCCATGATCTTCAATTCTCCGGTGATCATTAGTATGACTAAATGTAAGGCATGATCGGGTCCGTAACGCCGGGCCGCACTAGCCACACTACGCATTTTAGCCCTTGACGTTACATTGGTTTGTCATACCGTATACGAACTTAGCAGATAGAGGCATAGGTGGATTCGAGAACAATCTTGACCTTTTTGTTCACTGGATCAGCACCACCGTAAGGCCAGTGCAATGATATCGCTAACACAAATTTGTGTATGATACCGCAAGCCTCTGAAACCTCCTTAGATTTCACGGCTCTGGACTCATCATAACAGTGAATGGCAAGCGTTTCCTTCACAATTCTGGCGATGAGACCACAGAAAGACAAAGGATAAGTGGAGCGCCTCGTTCGTTCGATGGGTGAAGCTTACCAGTTATGTTACAATTTCTGGATCACTGATCTTTAAACGCAACTCGTTTTTAACGAACGCGTCAATATTCGCACCGGCAAAAATGTTGAGGGCATTAGCAAGCACCTGGAGGGGGAAAATGAAAATGCGACATCGTAAACTGACCGTTGGCGCCTCGGCCCTGATCCTTGGAATGAGCGCGCCGGTATCGTCGATTGCGGCACCAGCGACGCTACAGGCCGAGATTGAGCCGGCGAAGACCAGGGCCGAGATCGCGGCCGAACGACGAGAGGCGCGTCGCGCCGCGCGTGCAGGCGCGCGCCGGAAGGCGGCCGTGGCACGGTCCGGCGTCGCGACTCCCGAACGTGAAGGATTTGCAACGGTCGCCGGCGGCGACATTATCGTGACCGGCCTCCGCGAGAGCGTCAGCAAGTCCATCGACAAGAAGCGCAAAGCACGACAGATCGTCGATGTCATCACCGCCGAGGATGCCGGCAAGCTGCCCGACAACAACGTGGTCGAGGCGATGGCGCGCGTTACGGGCATTACCGTTACCCGCAGCGGCGGCCGCGCAAACGGCTTCAACATCCGCGGCTTGGCTGGTGTGCAGACCACGGTTAACGGCGTTGAAGGCGCAACTGCGCCGCTGCCGTTCTCCGAGGGACGCACGCTCGCGCTGGAAAGCGTACCAGCGGATCTCATTAAGTCAGTCGAAGTGTATAAGTCGAGGACGGCAGATCAGATCGAGGGCGGCATCGGTGGCTCGGTGAACATCGAACTGCGCCGACCATTGGACCTGAAGAAAGGTCTGACGGTCGCAGGCAGCGTCCGAGGCACCTATGCCGAGCAGGGCAAACTCTGGAGCCCGTCGATCAGCATGCTTGCGGGAAAGCGCTTTGACACCGGCTTAGGTGAGTTCGGAGTCCTGCTTAACGGCGCCTACGTCAAGCAGCGCTATGCCGAGGCATACAACAACAGCGAGTCTCCCGATTTGGTCGGCGGGCCGGATTCTCGCATCCGCGCCAGTTTGCCGGCTTCTCAACGCGCAACCGTCGTCACCCCGTACCGGGCGCTCTACGGCACGAATGACGGTGAACGTGAGCAGAAATCGATCAGTGGCGTGCTGCAATGGCGAGCCAACGAAAAGCTCAACATTGTATTGGAAGGCTCCTACTTTGGAGAAGAGTACTCCGATCAGTTCAGCTCACTCTATGTCCGGACACGAGAAGACTACTACGTCCTCAGCAACATTCGCAGCGCGCCAACCGGTGTTTTGCTCGGCTACGACATCACCAACCCCGCACTGGCAGATGGTACGCGTCCAAATTTCGGGAACATCGTCGCAGGCTTTGAAGGCGGAGAGAACCGAGGCAAGTCAGAAAACTACCGCACGAACCTAGAGGCGCACTTTGAAAGTGAAGGTGTCCGCATCGACGGAACGGCACAGTACCAGTGGAGCAACAACGATTACCACGGAATAGGTCACGGTGGCAGCTACGAGGGGCTTTCCAAGGTCCGAGTCGACTTTGACTCGCCGAAGGTGCTCGGCAATGGTCCCTACTTCGAGTTCGACGTCAGCCCAACCAACCCGGATCTCGCTCGCATCCAGTTCCTACGGGACAATCTCGGTCACGGCGACAATCAGCAGTTCTCCACGCAGTTTGACGTCTGGAAGGAGATCGACAGTGATGGGCTCCTACGTGCCGCAAAGTTCGGCGGCCGTTATGCGCGCAATACCGCCTTCTTTCGGGACAGCTATCGCTTCGCAGGCTATTTCGATCCGGCGTTGTCGCTTCCTACATCCGCGATACCGGGTGTTCAAACGACATCGGTGACCCCCAATCTACCAGGCGGCTCTCCGCTAAGTTGGGTTCAGCTCAACAATCGTCAACTCTACGATAACTGGGGCCAAGTGGTGCCGTTCATCGCCGGAAGCAAGTATCAATTCCTTGATGGGCCAGGCAGGGATCAAGGAGCAGCCGTTTTGTTCGGCAGCCCCGAACCATCGGCAGCCAACGCGATCTACACGAGCAACTCCGAAGAAAATACCTTCGCTTCTTATGCAACGCTCGATTATGCCGTGAAGGCATTCTTCCCGATCGATGGGAACATCGGCTTACGATATGTCAACACCTGGGGAGAAATCAACGGCGCGAGCATACGTCTCGGCACGCCGATCCTCGATCCGGTCACCAGATTGCCGACCGGCCAATTTGGTCCGGACAGCACCGACACCACGTCGGTAAGGGTGAACTATGTCGACCTGCTGCCCAGCGCCTTCAGCAACATACACCTGACCGACAAACTACAACTGCGTATCAGCTACAGTCACAATGTTCAGCGCCCAAGCCTTTTCCTGCTACGTAATTCCCGTGTCATCAATTATCGTGATCCGAACGACCGGCTATACGCAGGTAACCCGAATCTAAAGCCCACGACCACCGACGATTACAACGCCTCGCTTGAGTGGTATCCTGCTGCCGGAAGCACTATTTCCCTCGCGGCTTTCCGCAAGAACCAAACGGGGTTCATCTACGAGACTGCGCAGATCGAGCCGGTTCCCGAACTTGGAAATCAGAATCGCATCGTCGTTCAGCCCAGGAACGCCGGTCCTGGGCGTACGCAAGGTCTCGAGTTCCAAGCCACTGGCTTCTTCCGTTTCCTTCCCGGCTTTCTCCGGAACCTCGGCGCGACGGCAAACGCAACATGGATCCCAACGGCGGAAGTTTCCCTGCCACGCCAGATAGAGAGTGAGAACGCGACCGATCCGATCCAATACGAACTTGTTCGCAAACGTGCACCCTTTACGTCGAGAATGTCCTACAATCTCATTGGATATTACGAGACCCCCGCATTCAGTGCCCGCCTCGCTTACAATTGGCGCTCCAGCTATCAAACGGACGTGAACGCGATAAACGAGACCTACATCATTTCGTCGAACCCAACGCAACGTCTCGATGGGGCGATAAACTTCACTCCCGTGAAGTACCTCACGTTTAGTTTGGAAGGGCAGAACATTCTACGGAACGTCGATAGAAGCTACTATTATTTGTACCCAGAACTTCCAGTCGGTTTGCGAGCCATGGGTAGAACCATTACAGGAAGTGTTCGCTTCCGCTTCTGACCGCATCTACTGGACTAGGCGCCGCATCGCCTAGGCCCCGTCCGACCGGCCGTCTGGATCCGCCGCCCTGCTTCGACGACGGCGGAGATCCAGACGGTACGAGGCAGCGCTCACACCGTATCGACTGGGAATCGGTCATGCATCGTGGCCGCCGACACCGCCTAAGGCTCGGCGGAAATACTCGCTTGGCTGGTCCACGAGCGTGACATCCAGCGGCACATCCCGGTGTTCGACAAGTCCGCCCGCCACGACGGCACGTTCGAGCGCTATGCCTTCACCTACGACCATGACGACGACAGCTACGTCTGCCTTGGCGGCAGGCGCTTGCGCCCCAAGAACCGCAACTTCGCAATCGCGCGGCGCGATGTCGGGCAGGACGGCTTCATACGCTATCGCGCGCGAAAGCAGGACTGCGGCGGCTGCGCCCCGCGGCAACGCTGCACGTCCAACATGCCGGCGCGCAAGGTCACCCGAGTGACCTCTGGCTTGCGAGCCTGATCCCCTGCGCCCGCGCCGACAGGCGCATTGAATTTCATCGCTGAGCGATACGCTCGAAGTACGTAAATGCGGCGATCGGCATGACGCGGCAGATCGGCTCAACCCCATAGGCTTCGCGATAATCGTCGATGATGGCGATCATGGCCCGATCGGGCGGTCGAGCTCCGCCTAGGCAAAATACGCGGACGCCTTGCGAAGGATCTCATTGGCCTGACGCAGCCCGCGGTTCTCGCGCTCCAACGCCTTGAGCTTGTCGGTAACCTTGGTCAACAACCCGGCGCGCTTGCCGCTGTCAACCTCGGCCTTCTTCAGCCACTCATTCAGCGTCTGTGGCGCGCAGCCGATCTTCTCCGCAATGGGAAACCACCGCTGCCCATCGCGACGCGTGGTCACGCTCGTGATCAAGCACCATCCGCACCGCCCGCTCGCGGACCTCAGGCGCAAATTTGTTCGTCGTCTTGCTCATATAGGCTCCACTTTCTCAGGAGTTGGAGCCTCCGACAAACCCGGGGCGGTTCAGCTCTCTCGGTTACTTGCCGCGTCAACGGAACCACGACGGAGCCGGCGGTCGATAATCCCGCAGGCTCCGGCGGTGCATCAGCCCACCACGGTATGCCTATCGACTATCCACACCTGCGACACGGGCCCGGAATCGGCACGGCGTACCGTGGCGGTCTCCATGGCCGGCTGCGCCTGCTGCCTCCCACCCGCGTTGGCGCTGCCCGGCGCATACTCCACGCCGGAGCGACCGGGGAATTCGTGGATCGGCCCGCCCGTGCGGTTCATCCGCGCGAAGTTCGGGATCGCGGTCAGCGGCGAACCGTCCGCCCAGCGCCCGCGGATCGCGACCACGCCGCCCAGCAGGTCGCCGCGCCATTCCGGCACCAGCGCCTCGCTGCCGATCGGCAGGTCGATCCGTGGCTGGTCGGCCCGCTCGACATTATAGACCAGTGGCCCATACCGGAGCGCTACCTTGCCGCGCGTCGCCTCGATCCGCTCGTCGGCGGTGACGCGCTGCACCGCCAGCGGCAGCCCCAGCTCGACCTTGTCGCCCTTGCGCCATTCGCGCGTGATCACCGCATAGCCCTTCTCGATCCGCGGCGTCACCGCTTCGCCGTTCACCGCCAGCCGTACCAGCCCGCCGACCGCCGGCTCGGCGCGATACAGCGCGCTGGTCGTGCGCTGCGGCACCCGGATGCGCAGCGCGAAGCGGCGCGTTTCCTGCGGGTTGACGGTGATCACCACCGCACCCTTCCACGGATAGTCGGTTTCCTGCACCATCTCGACGGGCGTCCCCGCCACCTCGCCGACCTGGATGCGGCTGCCGACGAACAGGTTGACGTACAGCCCGTCGTCGCCCTTCACATAGGTCCAGGTCGGCATCATCAGCAGCGTGCGCGGGATGTTGCCGACGCAGCATGGGCAGGTGTGCCAGCGCGCGCGCTCGGTATCGACCAGCGGGTTGGTATAGCAGAAGCTGGTGCCGGCCAGATCGGTCGCGCCGAGCAGCGCGTTGTACATCGTCTCCTCGTACAAATCGGCGTATTTCGCGTCGTGGTACGACAGGTTGAGCTTGTACTGAAAGAAGATCAGCCCACAGCTCGAGCAGGATTCGCAATAGGCATTGTTGCGCAGCGCGTAATTGCCACCGAACCCTTCGGAGGTGTCGCCGCTCCCGACCCCGCCGGTGACGTAATATTTGCGGTTCACCATATTGTCCCAGAGCGACATTACTGCGCTCTGGTAATCGCGATCGCCGGTTTCGGCGGCGATGTCCGCCATCCCCGAATAGAAATAGACCGCGCGCACCGCATGGCCGACCGCTTCATATTGCTGCTCGGGCGGCAAATGGCTCTGGTCGTATTCCGCCCCGCCCTCGCGGGAATCGAGCAGGAAGCGCGCCAGCTTGATATAGGCGTCGCCGCGCGCATGGCCTTCGACATCGTTGACGAAGCGCCCGAAGCGTACCAGCGCCTGCTCCATCTCCTGGTGGCCGTCGAACCACGCCTTCTTGCCCGGCCCGATATGCGCGACCCAGCAATCCGCCAGCTTCTTGGCGGCGTCGTACAGCCGCAGGTCGCGCCCGCCGGTCAGCGTGTGATGATTGATCGCCGATTCGATGAAATAGCCCGCGACATAGCCTTCATGGTCGGCGCGATGCTCCGGCGACCAGCGCTCCGGCCAATGCCGGCGATCGGCCAGCGTATAGGCGGTGTGCAGATAGCCGTCCGGCTCCTGCGCGGCGAGGATGATCGGGATCCACCGCTCCAGCGTCGCGCGCATTTTCGCCTGCGCCTGCGCGATCTCGGCGTCGCCCTGCGCATCGACCATCAGCGCGATGCACATCGATTCCACCGTCTGGTGCACCCAGGCATTGGAGAAGACATAGCCCTTGTGCGGTGCATGGGCCTCGCCGCGCAGCGCCTTGCCCGCCTCGACGAAATTGTCGATCCCGCCCTGTCCGTCGGTCAGGTCGGTGCGTTCGCAATAAGCGATGCAATGCGGGATCCAGTTGACGATCAACGCCTTGGCACGCGCATTCCATAGCGGACTGTGGATCGCATAGGGCGTGGTATAGACGACATCGAGCCGCTTGGCCGGCGGCGCCGCCGCGGCGCGCAGCGCCACCGTCGCGGCAGCCTGCTTGCCCTGCCCCGTCGCCGCCAGCCGCAGCACGTAATCGCCCGGCTGGGTCACCATCGCGCGGGTCGTGGGTGCGCGGGCATCCGCGAACACCACCTTGCCCGGTCCGCTCACCTGCGACCAGCGGACGGTGTCGCCGGGCTGGCGCTGAAGCCAGTCGGCCTTTCCGGCGAGATACGTCTGCCCGCCGACCACCACCGTCCGGTCGATTCCCGCCCCGACCACCGGCGCGAAGGCGGGCACGGGCCCGGCGTTATAGACCTTCCACTGCAAAATGCCGACCGATTTGCTGCCGTCGCCGACGAACTCTAGCCTCAACCTGTCGGTCGTCACCCTGTCGAACGTCATGCGGTTGTAGCGGTCCAGCGCGATGCCGCCGCCGCGCACGTTGCGCACCGGTACGAAGTCGTACCCGTTCCAGTAGAGCAGGCGAACCGACCTAGGGGCAGCGATGCCCTGGTTGTCCCGCCACCAGTAGACGTCGATGCTGTCGGTCGTGACCGGTAGGCTCCAGTCGTAGACCACCCACTGCCGATCCGTAAGCGGCCAGGTGCCGTACACCCCACGCGCGGTGTCAGATGAATTCGCCGGTTCGGCGCCGTTGTTCAGCGCTTCGAAGGTGGTGTCACCAGAGACGAAGCCGCCGCTGGCCTGCGCGACCTTCGCCAGGTTCACCAGCCCAGCGAAGGCTTCGGCCTGCGCCTTCGAACCGGAAGCGAGCGGCAGACCCAGGCCGCTCGCGAGTCCCAGCAGCACATGCCGCCGGCCAATGTCGGCTCCGGACGCCTGCCCACCATGGTTATCGCCGCCTTGCGCCATCTCACCGAACTCCGCTCGCCATATTGTATGACTATCTTCATCTTCCATCGGCCTTCCTTGATCAGTCGAAGAAATCGGATTGGTCGATTTTCAGACTTGACCCGCCGCGTCCACGTCATACCGTATACGAATGAATTTCAGCGAGTCCAAGATGAAAATCGGGTCGTCGGCCGCAAACCTCCGACGAACACAATCATATGCAATCAGATGCAAAATGATAACGCTAACCTCTGGTGGTTGCGCACTTAAAGGACGTCCATCGGCGGGTTTCCGACGCAATGAACGGAAGCCTGACAAGAGAACATTTTGTCGTCGTGACGTAGGTCTCGCTTCCAGTAGTGGCAACGATGAAGTTGTCGAGAGACGACAACGAGTCGATACCGCGTGTTGCGGAGCGTCGATGTTCAGGCGCATACGATCATGGGGGCGGCGACTTGGACCGATGATCGGCTGGCATGCATCTCGGTGCTCGAAGGGGATCAGGGCCCTCGGCACCGATCGGACGTGATGATCGTCGAAATTTTGTAGGACAACAACCTGGTGGCATTTGCAACCACCGGGCCGGAGGATCGTCATCCTTCGCCGGCCGAACCGAGAGCTTCGAGACAATCAACCACGTGAGATGGACAAGGGAGAGTGTGGCATGAAGATCTTCAAACAAATGGGCGCTACGGCGATGATCGCATTGCTAGTGGGCTGCGGCGATGCCGGAGACGATCGGTCGTCGCCAAGTGCGACGGCCGACCTACAGTCGTACACCATGGCGCCGGCGCAATCGACCACGCTGGCATGCCAGAGCCGCTCCAGCCGTCAACCTTGGGGACGCGTGGACCTGCGAATCTGGACGCCGCGCGCGACACAGGAGGCGGAGCACCCGCTCGAAACTCCTGGTACCGTGACCGGCGCTCCGTTTTCCGCGCGCCTCGTGCAGGCATACGGCGAGGACTACGGCGAGGCGAGGCAGACAGTCATTCTCGAGTTGGCGGACGGATGCCGCCGCCAGTTCCGCGCGGAGTCCTTCATCGATGCAGATCGTGCGTTGATCAACGCCGAACAGGCCCGTCGACCTTCCGCACCGGACAGGACGGACTATCCCGTCAAATATCGCGATGGTGAGACTTCGCCGGAGTTGATCGCGGCCGGCACGCTGGCGGTCCACACCACGCAGCACTTCGCGATCTGGTACGGCAAGCGGACCGACGGCGAGTTCTACCGCACGATTGCCGATCAGGGCCGTCCGATGGATCAAGTGCTTCGCGAGACCGGCGAATGGCTTGAGAAGCAGTGGCTCATCAACCGGGACGTCGTGCAGGCGCCGATGCCGTACGCCGCCGGTACGGGACGCCACAAGCTTGACGTCTTCCTCTGCGGGACCGGGCGCCCGCTACCCGGCTACGACGATCTCGAAGGGTGCGGCGCGAGCGCCGCGGAGACGATGGGCGTCTCGGCGTGGGCGGTGGCCAAGGGGTCGAACGTGCTGACGCACGAGTTCGGCCACATGATCCAGTACTACACCGGCGGTTTCCGGGACAAGGGCGACGCCGGGATGATCTGGGAGACCGGCGCCGAGTGGAACGCGTTCACCGTCAACCCGGCCTTCAACGCATCCTCCGCGGATTACCTCAACCAGCTCGAAAACGGGTTCCTGTTCTCACCGGCACGGTACGGCGCCAACCCGATCATGACCTACCTGTACGAGAAGGATGCCACGCGGCCGCTCGTGCTCGGCACGTGGCTCCGCAACCTCCGCAATGCCGCCGGGGCGACCCACGAGGACTACCTGCCCGCGTTTGTGCGCCTGGCCAAGGAGGCCGGCATCTATCCGAACGGCTACGCCTCGTTTGCCGACGATGCCGGTTGGTACGGGGCGCGATTGGTGGCCATGGACTTCCTCAATCAGAGGGCGATGCTCGACCAGCTGCGCGCCACCCGCACCACGACTTGGCTGGCACACTTCTACACTCCGCTCGCGTCCGTCGCGACGTCCACCGACGCCACTCTCTTCACGCCGCCCGCACAGCGACCGCTGCTGCAGTGGGGCACCCACATCGTGCCGCTGACCTCTTCGGGGCAGCAGGTGAAGGTAACGCTCACCGGTGGTACCACCGCCAACCAGGCGGCGTGGCGCTTCACCCTCGTCGCGGTCGATGCGAACGGCGCTTCCACCTACGCTCCGCTGACTTCAGTCGTCGGCAAGGCCGCCGGTAGGGTCACCATGCTGCCGCCCTCAGGATCGAAGCTGTATCTCGCGGTGACGGCGACGCCGTACGCATACGAGACGCTGGGCTGGCAGGAGAATGGCCAGCCGGTTCGCGGCACCCGTTTCCCGTACCGTGTCAAGATCGAGGGCGCCACGCCCCGCACAGGCTCGGCGGAGGCGTGCGACCCGACGACGCAGCCGGGCGCCTGGACGACCAACTACACTCTGTCCGGCAACAAGGACAGCGGACGGCCGTGCGCCTGATGCGTCCGATCCCTCAACCATCGAACAGCAGGAAGACCTGGATGCCACTAATCAGTATGCTTGCGGTTGCGCTGATCGCGATCGCACCACTCGACGCCGCCGCAGCCGCGATGCCCATCAGCATAACCGGCACCTTCGACGGCACCTTCGACGGCAGATCGTTCACCGGCAGCTCTCTAACGTTCGTTGGCACGGCGGAGGATGATGCTCCAGAAGATGTCTTCGACGAATTCCACTATCGCCTCGCGTCGTTGTCGGTGACGATGAACGGGACAGAGCATCGGGTGACGGAAGCCGCCATGTTCTTCTTCGCACCTCTGTCGCGACTGGCCGGCATCGTCGATCCGGATGCGACCAAGGGTCTCGTACGATTCGACTACAGCGCGGGAAACCGCTTTCATTCCGACGGGCAGACGCAGCCCTTCATGACGTCCGGCGGGTATCTGCTGCTGAGTGCAGGAACGAACATTGCCTTGACCGGGGCGTCGGTGGCGGCGGTACCGGAGCCGGGAAGTTGGGCGTTGATGATGCTGGGGTTCGCGACGATTTGCTTCGCGCAGAGGCGGCGAGGCCGTTCCTCCTCGACGGACAGGGCCATCGCGACTGCTCAGCTGCATCGTTCGACTACTCGGTGGGTGGCCTAGCAGCGGGCCTTGGCCGCAAACAGGTCCGAAAGAGTCGTCGGTCGACGCGCCGTCGTCGATCAGTCGCGGGTGCGCCGTCGCACCCGCGACCGAGTCCCGTAATCGCCGCCGCCGCGCTCCGCGGAGCGGCGGGTGCCGCCTTGCCGATCCGGTGGCGGCGACGCACGGGCGGGACATACCAAATGGCGTGACGCTGGATTTCAGCCAGGTGGGCGACCCCACGGACAATGCCTTCGTTGAGCCGTCGACGGCAGCTAACTGACGTGCTCCCCAAAGCTCCTCCAGTCATAACTGGAGTCCGGGGTTGTCATGGTGCCCGTCGGGGCGGTGTTGCACAACCCGCTTGGCAGCATCGGCGGGCGTCAGGCCGCCAACACCACTATGCGGGCGCACATGGTTGTAATCGTCGCGCCAGAGCCGCAGCACCGAGCGGGCGTGGCCCAGCGATACGAACAGCGTCTCGTTGAGGCATTCGTCGCGCAGGCGGCCGTTGAAGCTCTCGACATAGCCGTTCTGCTGCGGCTTGCCGGGCGCGATGTAGTGCCACTCGACAGGCCGCTCCTGCGTCCATCTCAGGATCGCGAGACTGGTCAGCTCGGTGCCATTGTCGCTGACGATCATCAGCGGTGGTCTTCCCCTGGTAGCGATGATGGCGTCTAGCTCGCGAGCGACACGCGCGCCTGACAGCGAGGTGTCCGCCACCAGCGCCAGGCACTCGCGCGTAAAGTCGTCGACCACCGCCAGGATGCGGATACGTCGGCCACTGATCAGCGTGTCGCTGACGAAGTCGAGGCTCCATCGCTGGTTCGGTCCCTGTGGCAGCGCCATAGGCGCTCGGGTGCCCATGGCTCGCTTTCGACCACGCCGGCGCCTGACCCGAAGGTTCTCCTCGCGGTACAGCCGCAGCAGCTTCTTGTGGTTCATGACCAGCCCCTCGCGAGCCAGCATGATACCCAGCCGCCGATAGCCGAAGCGGCGGCGCTCCGCCGCGATCTCGCGCAGCCGCGACCGTAGGTCGCCATCATCACTACGCCGGGGCGCGTAGCGCACCGACGTTCGATCTACGCCGAAGATGGAGCATGCCCGACGCTCGCTGATGCCGAAGCGCTGCCGAGCCTCCTCGACAGCTCTCCGGCGAGCGGCAGGCTTTACCAGTTTTTTGCTGCCGCCTCCTTGAGCACGGCGTTGTCGAGCATCGCGTCCGCCAGCAGCCGCTTCAGCCGCGCGTTCTCGTCCTCCAGCACCTTCAGCTTGCGCGCCTGAGACACGTCCATGCCGCCGTATTTCGCCTTCCAGGCGTACAACGTGGCGCTGCTGATCCCGTGTTTGCGGCACACGTCGACGGTCTTCATCCCGCCTTCCTGCTCGCGCAGCACCGCGATGATCTGCTCCTCGCTGAACCTGCTCTTCTTCACGTCCGTCTCCTCACGAAGGCGGACTCTAGCTCAAACTGGCGGAGTTTCAGGGGAGCAAGTCAAGCAGAACGCCACTCTCTCGCAATGCGATGTCGAAGCCGTGCTCGCCGTGTTTTTTCAGGAAATTACCGGACGGTACTGTCAAACCAACGTACCGGCTCGCTCGTGAGCCGCGTAGGGTTGGTGCTTTCGCCTGCCTGAGCTTTGCTGGCGCCGCTGTCAGTGCTGTGAGCTTGCTTGGTATTCCCCGAGGTCGACCCTCTTTTGCCTGCTAAACAGCAGGCAAACGGGCAAGAAGCTCGCCTTCAATCGGCCATGTGCAGTTGCTTTGACAGCACCCGTCCGCCCCCTCAACGCCTTCTGGCGCGCCGAACACGCGGGTTCGGAAGTTAGCGGATTTCGCCGGATGGCAGGATTAGCCGTACAGGGTAAAGGCGTGTCGTCTTATCGTCCGCCGCCCCCCGCAGCGTGATTTGATCGGGGTCAGTCTCATCATACGCCATCGATGGAGCGAGAGCGCCGTAATCGGTCGCTCCCTTCAGCTTGTCCTTGGCGCGCCGTAGCGCTTGAAATTCAGCCTTGCCGAAGGTGCGACCGATGGTGCCAATCTCATCGTAGTTGACCGCGGCATAGCCTGCGCGGTCCAAAGTGGCGGGCGCGACCGGCTCGACGCCGGCCGCGTTGAGGCACGCGGCCACGAAGCCGCCGCACCACGGCACTTCTTCATCGCGCCACGCGACGCCGTTGAAGCGGCTTGCAGTATTGAGGAAGGCCAGCAGCTTGCTGTTGTGCGTCGGCCCGAAGATTTCGCGCGTGCCAAGTTGTGCCCGCGCCGTGACGAGCCACGGCGGTTAGGTTGCTATGTTGAACTGTCCTTTTTTGAGACTCGCCGACCCTTGCCAAGCGAGTTGGGGGTAGTCACGTTGACTGTGGGTCTCTTCGGGGGGGCCTGCCGCGTCCCGCTCGACCCCTAATCAGAGCGGGACGCGCGCCTTTATCGCCTCAGTGAGCGCACCTGCTGCTGGCGACGAAATATTAACCTCGCGGCTTTATGAAGGGATTGGGGTTTGGCCCCCTGTTGCTTAACGCGCCCTGCGGCTTCCTCCGATCCTGTCGCAGGGCGCAATAGGCTCAGCCCAGCTTGTCGATCTCACGCAACGTTGCCGCCATCTCCGGCGGGACCACAGACTATCCAGGAAGAGCGGCGTCCAGCGCGTTGATCGCGCTTTGTCCACGGCGCTTGAAGAAGCTGATGATGCCAGCGCTGACCGCGCCGGTGCAGGCTAGAGTTCTCAGAGCGCTGCTCTTCAATGCCGCATTAGCGTCGTGGACAGATTGACCGTCCCCGCGGATCGCGAAGCACTTCCTGACGAACATGCCCGTTGCGTGCCTTGCCTTGATACAGTGCGCAGCCTTTTGCATCGTACTCTATACGTGCGTCACGATAGCCCAGGCGCTTACCGACCCGCTGGAATGCTCTCACTTCGGCACTGGGGAGCGCATCGTTCTCGTACGAGCGACTGCCCGACTCACTCCCCAACTCTGCGGCAATACCGACAACGAGGCGGTCGTAGCTTGCTAGCTCGGCTGCACTGACGAAGCCTTGCTGATGCTCGAAGCCGGTCATTTGTCGTTGAGCCTGCATGAGTTGGTTGCGCAACGCCGCTGATCGTGCCGCGGAGAGCTTGCCGTGCTGTTCTGTTACGCGTACTCGGTCGATCGCAGCGGCAAGGCGTGAGCGCATGTCTTTGGTCTGTTGCGCATTGTCTGGCCGGTAGGCCGGATTACCGCGGGGCTGGGCAACCGCAATCGTAGGGGGCGTTGTGCCGGTTACGAGCAGAGCGGTCACGGGAAGAAGCAGCTTGTGGAACGTCATGGGTCAACTCGTGGGAAGTGGAGCAGCCAAGACGCTCGATGCAATGGTATGATCCGGTGTATCACCAATTTGGGTTAGGCCGCGTACGATTTGCTCCGAGTACAACACGATCGAACCAAGTGGTGAGAGTCGCGGAGGTGAGGAGCGGCTGCTAATTGGTCATCATAGCAGAAGCATAGTTGCGCCGGCAGCGGGAACAATCCGCGCGATGCCAGCATGAAGCGCTTATGTGCAATCGCTATCGCATGACCGAGGCGCAAATCGCGCTGGCCGCCCGCTACGGCATCGAGGCACCTTTTCCGCCCGATAACACGATCCCGCCGCCTGAGCTGTTTCCCGACAGGCCTGCCTTTGTCGTACGGCAACAGGGCGACAGCCGGGTACTAAATACCATGGCTTGGGGCTTCCCGCTCAAAGTGCCGGCTAAGCGGATCGACAAGGTGACTGACAAGCCTGTCCTGCTCAACAAAAGCGTGACGAACGTTCGCAACTACACGTCGCCATTCTGGCGATCGGCACTGATGAACCCGGAGCGGCGGTGCCTGGTGCCTTTCACGAGCTTCAGCGAATATGGGCAGACCCGCGGGGCCGACGGTAAGCTGCCACTGCATTGGTTCAGCGTGCCCAGCCGGCCGATCGTCAGCTTCGCGGGTGTGTGGCGGCCGGTTGAGGGCGGGGCGGTGTTCGCGTTCCTGACGACCGAGCCGAACCCACTGGTCGCGCCGATACACCCCAAAGCGATGCCTGTGCTTCTGCACGAGGATGACGAGGAGCGCTGGCTGACCGCTCACGTCGATCAAGCGATCCTGCTCGCGCAGCCATACCCGTCTCAGCTGATGTCAGTCGAGTGAGCCGCGCCCCGGCTCCGTTCCCACGACGCCGCGGCTTGTTCGGTTTCCTCAGCCAGTCGGATGATGGTGGCGCGATCGCTCTTACTGGTGAGGTTTTCCGCCACGCGGCGCCATCGCGCTGCTTCGCTTCGAAGCCGGGAGCCGTTTATTTCTTGCGATTGCTCGGCCACCCGTCACGTCTCCGATGCATGAGCTATCGATGAAGGTTGCGTGGCTAACGAGCTTTGCTGATTCAGGCCAGTGACCCTGTCGTACAATCTAGGCGGTTTGTCGGATTTGCAGTCTCTAGCGACGGGCGGCCGTGCTGCGATCCTGACGAGAGACTGCAAAACCGCGCATCCAATCGGCTCGCTCTCGTTCGACCAACGTTGTGCGATAAGGGCAGTCAGCAGTTGACGTCTGACGCACAGCGCCCGCCTTCAAGCCTTCAGCATACGCGTTTTGAACCATGTCGAACCCCTTGCGACTCGGACGGGTAATCGCCGCGTAGCCGTGTCCTACATTGGTTACAGTTACATAGTTAACGAAGATTAATGCGAAGCTCGAATTGGTCTTTCGCTAGGTAGATGGTGGGAGAGAAAACGCCCGGCACGATGGCCGGGCGAGGTCAGGAACCCTCCAGGCGGGGTATCACATAGGTATTTAGCAAGCAGCGAGGTTGCAAGCAAGCTAGCTATGCAATTCGCCTCTTGCTCGCGAGTCGCGCAAAGCCGATGAATTGCGCGCGCATGTGTGGGTCTGCCACGAGGCTGACGTCAGCTTTCACCTGCTCGACAAATCGCTCGAGATCCTCCCCCGGCCGCGGCGGCTGGTCCATTGACCAGTGTGGAAACTCGCGATGCTCGATCGCTCCGGCAAATATCTCCACGATATCGCTATGGTTCCGATTTCGCACAATGCGCGCCATGAGCCCCTCAACGGCCGGACGCTCGCCTTCGATAGCTTGAAGGAAGCGCACACCGTCATACAGGAATAAGCCGGTGATCCCGTCCTGCAGGTTACGTTGAGTGGATGTCTCGCAGAGCTCTCTCAACTCGTCTTCGTTCAGGAAGTGCGTGGCGCGACTGGAATAGATGATGCGAAAGAGCACTGCCGTTCCTTGACGGTGGAGGAGCTCTCATAGTCGGGCGCCCACTGCAAAACAGCTAATTGATCTGGATTGTAAATTTTCGCTGCGACAACGAAGCTCGCTGAAGATCGTCATTGTAATGTTCCGGGCTGCCTCAGAAGCTCATAGAGCTTGGCGACCTCATAGAGGCGATCGGCTTCAGCGGTTCGGCCAGCATGAAGCAGCTCATCGATCCGATCTTGAAGCCAGTATGGCGTGTCCGGGCCTCGGCGACGCTCGATCGCGATCAACTCGCTCCACTGGGCCCGGCGTATCGTCAAAAGTCCAGTCCTCGCCGGTCGATTTCGTCGGCCATCGCCTCCATCCGCGGGTCACCGCTATCCCACGTCGTCCGCGACCATTCGGTGATGAGTTCCTGATCCGTCCAGGTGGCGAGAGCCTCAGGTGTCGGTGGCCGCTGCGAATCATTGTCGGGCATTTGGAAAGGCTAGGCTAGTTAGATGACGGCGCAAGCCCGGAAGCGAGCCCCGTCCGGGCAACG
The DNA here is from genome assembly GCA_036946405.1 of Sphingomonas phyllosphaerae. Lineage (NCBI taxonomy): Bacteria > Pseudomonadati > Pseudomonadota > Alphaproteobacteria > Sphingomonadales > Sphingomonadaceae > Sphingomonas > Sphingomonas phyllosphaerae. The sequence continues at coordinate 3,500,171 of JAQIJC010000001.1, read as the reverse complement.
GCGAGTCCCCCACGGATCCAACGCTCATCGAGCGATCTGACAGAATTGTAACGCCCGCGTAACTCGATTTGTGTTTGCAATCGTTATCAGCTGTATACGATCGGTTCCCACCCCCGCCCTCGATGGGCTCGCCGGTCGTGTAAAGGAGAGAAGTCTGTGACGCGCTCGCAGCTGAAAAGCGCCTTGATGCGGGGGAACCCGACCCTCTCCGCAAGAGACATTGACGCCGTGATGACCATCTTCTTCGAAGACATAACGGACCGCCTGACAGAAGGCGGCCGTGTTGAACTGCGAGGTTTCGGCTCGTTCGCGACACGTGCGCGGCAACTACGTGCCGGTAGGAACCCGAAGACTGGTGAGACGATTCAGGTAAAGGCGTCTCGCAGGCCGTACTTCAGGCCTAGCAAAATGATGTCCGACCGCTTGAACGTCGACACAATAAAATCGATTGAGGGTTGAGGGCACCGTCAAACCAAACGCACCGTCTGGTAATCTGGTGAGGGTGGCGTAGGGCCGGGAATGCCCCGCCCGCGCAAGCCAGCCTCGCCGTTCCGCTACTTCAACTCGTCGCCCGAGGTGATTCGGCTGGTGGTGCTGATGTACGTGCGGTTTCCGCTGAGCCTTCGGAATGTCGAGGATTTGCTGTTCGAGCGCGGGATCGACATCTGCCATGAGACGGTGCGGTTGTGGTGGAACAGGTTTGGTCCGCTGTTCGCCGGTGACATCCGCCGCCAGCGGGTGAGCCGAATGCGCGGGTTCCGTCACTGGCGCTGGCACCTGGACGAAATGTACGTGAAGCTGAACGGCGAGATGGTCTACCTCTGGCGAGCGGTCGATCATGAAGGTGAAGTGCTGGAAAGCTACGTCACCAAGACCCGCGACAAGGCAGCAGCGCTTTGCGTGGCTCCGTCAAACCAAATGCACCGTCTGGTAATCGGGTGAGGGTGGGGTAGGGCAGGACATGCCCCGCCTGCGCAAACCAGCCTCGCCGTTCCGCTACTTCAACTCGTCGCCTGAGGTGATCCGGCTGGCGGTATTAATGTACGTTCGGTTTCCGCTGAGCCTGCGGAACGGCGAGGATCTGCTGTTCGAGCGCGGGATCGACATCTGTCATGAGACGGTGCGGCTGTGGTGGAACAGGTTTGGTCCGCTGTTCGCCGGTGACATCCGCCGCCAGCGGGTGAGCCGAATGCGCGGCTTTCGTCACTGGCGCTGGCACCTGGACGAGATGTACGTGAAGCTGAATGGCGAGATGGTCTACCTGTGGCGAGCGGTCGACCATGAAGGCGAGGTGCTGGAAAGCTATGTCACCCGGGCCCGCGACAAGGCAGCCGCACTTGCGTTCATGAAGAAGGCGCTGAAGCGCCACGGCTCACCGGAGGCGATCACCACCGATGGTCTACGCAGCTATGGTGCTGCGATGAACGAGCTAGGCAATGCCGAGAAGCAGGAGGTTGGCCGCTGGGCGAACAACCGGGTCGAGAACAGCCATTTGCCATTCCGACGACGAGAGCGGGCGATGCAGCGCTTCCGCCAGATGAAGACGCTGCAGAAGTTTGCCTCGATCCACGCTAACGTTTACAATTACTTCAGCCTGGAACGCCACCTTATCGATCGACAGACCTACCGGGAACGACGCTCCGCCGCGCTGGCGGAGTGGCAGGCGCTCGTCAGCTGAAGGTCGTCGTTAAAGACCGAATTGCATCGTGTGGAGACGGGTTCGCATTAGACTGACAGCACCGCCACTTGCCTGTTTCAGCGGGCCAACCGAGCCGATCGTGGTGGGCATCGGCTGGCATGAATTCCCGTCGCCGCGCGGGCGGTCACCGCCAGCTCTGTTCGATCTAGAAGGCCGGCAGCACCGCGCCTTTGTAGGTTCGTTCGATGAACGCGCGGGTCTGCGGGCTACGCAGCGCCGCCACCAGCTTGCGAACGCGCGGATCGTTGCCCGCGCCGGGGCGGCCGACGACGACGTTGACGTAGGGCGACTCCTTGTCCTCGATCGCGAGCGCGTCGCGCGTCGGGTTGAGCTTCGCGTCGAGCGCGTAATTGGTGTTGATGAGCGCGAGATCGACCTCGCCGAGCACGCGCGGCAACGTCGCCGCTTCCAGCTCGCGGAAACGCAGGTTGCGCGGATTCGCCGCGATGTCGCCGATCGTCGCGAGTGGCTTGGCGGGATCCTTCAGGCGGATCAGCCCGGCCTTTTGCAGCACCAGCAGCGCTCGGCCGCCGTTGCTGGGCTCGTTGGGAATCGCGACGCTGGCGCCGGTGGGGACGTCCGCGATCGTCTTCCAGCGCCGCGAATAGGCGCCCAGCGGTTCGAGGTGGATGCCGGCGATCGACACCAGTTTCGTGCCGCGCTCCCTGTTGAATTGATCGAGATAGGGCTTGGTCTGGAAATAATTGACGTCGATCTGCCCCTGATCGACCTGCTGGTTCGGCTGGACGTAATCGTTGAAGACGCGGACTTCGAGAGCGACGCCTTCCTTTGCCAACACCGGCTTGACCTGCGCGAGGATCTCGGCGTGCGGCACTGCGGTGGCCGCGACGGTCAAGCGGTTCGTATCGCCTTTGCTGCCGCAGGCGGCGAGCAGCAGAGCGGCGGCGAGCAACGTGCGACGGGGAAGCATCAGGATCCTCAACGATGGTCCAGCCGGCGCGCGAGCCAGTCGCCGCCGAGCTGGAGGAGTTGGACGAGCACGACCATCAGCACCACCGTGACCAGCATCACGTCGGTCTGGAAGCGCTGATAGCCGTAGCGGATGGCCAGATCGCCCAGGCCGCCCGCGCCGACGACGCCGGCCATGGCGGTGAACGAGACGAGCGCGACCGCGGTGACGGTGGCACCCGAGACGAGCCCCGGCAACGCCTCTGGCAGCAGCGCGCGGGAGACGATCTGGCGGCGGCTCGCTCCCATCGCCTGTGCCGCCTCGATGGTCGCGCGCGGTACGTCGCGCAGCGCCTGTTCGACCAGCCGCGCGTAGAAAGGCGCGGCGCCGACGACGAGCGGCAGGATCGCGCCCGTCACCCCCAGCGAGGTGCCGACCACCGCAAGCGTGACCGGGATCAGCACGATCAGCAGGATGACGAACGGCACCGAGCGCAGCACGTTGACGGCGACGCCGAGCAGGCGGCTGAGCCAGCGCGCCTCCGCGATCTGTCCACGGCCGGTGACGAACAGCAGCACGCCGAGCGGCACCCCGGCGAGGATCGTCAGCGCCAGCGACGCGCCGAGCATCACCAGCGTGTCGCGCGTCGCCACGGCGATGTCGCTCCAGACGACGTTGGCGAACCAGCCGGTCATGCCGCTTCCCCGAGCAGCGCGCGGGTTGCGGCATGATCGCCGTGCAGCACCGCGTCGAGCGGGCCGCTGTCGACCATGCGACCGCGATCGAGCACTGCGACATGGCTGCACACCGCGCGGACGACTGACATTTCGTGGGTGATGAGCACGATCGTCAGCCCGAGTTCGCGGTTGAGGTCGCCGAGCAGCGCCAGCACCGAGCGCGTCGTCTCCGGATCGAGGGCGCTGGTCGCCTCGTCGCACAGCAGCACGTCGGGACGGGTCGCTAGCGCGCGCGCGATCCCGACGCGTTGCCGCTGACCGCCCGACAGCCGCGCGGGGTAGCTCGCCGCCTTGTCGGCGAGCCCGACGCGGTCGAGCAGCGTGGTCACGCGGGCATCGCGCTCGGCCCGCGGCACGCCGGCGAGTTCGAGCGGCAGCGCGACATTTGCGGCGACCGTGCGGTTCGCGAGCAGCCCGAACGACTGGAAGATCATCGCGACGCGGCGACGCAGCGTGCGCAGGCGGGACTGATCGAGCGTGGCAAGGTCGATGCCGTCGACTTGCACCGTTCCCACGCTGGGCCGTTCGAGGCCGTTGAGCAGTCGGAGCAGGGTCGACTTGCCCGCGCCCGAGCGACCGATCACGCCGAAGATCGCCCCGCGCGGCACCGCGAGCGACACGTCGTCCAGCGCGCGCGTGCCGTCCGGAAACGCCTTGCCGACGCCGTGCAGCGCGATCATGCCGCTTTCCTTGCGTAAGATGCGATGCATCCCATCGCATCGGCTGGCTGGCTGCGCACGAACGTCAACCAGACGGGCGGCGTGGGAGCGGCGGGATCGGAGGCGAAACGGTCGGCGTGGCGCGTACGATGGCCGGGCAGCGTCGCGTTCGACGTGGCGAACAGCTGCGCGGATCGTTGCGAGTGTTCGTGTAAGAGGGGCAGGGCGGTCATGCGGTTCCCGAAGTTGCCTGCGCTAGCTAGCCGGTACGGACGTGTAATGGTCAGCAATTCGGCTTTCGCGACGACTAGTGAAGCTTGAGCAGCGTCGGTTGCGCGCGCTTTGCGTGCGGCGTTCGGGGCGACGGGCACATTCGGGAATGGTCCGCTGGCGCATCTGAGCTTGTCAGCGAAATACCTACTGTCCAAACTTCACCTCTTCCCCGTTCGTCAATTTCGTATACGGTATCACATGAGAGCGGATCCTCAAGGCACATCGCGCCACGAGGATCATTGACGAACCGCGACCGGGACCGGCGCGCCTCGGATGACGTTCGTCAGACAAGAGATGCGGAGTGCGGATGGTGGGACACGATCGGATGGTGGATAGCGGCACGGTGGGGCACGCCATCGGGGTTGGACGGCGCAAGGTCCTCGCCGGACTGGCCACGAGCCTCGGACTGCCGCTCCCGTCCGGCGGTAGCGCCGAGGCGGCGACGACGGAGCGGGTCAATCTCGCCAAGGTGGCGCGGGCGAGTGGCGGCTTCGTGTCCGGGGATACGAGTTATGCGGCGCTGAACAGCGGCGCCGAGCCGCAGAATTCCGCCGATGCGTCGCGCGGCGCCTACGGGACATGGCCGCAGACCGGGCCGCAATGGGTGGTCTATGAATGGGATCAGCCGGTGTCGACCGACAGCGTCGACGTCTATTGGTGGCAGGACGGGCAGGGGATCGCGCTGCCGACCTCGTCGCAGCTTGCCTATTGGAACGGGTCGACGTTCGTGCCGGTTCGCAACCCGCGCGGCGGCGGGGTGGCGGGTGACCGCTTCAATCGCACCACCTTCGATCGGGTCACCACGCAGAAGCTGAAGCTGACGTTCGTCGGCGACGGCGAGAAGTCGGTCGGCGTGCTGCAATGGAAGATCTATAGCGCCGGACCCGTACCGGCCTTCGCGCCGGTGGTCGGCGCGGGTGTCGATCGGGCCGTGGTGGTCGGCGGGCAGACGTGGCTGGCGGGCAAGGCCGAGTGGCTCCAGCGCCGCCCCGGCGATACCGTCCGCTGGTCGCAGGTGAGCGGGCCGGGCAAGGTGGTGTTCGCCGATGCCGGCGCGACCGCGACGCGCGCAATGGTGACACAGCCCGGCGATTATGTGTTGCGGCTGGCGGCTGATGCGCAGGGCAAACGAGCGGAGTCGACGCTTGCCTTGCGCGCGGAGGCACCGCCGCCCGCCAAGCGGCTCGATGTCGTCTATACCACGCCCTACGCGATCCACAGCCCGCTATGGAAGGCGCGTGCCAAGGCGTTGATCGTCAACTGGATCCCGCATTGCATCGCGTATTGCGAGCGTACCGACCTGACCGACGGGCAGGGTGGGATCGACAATTTCGTCGAGGCGGGCAAGGCGCTGCGCGGCGAGGCCCATGCACCGCACAAGGGCTATGTCTTCTCCAATGCCTGGGTGCACCAGACGGTGGAATCGATGTGCATCGCGCTGATGGTCGATGCGCAGGGCGACGCCGAGATCGTGCAGGCGCAGGCGAAAATGCGCGCGACGCTGGAGCGGTGGATCCCGATCATCCTCGCCGCGCAGGAGCCGGACGGCTATCTGCACACCGCCTATACGCTGGCCGATCGCCGGCATTGGCCGGAGCGCTGGTCGCCGGAGCATCGCGCCGACCATGAAGGCTATGTCGCAGGCTATTTCATCGAATCGGCGATCAACCATCACACGCTGACCGGCGGGCGCGACCTGCGGCTATATGATGCCGCCAAAAGGCTCGCGGACTGCTGGGTCGCGCATATCGGGCCGGGCAAGAAGGCGTGGTTCGACGGCCACCAGGAGATGGAGCAGGCGCTGGTACGCTTCGGGCGCTTCGTCAACGATGTCGAAGGCCATGCGCGCGGCGACGCCTATATCAAGCTGGCGCGCTTCCTGCTCGATTCCCGCGAGGGCGGGGCGGAATACGACCAGAGCCATTTGCCGCCCGAGCAGCAATATGAAGCGGTCGGCCATGCAGTGCGCGCGGTGTATTTCTATTCGGGCATGGCGGACATCGCCGCCGAATCCGGGGACCGCGATTATCAGAGCGCGGTGATGTCGCTCTGGGACAACATGGTGAACCGCAAATATTATGTCACCGGCGGGGTCGGGAGCGGCGACACCTCCGAAGGGTTCGGCGGCAATTACGCGCTGCGCAACAATGCCTATTGTGAATCCTGTTCGAGCTGCGGGCTGATCTTCTTCCAATACAAGCTCAATCTCTCGTATCACGACGCGAAATACGCCGATTTGTACGAGGAGACGATGTACAACGCGCTGCTCGGCGCGACCGATCTGGCCGGCACCAGCTTCTGCTATACCAACCCGCTGGTCGATACCGAGCGCGCGCGCTGGCACACCTGCCCATGCTGCGTCGGCAACATCCCGCGCACGCTGCTGATGATGCCAACCTGGACCTATGTGAAGGGCGACGACGGGCTGTACGTCAACCTGTTCGTCGGCAGCCGCATCCAGGTCGGCGAGGTGGCGGGGACGCCCGTCGAGATGGTGCAGGAAACCGACTATCCGTGGAAGGGTGCGGTGGTGATCACCGTCAACCCGCAGGAAACGCGCCGCTTCGCGCTGCGCATCCGGGTGCCGCAGCGCACGACCAGCGCGCTGTATCGCGCCGAGCCGGCGGTCGGCGGGCTGGTACGGCTGGCGGTGAACGGCGAAGCGGTGACGCCGCGGATCGAGAAGGGCTATGCGGTGATCACGCGCGAATGGCGCAAGGGCGACAAGGTCGAGCTGGGGCTGCCGCTGGCGGTGCAGCGCGTCACCGCCGACGAGCGGATCGAGGCGACGCGCGGCAAGGTAGCGCTCCGGTATGGGCCACTGGTCTATAATGTCGAGCGGGCCGACCAGCCACGGATCGACCTGCCGATCGGCAGCGAGGCGCTGGTGCCGGAATGGCGCGGCGACCTGCTGGGCGGCGTGGTCGCGATCCGCGGGCGCTGGGCGGACGGTTCGCCGCTGACCGCGATCCCGAACTATGCACGGATGAATCGGACCGGGTGGGCGATCCCCGAATTCCCGGGTCGCTCGGGCGTCGAATATGCGCCGGGCAGCGTGCCGGCGGGTGGGGTGCAACAGGCGGTCGCGCAGGAGCGGCGCCGGGAGCCGGGGCCGCATTCGCTGGTATGGATCGCGCAGGGCGGGAAGGGACTGGCCTGAGATGCGGGCGATGAAGACGATCGGCCGTGCGCTGTTGCTCGCGGCCGGCAGCATGGCCGGCATCGCGGCGGCGCAGGCACCCGGCGACGACTATGTGGCCCACGCGATCGGGGTGCCGCCGGCGGAATGGAAGCTCGATCCCTTCTACAAACGCTATGTCGATGCGGTGGGCATACCGATCACGTCTTCGGCGGCGGTGCCCGATGCCGCATTGCTCCGCGCGCGCGACATCGTGACCGAAATGCTGATCGAGCGTCCTGACGTGCGGCACGTGATGATCGCGCAGCATATCCGCGTCGCGATCCTGGGTGTGCAGGAGGGCACGGTCGACTTGCCCGAACAGCGCGACTGGAAGAAGCCGACACGCGACGATCCGCGGCTGACGATCTGCGAACGCAAACATTATGACGAGCGGATCGGGCGGCTGACCGATGCGCAATATTGGAACGGTCGCGCGCGCGGCACGGGCGGGCAGCTCGTCAGCGCGGGCGCCGAGAATTTGCTCGGCATTCCCGGCACGCGCTATTTCGGTGAACATATCTTCGTCCATGAATTTTCGCATGGCATCCTGAGTGCGGTCGAGGTCGCCGATCCGGCGCTCTATGCGCGGGTCGAGCGTGCCTATGCCGCGGCCGCGGCGCGCGGCATGTGGAAGGGCGAATATGCGATGACCACGCTGCAGGAATATTGGGCGGAGGGCACGCAGACCTGGTTCAACTCGAACATGCAGGCGGTGGTCGACGGACAGGTGATCCTGAACGACGCCGACCTGCTGCGCTATGATCCGGCGCTCTATAACGTGCTGTCGGAGGTGTACGGCAGCAACCACCATCTGTCGGGGGATGTGTTCTACAGGCATCCAGCACGGGTGCGGCCGGGCGCGCCGGCCGGCGCGCCGCCGGTGGCAACGGCCGAGGTGTGTTGAGGGTGGCTGTTGATGTGTTGGGAAGCGGTTTGATAGTGCTGGGTTGAAGTGTCTACGCGCGTCACCCCGGCGAAGGCCGGGGCCCAGTTGGGAAGGCCGATGTAACAAAGCGCGACGCGCATCATCAGCGTCCCCCAACTGGGCCCCGGCCTTCGCCGGGGTGACGCGGTGATTTTGACGATGTGCGTTCTTTAGCTTCAACAAGCGGCTGGCATTTGCTTGTTTCTGTCGCCCCGGACCCTCCGGCAAGCTCAGGAGGGCCTTGATCCGGGGTCCCGGCTCGACCCTCGGTGACGAAGAAGCGGGGCCCCGGGTCAAGCCCGGGGCGACGAGCGCTTAGCCTCTCGACGCGTCGCAACTCGCGATCACGGTCGGCTTCGCCTTCGTCGGCGCCGCCGCGCGCGGGGCGAGAGCCTCCCATTCCTGCACCGCGACCCCGGCGTATTTGCCCGCGCTGCCCGAAGCATCGAAAACCGCGCGCAGGCAGCGGGTGGTGATCGCCGGGAAGCGCACCGCCTGCCAGCCGTCTACGGCGGTGCCGTAAGCGCTGGCGCGCGGCACCGGCTTCCATCCGCCCTGCCAATATTCGAGGTGCCACGCACGCGGCGGTGCGACGCCCTCGTTCGCACCCGCGGGGTGATCCCCCCAGAAGTAGATGCGGCTGCCGTCGAGCGTGACCGGAACCGGCCAGCGATATTCGATCCACTGCTGCGGCGGGTTGTTCGGCGACCAGCTTCCCCACAGGTCGGGGGGTAGCGGATTGTCCTTGATGATGCCGTCATTGAGCGACTTGATCCAATATTGCAGCGGGATCGGCTCGTTCGAGGCAGTGGCGTGCGCAGACGCGGCGATGTTGCGCGTCGGGGCGGCCGGCGGCTGCGGGCGGCGGGTCGGCGTGATCGGCCGGATCGCGGCGGGGGTGACGCCGTCGTCAAACTCCATCCGGTCGATCGCGACGCTGCGACGGAAATGCCCGCCGCCGACCGCATCGGCGGTATGGTAGGTCAGATACCATTGCCCCTTGAACGCGACCGCGCCGGAATGATCGGTGGTCGAGCTGACCGGCGGCAGCACGACGCCGCGATAGGTCCAGGGGCCGAGCGGGGAGGGCGCGCTGCCATAAGCGATGCAGGCGTGATAGACCGCGGGGGTGCAGGGCGATGTCGGCCCGGCATGGTTGCCCGCATAGAGCATGTAATAGGTGCCCTTGCGCTTCATCAGCCACGGCGCCTCGAAGAAGCCGGTGAGTGTGTTCACGCGGATCGCCTCGCCCTTCGGCGTCAGCATGTCCTGCGCCAGTTCCACCCCGCGCAACTGCCCGAACGTGCCCCAATAGAGGTAGACGCGCTTGTCGTCGTCGATTAGCACGGTGGGGTCGATGTTCTGGATATTGTTGGGGACGCCGACGCGCTGCGAGATGATCGGGCCGGACGGATGCGCATCGCGCCACGGTCCGGTGATGCGGTCGGCGACCGCGACGCCGATCGCGAACCGGTCCTCCGCGTCGCTGTTCCGCTCCAGCACCGGTGCGTACAGGTAATAGCGGCCGTCGAAGCCCTTGACGATCTGCCCCGCATAGGCGCGGCCCGGTTCCGCCCAGCTAAAAACCGCCTCCGGCCGCGCGATCGACGGATAGTGGCGCCAGCGACCCGACGCCGGGTCCTTTGTCGACAGCAACTGCCACTCGTTCATGATGAAGTCGTTGACGTTGGGTGCGGCCTCGTCGCGCCCGGCGAGGATCCACAAGGTGTCGCCTTCGACGAACGGTGCAGGGTCGGTGGAATAATAGCGGCCGTCGGCGAGGATCGGATTGCCCGGCGCGACGACCGGGACGCCGTCCTGCGCGAGCAGCGCGGCGGGGACGGCGACGAGGGTGGCGGCAAGGAGGAAGCGGTTCACTTTGCGGTTCCCTTTTCGGCGAGCAGCCGCGCTCCGAAGAGCGGACCGGCGGTTTGTCCCTCGTGCGGCACCACGCGGACCCGCAGCACCGTCTTGCCGCGGGTCAGCGCCTGCGGCAGCGGATAGTCGATGTCGACGAAGCGGCCGGGCGCGCTGCCCTTGAGCAATTCGCTGGCGACCTTCACGTCGTCTACCAGAATGTCGAAGCCGCGGTTGCTGTCGTCGCCCCAATAGGTCGCCTGCAGCACCAGCGGACCGGGCCGCGCCTTGAGCGTGAACGCCAGATAGCCGCCGGAGCGTATGTCGCGTCCGTTGCGGCCGCGATAGCTGACCGGCCACGACAGCTCGCTTTCGAGATTGTGGTCGCGCTCCGGCTGCATCTCGCCGAAGTGCATGACGTCGATCGATCGCGCGGCGACATCCTGCTGGCGGGCCTGTTCGGCGCGGAACGCGGCTTCCTCCTTGCGCCACTCGCCCTCGGTGAACTCGCGGAAATAGACCGCGCTGCGCCGCTCGTACTGGCGGTAGAAGGGGACGAACGTCAGGTCGCCGGGACGGCCGACGCCCGTGGTGGTGAAGGTTCCCGCCGCACCCGCGACCGGCGTGAAGGCGGCGAGGACGTTGTCGCCGACCAAGGCCGGCTCGACGCCCTGCCACGGCGTCTCCGCCGGCCCCATGTCGGCGGCGAGCACTAGCGGGCCGCGCAGCACCGCGACCGGGCCGCCGCCCTGCGCGACCTCGGTGCGGAGTTCCAGCGGGAGCGTGATCGCCAGCGTGTCGCCGACCTTCCAGCGCCGCTCTACGATCACATAGCCGCCGGCGTGCTCGGTTTCGACCGGCGCGCCGTTGACGGTGACCTGCTCGCGGCCCGCCGCCCAGGCGGGCACGCGCAGCGCGACCGGGAAGCGTCCGCGCTTGCCGAGCGTCGCGAAGGTCAGCCGCGCCTCGGGCTCATAAGGATAGCCGGTCGCCAGCGTGAGCGTCGCAGCACGCGCGCGCCATTGCGCCTGCGCGGGAATGTAGAGGTTGATCAGCAACATGCCGTCGCCCTCCCAGAAGATCGAGTCGCCGTGCTTGGCGTGCGCCTCCATTCCGCTGCCGCCGCAGCAGACGAAGCCTTCGTGACCGGCCGGTGCATGGTCGCGCGCCGCGCCCGACAGCATCGGGGTGAAATAGGTGAAGCCGCGCGTGCGCGGGTTGATCTGCGACAGCGTGTGATTGAGGTGCGCGCGCTCGTAATAGTCGAAATACGCGCCGTCGGGGGTCTGCGCGAACAACTGCCGCGACAGTTTGAGCATGTTGTAGGTGTTGCAATGCTCGCAGGTCGCCTCGCTCAAATTGCGGGCGATGCGATCCGGGCCGAAGAAATATTCGCGGTCGGCGTTGCCGCCGATGACGTAGCTGTGGTGCTTCGTCACGCGGTCCCAGAAGAATTGCGAGGCGGTGCGATAGCGTTGCTCGCCGGTCAGTTCGTAGAGCCGCGCCAGCCCGACCAGCTTGGGCACCTGCGTATTGGCGTGGAAGCCGGCGAGCTTGTCCTCCTGGTCGGCGAGCGGATCGAGCACGCGGCGATCGTAAATACGCCGCGCGACCGCCAGCCAGCGCGGGTCCTTGGTGCGTGCGTAGAGTTCGGCATAGCTTTCGTTGAGCCCGCCGTATTCGCAGCCCAGCACTTTCTGCATCTGCTCGTCGTCGAGCGCGGCGAGCACCCGCTCGAAATAGGTCGCGAGCCCGAGCACCACGGTCAGCGCCTGCGCATTGCCCCAGCCGGCATGGACGTCGAGCAGACCGGCGAACAATTTGTGCACCGTGTAGAGCGGCGACCACGAACCGTTGAGGTCGAACCCGCCCGAGCGGATCTCGCCGCGCATCAGCTCGGGGAAGATCTCCTCGCCATCGACGATCGCGCTCTCACCCTTCCGCTTGCGGCCGAGTGCGCCGACATAGCCGGTGCCACGCTTCGCCTGCGCTTCGGCGAGTTCGGCGACGATATAATCGGCGCGACGGCGGCATTCGGTGTCGCCGGTCTGTTGATGCATCAGCACCAGCGCGGTGAGGTAATGGCCTAGCGTGTGGCCGGCGAGCGAGTCGCTCTCCCAGCCGCCGTAGATCTCACCCTTGGGCTCCAGCCCGGCATATTTGCGGAAGTTGTGGAGCAGCCGGTCGGCGCTGAGTTCGAGCAGGTATGCGCGATCCGCCTCGACCGCGGTCGCGAAATCGGAGGGAGCAAGGCGGACGTCGGTAAGTGGTAGCGGTGCGGCGCGCGCCGGAAGACGCGTGCGCTGGGCGGCGTGCAGCGCACGCGGCAATACCATCGCGATCGAAAGCGTGGCCGCTCCAGTCATCAGCGCTCGGCGGGAAAGGGCCGACATCCAACTCCTCCTATTGATCGCCCGTCTTTACTCGGACAAGAAACGTATACGATATCTGCCATGGCGCAAGAGTGTTGGTCGGACGAGGGAAGAGAAACGATGAAGAAGCCTTCGGTGGCGCTGGCGATCATGATGGCAGGCGTTGCGTCGGCCCCGGCGCCGGCGCGTGTGGCGGTGCCTGAACTGCCGGCCAAGGCGGGAGCGACGCTGCGGGTCGCGTTCGACCGGCGTGCACCGCGTCCGGGCGTGCGGCTGCTGGAGCTGACGAGAACGCGGACCGGATGGGAGGGACAGCTCACCTCGGATTGGTATGGCACGATGGCGATGCGCAACATCGTCCGCAGCGGCGACACGATCCGCTTCGATGTGCGCAACATCAACACGCCGGGCCAGCCAGTGCGGCGCTGGACCGCGCGGCTTACGCCGGCGGGTGTCGCGCTGATCGGCGGTATCTGGTTCTCGAAGGTGAGGCAGATCGGAAAGCCGGTCGGCGCGGCGCGCGCCGCCGCGCTGGCGCATCATGAAGTGTCGCTGCCGCCGCTCGGTACGATCGCGCCCGACGGGCTGGCGGCGACGCCGCCGATGGGGTGGAGCAGCTGGAACAGGTTCGCCGAGCGGATCGACGACCGTACGATCCGCGCGATCGCCGACGCGATGGTGTCCACCGGGCTGCGCGACGCGGGCTATCGCTACGTCAACATCGACGACGGCTGGCAGGGCGAGCGCGGCGCGAACGGCGAACTGCGCCCCAATGCCAAATTCCCCGACATGAAGGCGCTGGCCGATTACGTTCATGCGCGCGGATTGAAGCTCGGCATCTACAGCTCGCCGGGGCTGAAGACCTGTGCGGGCTATACGGGCAGCTACGGCCATGTCGCGCAGGATGCGCGGACCTTCGCGCGCTGGGGCGTGGACTATCTCAAATACGATCTCTGTTCGGGCGAGTGGCAATATGACACCGCCGATACCGTACGCCGTAGCTATTACGAGATGGGCGCGGCGCTGAAGGCGACCGGGCGCGCGATCGTCTATTCGCTGTGCGAATACGGGCGGTTCGACGTGGCGGACTGGGGGCGCGCGGTCGGCGGGCATCTGTGGCGCACCACCGGCGACATCACCGACGATTATGCGAAGATGAGCGAGATCGGCTTCGAGCGGAACCCGCGCTTCGGCCATGCCGGCCCCGGCGGGTGGAACGATCCCGACATGCTGGAGATCGGCAACGGCGGGATGAGCGAGGACGAATATCGCACGCATATGACGCTGTGGGCGATGTCGGCCGCGCCGTTGATGATGGGGCATGACGTGCGCACGACCAGCGCGGCGGCGCTGGCGTTGTTGTCGCGTCGCGCGGTGATCGCGATCGATCAGGATGCGGCAGGGGTTCAGGGCAAGGCGGTGCGCGTCTTCGGCAAGCAGGAAATATGGGCGAAGCGGCTCGCGGATGGCGGTGTGGCGCTCGCGCTGTTCAATCGCGGCGCGCAGCCGGTGCGGATGACGGTGGTGCCGGCGGACGCGGGCCTTGCGCGCTTCTCGGCCTTGCGCGAACTGTGGCGCGATGCGGAGGTACCCGTGTCGGCGGCGACCTTCGACGTGCCGGCGCATGGAACCGTGCTGCTGAGAGCCGAGGGCGTGCTGCCGTAGTGGCGGATTCTTCTCGATCTCCGAGCGGCGAACGGCCGGACGTCATGCGCGCAGCCCTGCTGCGCGCCCGTACCGTGGCGATTGACGATGCCAATGACACTACAGGCTTGAAATTGGTAAGCTTTTGGTGCTCAAGACTTGCGATGGTTTTCGGGCGAGCGACTCCGCTATCTGACAAGTCATTGCGGCGTCTCCTTCCGTATACCATTGGCGGTGGAGGCAAAATTTACCGCAGACTGAGGTTTGCACGCGGGTAGCGCTTGACAAAAACACGGCGCTGCTTATTAAATAAAAAAGCCTTATTAAATAAAAGACGTTTTCAGGGATGAAGGGGAGGATCAATGCGTAAGATCACCATGCGCGGCGCCATGATGGCGGCCGCTTCGCCGGTCGTACTCACCATGGCGATGACCGCGAGCGCTTCGGCGCAGACCGCCACGCCCGATGCCGTGGCCACCTCGGCCGATCAGGTCGCCGCGCCGACGCAGACCGACGACGGCGCAGGCGATATCGTCGTCACCGGCATCCGTGCGTCGCAGGCGCGCGCGATCGAGGTGAAGCGCAACGCCGACAGCGTCGTCGAGGCGATCAGTGCGCAGGACATCGGCAAGCTGCCCGATGTCACGATCTCGGACTCGCTTCAGCGCATTGCGGGCGTCCAGATCCGTCGCGACGCGGGCGAGGGTGCGGCGATCAACATTCGCGGTCTGCCGCAGGTGACGACGCTGCTCAACGGCGAGCAGTTCCTCGGCGCCAATTCGGTGACGACCGTCCAGCCGAACTTCACCGACATCCCGTCGCAGCTCTTCTCGGGCGCGACCGTGTTCAAGTCGCCGACCGCGTCGTTGCAGCAGGCGGGCCTGTCGGGTACCGTCGACCTGCTGACGCGCCGCCCGTTCGACCTGAAGCGCGGGATGACCTTCTCGGCCGCCGCCGAGGGTCAATATGGCGACAAGACCAAGAAGTGGAATCCGTCCGCCAACGGCCTGATCGCCTTCCACGGCGAGCGCGTCGGCCTGCTGGTGTCGGCGGCGTATAGCGACCTGACGCTCGCCAACAGCTTCCGCGGGATTCAGGATTACGGCGTCGCCCTCCGCAACGAGAGCGGCAGCGCCACCAACGCCGGCGACTTCGCGGTCGGCAACAACGGCGTCAGCCGTGGCTCGCCGGTGCGCAACAGCAGCGGGGCGATCGTCGGCTATGACGTGAACGGCGACGGCGATGCCAATGACGCGTTCATCACGCCGCAGTCGCACACCGCCTGGAACCGCATCACCGACCGTCAGCGCTTCGGCGCGAACGCCTCGTTGCAGTTCGAGATCAACGATGCGCTGCAACTGACCGCCGACGCTTTCTATACGCGCCAGACGCAGTATGATCGCACCGCCGGCTTCCAGTTCCAGAACGTCGACTGGCTGTCGTCGCCGTTCCTGCCGACCAAGTCGCGCGACACCGGCGCGACGTCGGGTGGCTACAACGTCAACACCGTGCAGCAATACACCTACAGCCTGCCGAACTTCGACAGCTATGCGGAGACCTTCCGCACCAAGAGCGAGTCGCAGAACTACAATCTGCAACTCGACTGGAAGCCGTCCGAGACGTTCAAGGCGACGGTGCGCGGCATTTACGGCAAGGCGTATCGCAACCGCGACCAGTCCTATACGCAGTTCAGCCTGACCAACGGGCGGCAGTGGGCGTATAACGGCGTTGGCAATTATCCGGGCGGGGACGTCACCTTCAACCCGACCGGCTATTCGATCTACAGCGACACCGCGACCGTCGACTATTCGAGCGGTGCGCCGGTGTTCGGTTTCTCGCCTGGCTTCCTCGCGCAGGCGTCCGATCCGTCGCGCTACGGGTTGAAGACGATCTCGTCGGAGGGCAACGTCTATCAGAACGGCGACATCTGGGCGCTGCGTGGCGATGCCGAATGGCAGGCCAACGATCAGCTGAAGGTTGCGTTCGGCGGCCGCTATGGCGAGCGCAGCGTCAACCAGTTCACCTTCGACCGCGTCTCGCCCTTCTATGCCGGCAATCGCGACAATGCCGCCAACCCGGCGGCGGGCTGCCTCGTCAAGTGGAAGGCGTTCGACGTCAACCTCAACGACAAGTCGTGCCCGGTGCTCGACGCGCAGGGCAATGCCTATACCGCTGGCCTGACGCGGCAGGCGACCGATCCGATCTTCGCCGGGCTCATCAAGCAATATGCGCTGCCCGCGAACGGCGCGCCCAACCTCTACGTCCTTGATCCCAAGGCGATGGATGACAGCGAGGCGTGGCAGAACAAATTCTACCCGGGCAGCCAGAACCTCGTGAACCCGGCGCTGTCGTTCGACGTCCATACGCGCCAGATCTCGGGCTATGCGCAGGTGTCGGGCGAGGGCGAATTGCTGGGGATGCCGTTCCGCGCAAACGGTGGCCTGCAGGTCGTCAACACCAAGCTCAACGTGCGCCAGAACATCGTCGGCAACCCGCAGCCCTATGGCGTGTCGGGCGTCGACGCGGGTGATCTGGTCACCAAGCGCGAGTTCACCGACTTCCTGCCGTCGATCAACATCGCCTTCGACGTGACGAGCAAGCTGCGCGCGCGCGCCGCTTTCTCGAAGACGATGACGTTGCTCGACTTCCAGCAGTGGGGCGGCGGTCTCAACGTCGGTTACGCGATCAACACCACGATCAATCCGGCGCGGTTCGAGGCGCAGACCGCCACCTCGGTCGGCAACCCGAACCTCAACCCGTGGCGCGCGACCAATGTCGAGGGCAGCTTCGAATATTACACCGGGCGATCCAGCCTGCTGGCGGTGGGTGCCTTCTACATCGCGGTCGACAGCTTCATCGCGAACACGACCGAGATCCGCAACGACATCCCCGACAATGACGGCGTGATCCGCCGTCCGGTCGTCACCAACACGCTGGCGCAGGGCGAGGGCGGCACGCTGAAGGGCATCGAGGCGTCGGCGCGGCAGTCGCTGGCCGATTACGGCGTCAACGGCTTCCTCGGCGGGTTTGGTGTCGATGCGAACTACACGCTGTCGCTGGGTGATGCCGGGCTGGTCGATCTGGCCGGCAACAACCAGCCGTTCCAGGACAATTCGAAGCATCAGGTCAATGCGGCGCTGTGGTTCGAAAAGTACGGGTTGCAGGCGCGTGTCGCCTATAACTATCGCTCGAAGCGGCTGGTGTCGTCGAATTACGGCGGGATCGTCGGGCTGGCGCAATATCAGGCGCCGACCAACTATCTCGACGCGTCGATCTCCTACGACGTGACGCCGTTCATCACGCTGTACGGGCAGGCGTCGAACCTGACCGCCGAAACCGAGCGCTACTACCTGACCTGGACCGATCAGGTGTTCAACGAGAACATCTATGAGCGGCGCTTCATCGCCGGCGCGCGCGTGCGCTTCTGATCGTCTCGATGGCCGGGTCGTCACCGATTGACGATCCGGCCTTTTGCTGCGTCATTGCTTCGCTACGCTCGCGATGACGGGCCGCGGCGGGGACGGAAATCGACATGCGTGATCCGATACGATCGATCGTGATCGTCGGCGGGGGGACGGCGGGCTGGATGGCCGCGACGTTCCTCGCACGGCGGCTGGCGCATTTGCGGCTGACGATCACCGTCGTCGAAAGCTCCGCGATCGGGACGATCGGGGTCGGCGAGGCGACGGTGCCCGCGATCCGCGACTTCTTCGCGGCGATCGAACTCGGCGAGGCGGACGTGCTTCGCGAGACCGAAGCGACGATCAAATACGGCATCCGCTTCGCGGGGTGGAAGGAGCCGGGACATCATTTCTTCCATCCGTTCGGCCTCTACGGGGTCGGTGCGCAGGGCGTGGCCTTCCACCATTATTGGCTGAAGCTGCGCGCGGGCGGCGATCAGACCGCGCTCGGCGCTTATTGCCTGGCGACGCAGCTGGCGGAGCGCGGGCTGTTCCTGCCGCCGGTCGATCGGCCCGCCAACGATCTGGGCGTGTTCAATTTCGCGGTGCATTTCGATGCGTCGAAATTCGCGGCGCTGCTGCGGCGGCTCGCTCTTGCGAATGGCGTCGCGCACGTCGACGCACGGATCGCCGCTGTGTCGCGCGACGGCGAGGACGGGCGGGTCAGTGCGGTGACGCTCGACAGCGGACGTGAGATCGCGGGCGATCTGTGGATCGATTGTTCGGGGTTTCGCAGTCTGTTGCTGGGCGAGGCGCTGGAGGTGCCGTTCGTCGACTGGCGGCGCTGGCTGCCGTGCGACCGCGCGGTGGCGATCCCGTGCAAGGCGGCGCAGGTGCACCGGCCGTTCACGACCGCGACGGCGACCAGCGCGGGGTGGCGATGGCATATCCCGCTGCGGCACCGCGTCGGGAACGGGCACGTCTATTGCTCGGACTTCATCGACGATGCGGCGGCCGAGGATGCGCTGCTCGGCGCGCTGGAGGGCGAGGCGATCGCGACGCCGAACCGCATCCGCTTCACCGCCGGGCATCGCGCGCGCTTCTGGGAGAAGAACGTGGTCGGGCTGGGCCTGTCGTCCGGCTTCCTCGAACCGCTTGAATCGACGAGCATCACGCTGATCCAATCGGGGCTCGAGCGACTGATTCCGCTGTTCCCGACCCGCGACGTCGACCCGCGACTGGCGGCGACCTACAACCGGCAATCGGTGCTGGAGTTCGAGCGCATCCGCGACTTCCTGATGCTGCATTACAGCGGCAATCGTCGCTTCGGCGAGCCTTTCTGGGACCATGTCCGCGCGATCGAACCGACCGAGGGATTGCAGGGCAAGCTCGACGCATGGCGCGCGGCGGGCGAGTTCGTGCGGCGTGAGTGGGATACCTTTCAGGATGCGAGCTGGCTGAGCATGTATGCAGGATTCGACGATTTGCCCGCGCGTTACGCGCCGCTGGCCGACCAGATACCGGAGGCCGACCTGCGTGACAGCCTGACGCGGATGCGCGCGGCGATCGAGGCGACGTTGCGCCATGCCGAGCCGCATGCCGATTTCCTGAACCGCGTCCACGCAGGCCGGGCATGAACGTCGCCGCGCTGTTGCGCCTGACGGGCGCCAATATCGAACATGCCGGGCTCCACAACCAGCGCGTCGTGCTGCACGCGATCCGTGTCGCGGGATCGGCGACGCGCGCGGAGGTGGCGGCGGTCACCGGGCTGACCACTGCGACGGTCACCAATATTACCAACCGCTTGCTCGACGAGGGCTTGCTCGGTCGCGCCGGACAGCGGCGTGGCGGGCGTGGGCAGCCGGCGACGCGGCTGTGCGTCAATCCCGACGGGGCGTTCGCGATCGGGGTGAACATCGACCGCGATCACCTGACGATGGTGGTGGTTGATTTCGAGGGGCGGTCGCGCGCCAGGATCAGCCGCGAGGTCGCCTATTCGAGCCCCGAGGACGTGCGCGCCTTCTATCGCGAGCAAGTCCATACGCTGCTGAAACAGGGCGGGATTTCGCCCGCGGCGCTGAGCGGGATCGGGGTGGCGCGGCCCGACGATCTCGGCGCGATCGATCTGCCGGGGCGGCCGCGCGACTATGATCGCTGGTCGACGCATGACGTCGCCTCGCTGTTCGCCGGGCCGCTCGACCTGCGGGTGACGGTCGAGAACGACGCGGCGGCGGCGGCGATCGGGGAGATGCAGTTCGGGCTCGGACAGCAATATGCGAGCTTTTTCTATCTGTTGATTACGGTCGGGCTCGGCGGGGGCGTGGTGGTCAACGCGCTCTACGATCGCGGCGCGAACGGGCGGAGCGGCGAGATCGGCTTCCTGCTGGTCGAGGACCACGAGGGGCGGCGCGTGCCGTTGCAGGAGGTGCTGTCGATCGCCGGACTGACGCGGGCGCTGGAAGCCAAGGGGTTGGGCGGGAAGGCAATTCACGCGCTTGATCTAGGCGATCCGGCGGTGGCGGCGGTGACCGACGCATGGGTGGCGCGCGCGGCGGCGGTGCTGGCTCCGCCTTTGATTGCAGTGAGTTGCCTGCTCAACCCGGGTGCGGTGCTGGTCGGGGGGCGGCTGCCGGTCGCGCTTGTCGAGCAATTGGGGCAGGCGACGAGCGCGCTGATGCAGCGTGATGGCGGCTATGCGCCTGTTTTGGCGCCGATTCGTACGGCTGCGCTGGCGGAGGACTCGCCGGCGATCGGGGCGGCGTTGCTGGCGTTCGGGCATCTGCTGCTGCCCGCCGACACGCCGGGACGGCAGCCTAGCGCGATGATTTCACGAGACAAAGGGCGGTAGGATGAAGCGCGGGACTACAATGATCGCCGGAATGTTGCTGGCAGGGAGCGCGCAGGCGCAGGAAATCGGCAACGCCGGGCCGTATAATGCGCGCTTTCTACAAGGCGGTATCGGGATCGAGCGGCCGCTGGAGCGTGCCGACGCGCTGGTCGCCGCAGGCGCGCCGTACACGATCGCGACCTGGGTCGACGCGGGTGCGCAAAACGACGCGTCGGGGACGCTGATCCGCCTTGGAATACCCGCCTCCGCGCGCACCTTGTCGCTCGAAAACGGGCGAATCGTGCTGCGCGATGGCACGTCGGCGCTGCGCGGTGCCATCGTGCCGACGGGCTGGCATCATCTCGCCGCGGTGTCGGACGGTGCGCGGGTGACCTTGTATCTCGACGGCCGGCGCGTCGGTGGTGGCGCGGCGCGATCGAGCGCGGTCGCGCCGCAGATCGCGATCGCACCGGCGACGCCCGGCGAGCCGCATTTCGGCGGGCAGTTGATCGACGCGCGCGTCACCGGCACCGCGCTCGATGCGCGACAGGTGGCGGCGATCGCACGCGCCAAGCCGGATGCGGCTTTGGTGCAGATGACCG
Source organism: Sphingomonas phyllosphaerae (assembly GCA_036946405.1). Classification (NCBI taxonomy): domain Bacteria; kingdom Pseudomonadati; phylum Pseudomonadota; class Alphaproteobacteria; order Sphingomonadales; family Sphingomonadaceae; genus Sphingomonas; species Sphingomonas phyllosphaerae. The sequence goes on along the minus strand of JAQIJC010000001.1, from coordinate 3,479,084 downwards.
AGGTTGGGGTCGGCTGGCCGTTCCAGAAGCAGGCCAATATCGGGCTCACGACGCAGCAGGACGCGTGGACGCTGCCGCAGTCGCGCGATGGTGCCTATACCGCGCCGGTCGCCAAGCCGGTGGCGAACGCTGCGGTGATGCAGCCGCTCGACGACCATCGCTGGCAGGTGAATGGCTGGACGCTCGCCGCCGCGCCCGAGGTGAAGGGGGACGGTGCGGTGCTGTCGCGGCCCGGCAATCCTTCGGGGACGTGGCGCGCGGCGACGGTGCCGGGGACGGTGCTCCAGACCTTGGTCGATCGCGGCGTCTATCCCGATCCCTATTACGGGCTGAACAACCTCAAAATCCCCGAGAGCCTCGCGCGGCAGGATTATTGGTATCGCACGCGCTTCACCGTCCCCGCCGCGGTGGCGGGCAGAAGGCTGACGTTGGTGTTCGGCGGGATCAATTATGCGTCGGAGATCTGGGCGAACGGACAGCGTATCGGCGAGACGCAAGGCGCGTTCGTGCGCGGGCAGTTCGATTATGTGCCGGTCGCGGGGGAGAATGTCATTGCGGTGCGTGTCTCGCCGCCGCCGCATCCCGGCATCCCGCACGAGCAGTCGGTGAGCGCGGGGGTCGGCGAGAATGGCGGGCAGCTCGCGATCGACGGGCCGACCTTCGTCGCGACGGAGGGTTGGGACTGGATTCCCGGGATCCGCGACCGCAACACCGGGCTGTGGCGGCCGGTCGAGCTGGTCGCGACCGGCGCGGTGCGGATCGGCGATCCGCATGTCGTCACCGACCTGCCGCTGCCGCGCACCGACCGCGCCGACGTTTACGTCACGGTGCCGCTCGACAATGGCGGACCCGCAACGCCGGTGACGGTGCGCGTCGCGTTCGAGGGCGTGACGGTCGAGAAGCAGGTGACTGCGCCGACGGGCAAGAGCGAGGTGAGGTTCACCCCCGCCGAGTTCCGCCAGCTGAGCGTCGCCAACCCCAAATTGTGGTGGCCGAACGGCTATGGCGCGCCGCACCTCTACGACGTGACCTATCAGGTCGCGGATGCACGGGGCGTATCCGACACGCGCAAGGCGCGGTTCGGGATCCGCGAGGTCAGCTACGACCTGTCGCTGTTCGATGCGGCTGGCGCGCTGCGGCGTGTCAACGTCCAGACCACCGACGGCGGGCTGGCGGGGACGCCGCTGATCGACATCCGCCACGCCGCGATCAAGCAGACGCCGACCGGCTGGGCGGAGTCGCTGACTGCGGCGGGCGAGACGTCGCGCGGCGTGACGCCGATTACCGAAACCTTGCCCGAGCCGCACCTGACGATCCGCGTCAACGGCGTGCGGATCGCGGCGCGCGGCGGCAACTGGGGCATGGACGATGCGATGAAGCGCGTCAGCTATGATCGGCTCGCGCCCTATTTCCGCCTTCAGCGCGAGGCGCATATGAACATCATCCGCAACTGGATGGGCAACAACAACGAGGATGAGTTCTTCGACCTCGCCGACGAGAACGGCATGATGGTCCTCAACGATTTCTGGCAGTCGACGCAGAATTTCCAGATCGAGCCGGAAGACGCCTCGCTGTTCCTCGACAACGCCCGCGACACGATCGCGCGCTATCGCAACCATCCGTCGATCATCCTGTGGTTCGGGCGCAACGAGGGCGTGCCCTATCCGGTGCTCAACGAGGGGCTGGCGAAGGCGGTGTTCGAACTGGACGGGACGCGCTGGTTCACGGGCAGCTCCAATGTCGTCAATCTGCAGGGGTCGGGGCCGTACAATTACCGCGCGCCGGTCGGCTATTTCACCGATCTCGCCACTGGCTTCTCGGTCGAGACGGGGACGCCATCGCTGTCGACCGCGGAGTCGATCGCCAGCTATGTGCCGGCCGGCGACCGCTGGCCGCTGGGCGACGTGCTCGCCTATCACGACTGGCATTTCGGCGGGAACGGCGACACCAAGACGTTCATGGCCGCGCTTGACCGTATGTATGGCGCGGGCACCAGCTTCGCCGACTTCGAGCGCAAGGCGCAGATGATGAACCTCGAGACGCACAAGGCGATGTACGAAGGGTTCCTTGGGCATTTGTGGACCAAGAATTCGGGGCGGCTGCTGTGGATGACGCACCCGGCGTGGCCGTCGAACGCGTGGCAGATCTATTCGTGGGATTACGATACGCAGGCGTCCTATTACGGGGCGAAGAAGGCGGTCGAGCCGCTGCACGTCCAGTTGAACCTGCCCGGCAACGAACTGGTGGTGCTCAACACGACGCAGGCCGATGCCAAGGGGCTGACCGCGCGGGTGAAGGTGGTCGGGCTCGACAATCGTGAACTGTTCGCGCGCGACACGAAGCTGGACGCGCTCGCCAATCGCGCGACCGCGCTAGCGGCGGTGCCGCTGGGCGAACTGTTCGCGGCGAACCCGATGGTGCTGGTCAAATTATCGCTGATCGGCGCGGACGGGGCAGCGGTGTCGGAGAATTTCTACTGGCGCGGGCGCGACGAGAGCGCGTACCGGGCGCTCGACACGCTGGCCCCGGCGGCGCTGACCGCGCGCGCGGCGGCGGCGGTGGTCGAGGGCGATGATCGCGTCGTGCGCGTGACGCTGGCCAACGACACCGCGACGCCCGCGCTCAACGCCAAGCTGACGCTGGTCGATGCGCAGGGCAAGCGCATCCTGCCGGCCTTCTACGACGACAATTATGTCTCGCTGCTGCCCGGCGAGCGGCGGGAGATCGCGATCCGCTACCCGGCGGCGGTCGCGGGGGCGCCGCGCGTCACGCTGCGCGGGTGGAACGTGCCCGCCGCGACGATCCCGGCCGGGTGATTGACGGCAGGGGATAAAAGGGGTTGGCTGGCGCGATGAGCGACGATCGAACCCTGATGATGACGCGGCGCACCTGCGTCGGTGGCCTGCTGGCGCTGGGCGCATTGCCGGCGCGGGCGGCGGTGGCGGCGCCGGCATTATGGGTCGGCACCTATGTCGCCGAGGGCGGGGCGGGCGTGGTGCCGCTGCGCAAGGTCGGCGATGCGTGGGGGACCGGCGCGGCGGTGCCGGGCATTCGCAACGCCTCGTTCGCGGTCGGCGGCGCGCGCGGGCTGCGCTACGTGCTCGACGAGCAGCAGAAAGGCGGGCTGGGCGTCTACGATCGCGGCTTCCGCGGGGTTGCGACGTCGTCGACGCTCGGCGCGGACCCGTGCCATGCCGCGCTGTCGCCGGACGGCGCGATGCTGGCGGCGGCCAATTATTCGAGCGGGAGCGTCGCGCTCTGGACGCTCGACCGCGCGACCGGGCTGCCGAAGGGGCCGGTGCTCGCGCTCCAGCATCAGGGCAGCGGCCCCAACAAGGAGCGGCAGGCCGGGCCGCACGCGCATTGGGTCGGCTTCACGCGCGACGGGCGGACGCTCCATTCGGTCGATCTGGGTGCGGACGCGATCTTCGCGCACCGGCTTGGGCCGCAAGGTGTGACGGGCACCGACATCGCCTATCGTGCGACGCCGGGGTCGGGGCCGCGGCATCTGGCGCGGCATCCGCGGCTGCCGGTCGCCTATCTGGTCGCGGAGCTGGCGAATACGGTGACGGTGCTGCGCGCGTCGCCGGACGGGCGGTTCGTGGTGCGCAAGGTGCTGTCGACGGTGCCGCGCGCGTATCGCGGCGAAACCTATGCCGGGCATATCGCGATGAACGCGGCGGGCACGCGGCTGTATGTCTCGAACCGCGGGCATGACAGTATCGCGACCTTCGCGATCGATGGCGCGGGCGACCTGCGGCCGATCGGGCATGTCGCCAGCGGCGGGCATTGGCCCCGCTATTTCCGGTTGCTGGAAGCGAGCGGCGAAATGCTGGTCGCCAACCAGCGGTCGGGCGATGTCGCGCGGCTGCCGATCGGGCGCGACGGCGTCGTGGCGCGTCCGACGCAAGTGGTGCGAATCCCGTCGGCGGTGTTCATCGGCGTGTGACGACGATCTTCGCGCACGGGGCTTCCGTCGCGCGAAATGATTGTTATCCTGTGTTTCTGTCTCAAGATGGAGAGTGGGATGTCGATCGTCGTCAATGGCTTGGCGGTGGACCCGCCCGGCGATCCGCGCGTCTCGCTGCTGGATCACCTCCGCGAGACCTTGCACCTGACCGGCACCAAGAAGGGCTGTAATCAGGGGGCGTGCGGGGCGTGCACGGTGCTGGTCGACGGCGAGCGTATCCTGTCGTGCCTCGCACTCGCGGTGCAATATGACGGGCGCGCGGTCACGACGATCGAGGGGCTGGCGGAGGGCGATGCGCTGCATCCGTTGCAGGCGGCGTTCATCGAACATGACGGTTTCCAGTGCGGCTATTGCACGCCGGGGCAGATCTGCTCGGCGATCGGGATGGCCGCCGAGGCCAAGCGCGGCGTGCCGAGCCATGTCAGCGCCGATCTGGGCGGCGCGGTGACGCTGACGCGCGAGGAGGTGCAGGAGCGGATGAGCGGCAATCTGTGCCGCTGCGGCGCGCACAACGGGATCATCGACGCGATCCTGGAGACGGCCATGATGGAGGCGGGCGCATGACGCCGTTCAGCTACGAGCGCGCGGGTGACGTCGCAGAGGCGGTGCGGTTGGGCGCGACGCCGGGCACCGCGTATCTGGGCGGCGGGACCAATCTGGTCGACTTGTTGCGCGAGACGGTGGCGCGGCCCGAGCGGCTGGTCGATGTCTCGGCGCTGTCGGATGCGATCAACCAGACGGCGGACGGCGGATTGCTGATCGGGGCGGGCGTGCGCAACACCGCGCTGGCGGCGCATCCTTTGGTGCGGGAACGCTATCCGGTGTTGGCGCGCGCGATCCTCGCGGGGGCGTCGGCGCAAATCCGCAACATGGCGACGGTCGGCGGCAATCTGATGCAGCGGACGCGCTGCACCTATTTCTACGACACCGACGGATCGCGCTGCAACAAGCGAGCGCCGGGCAGCGGGTGCGACGCGCGCGATGGGTTCACGCGCATCCACGCGGTGTTGGGGGCGAGCGAGGCGTGCGTGGCGACGCATCCGTCCGATATGTGCGTGGCGCTCGCCGCGCTGGATGCGGTGGTGCATGTCGAGCGCGACGGCGCGACGCGGACGGTGGCGTTCGGGGACTTTCACCGGCTGCCGGGTGAGCGGCCCGATCTCGATACCGTGCTGGAACCGGGCGAGCTGATTACCGCGGTCGAGCTGCCGGTGCTGCCGGTCGCGGCGCGCTCGACCTATCGCAAGGTGCGCGACCGGGCGAGCTATGCCTTTGCGCTGATCTCGGTGGCGGCGGCGCTGGAGATGGACGGCGAGCGGGTTGCCGACGTGCGGGTCGCGTTCGGCGGGGTGGCGCACAAGCCGTGGCGCGCGACGCGGGTCGAGGACGCGCTGCGCGGCGCGGCGCTGACCGACGAGGCGATCGGCGCAGCGGCGGCGCGCGAGTTCGCGGACGCGCAATTGTTGCGCGACAATGCGTTCAAGCCGGCGCTGGCGACGCGGACTTTGGTGGCGGTGCTGAACGCGCTGAAGACGGGAGAGACGGCATGAGCATCGTCGACGACGCCAAGCAGGCCGCGCAGGGGCTGATGATGGGGGCGATGCAGAAACTGGTGCCGCTCGCGCCCGACAGCTGGATCCCGGGCGGGGTGCCGGACCCGCTGATCGCGCGCAAGCACGGGTTGATCGGGACGCCCGTGTCGCGGCTGGACGGGGCGCTGAAGGTCAAGGGCGCGGCGGCGTTCGCGGCGGAATATCGCTTCGAGCACATGACCTATGCCGCTTTGGTCTATGCGCCGATCGCGCGTGGGCGGGTCGCGGCGATCGACAGCACGGCGGCGGAACGCGCACCGGGCGTGGTGCTGGTGATGACGCATTTGAACGCACCGCGGATGAAGGACATGCCGGTGTTCGGATCGGCACCCAATGCGGTGGGGCCGCACAATCTGCCGGTGCTTCAGGACGATCGCATCCACTGGAACGGGCAGCCGGTCGCGTGCGTGCTCGCCGAGACGCAGGAGCAGGCCGATCATGCCGCGTCTTTGCTCAACGTCACTTACGACGCCGAGCCGTCGACCACGACGGTCGCGGGGGCGGTGGCGAGCGGGACCGAGCAGGCGATGTTCTTCGGCCAGCCGCTGCGCAACGACGTCGGCGATGCCGAGGCGCTGCTGGCGAAGGCGCCGGTGAAGGTGGATCAGGTCTATCGCACGCCGCGCCACAATCATAACCCGATCGAGCCGCACGCCGCGACGATCGCGTGGGTCGACGGCGGGCTGGTGATCCACGACGCCAGCCAGATGGTTTCGCAACAGGCGGAGTCGATCGGCGCGGTGTTCGGCCTGGCGGCGGACAAGGTGCGGCTGACCTCGCCCTATGTCGGCGGCGGTTTCGGCAGCAAGGGGCTGTGGGACCATCAGGTGATCGGCGCGGCCGCCGCCAAGCTCGCCGGACGCCCGGTGCGGATCACGCTGTCGCGCGAGGGCGTGTACCGGACGGTCGGCGGACGCACGCTGACCGAGCAGCGCGTCGCAATCGGCGCGCAGAAGGACGGGACGTTCGACGCGATCGTCCACACCGGCCTGTCGGTGATGACCCCGCACAACAATATGCCCGAGCCGTTCATCCTCGGCACGCGCTGCACCTATGCCGCGCGCAGCTTCGCGCTGAAGGTCGAGGTAGCGCGGATGAACATGCTCGCGAATACCTTCATGCGCGCGCCGGGCGAGGCGGTCGGCACCTTCGCGCTGGAGGTGGCGGTCGACGAGCTGGCCGCCGAGCTGGGGATCGATCCGGTCGAGCTGCGGATCCTCAACGAGCCGGAGAAGGACCCGCTGAGCGGTGTGCCGTTCTCGTCGCGGCATATCGTCACGGCGTGGCGGCAGGGCGCGGAGCGGTTCGGCTGGGCCGGGCGCGATCCGCGTGCGGGGGTGCGGCGCGAGGGCGAATGGCTGGTCGGCACCGGCTGCGCGACCGGCACCTACCCCTATTACCGGATGCCGGGGGCGGAGGCGCGGATCACGCTGACGCGCGACGGCGAGGCGGTGCGCGCGCAGGTCGAGGTCGCGGCGGCGGAGATGGGGATGGGCACCTCCACTACCACCGCGATCGTCGCGGCGGAGCGGCTGGGGCTGCCGATCGAGCAGGTCGAGGTCGGCTATGGTGATTCCGCGATCCCCGGCGCGATCATGGCGGGCGGGTCGCAACAGACCGCGGCGATCGGCGCGGCGGTGATCGCGGCGCATAACGCGCTGGTCGCCGAACTGCTGAAGCTGGCGGGCAACGACTCGCCGCTGGCCGGGCTGTCTGCGGATGAGGTCGGCAGCATCGACGGTGGGCTGGCGAGCCGTAACGATCCGGCGCGGCGTGAAAGCTACGCCTCGATCCTGTCGCGCGCGCAGCGCGGCGCCGTGTCGGTGACCAAGGCGGGGTCGATGCCGCTGGAGCTGATGCACTGGTCGATGCACTCGCACAGCGCGATCTTCTGCGAGGTGCGCGTCAATGCGGTGACGGGCGAGCTGCGGGTCAGCCGCTTGCTAGGATCGTTCGATTGCGGGCGCATCCTCAACCCGCGCACCGCCGCCAGCCAGTTCCGTGGCGGGATGATCATGGGGCTGGGGATGGCGCTGATGGAGGAAACCCAGTTCGACGAGCGCAACGGGCGGATCATGAACCCGAGCCTCGCCGAATATCACCTGCCCGTGCACATGGACGTGCCGGCGATCGACGTGATGTGGACCGACATCCCCGATCCGCACACCCCGATGGGCGCGCACGGGATCGGCGAGATCGGGATCACCGGCGTGGCGGCGGCGGTCGCCAATGCGGTTTGGCATGCGACGGGGAAGCGGGTGCGGGAGCTGCCGATTACGTTGGACAAGTTGTTGTAGGTCGATTGTCGTCCCGGACTTGGTCCGGGACCCCGCTTCTTCTTTCTTCGCCGCCGGCCGCCTCTGTCCACACGTCATTGCGAGCGTAGCGAAGCAATCCAGAGCCGGACCAGGACGCCCTGGATTTCCTCGCCACGATCGCAATGGCGAAGAAGCGGGGTCCCGGATCAAGTCCGGGACGACGGATTCGGGGTCGAAACCCGCGCTGCGGCGTTCACCGGCGATGACACAGGATGACGAACGCTGGATGCGCGAGGCGATCGGGGTCGCGCGGTCCAAGGGGAGCGACCCTTCCACCTCGCCGCTGGGATCGGTGATCGTGCGCGGCGGGCGGGTGATCGCCGCCGAGCGCAACCAGACCCACGAACTGCCCGACGCCACCGCGCATGCGGAAATGATGGCGATCCGGCGCGGCTGCGAAGCGGAGGGCGAGCTGGAGCTGCGCGATGCGACGCTCTATTCGACGCTGCAGCCGTGCGGGATGTGCACGATGGCGTCGATCTGGTCGAAGGTCGGGCGGGTCGTCTATGGCGCGGGGCGCGAGGACGTCCATGCGATGTATTTCGAGGCGAAGCATGTCGACACGCTGTCGTTCATCGCCGACGCCTATCGCGACGACATCGTGATCGAGGGCGGGTGCCTGCGCGACGAATGTGCGGCGCTCTACTATCCGCCGGATGCCGAACTGCCGGAGGAGGAGCAGGCGAACCTTTAGTGGGTGACGGCTTGCTTCTCCCCTCCCCTTCAGGGGATCGTTGCAAAAGGTCGGCGCAGCGCCCCTTTTCAAGCCGTACCCCGGCGGAGGCCGGGGTCCGATTGGAAAGGTCTTTCCGCTAGTTACAATCGCCTCCCGACTGGGCCCCGGCCTTCGCCGGGGTACAAGAAGGCGACTTTCGCAACGATCCCCTTCAGGGAAGGGGCCGAGGGTGGGGGACTCGCTCGCGCTACGTGCGCGGACAGGCCCCACCCCAACCCAGTCGCAGGTAAACGATGCCCCGCATCGTTTAGGTCATGCCGGCGGCATGACCGACCTGCAACTCCTGAAGGGGAGGGGCTTAAGAGAAGCACTGGTCAACAATATAAATCAGGTTTTACCGGGATATTTCGAACTGTTGCCGGGTTGGGCGCGCGAACGGTGGAGGAGCGCGGATCATGGCGACGGTGGCGGATACGCTTGGTGGAGGTTCACCGTCACACGCGGTGGAGCGGAAGCGCGCGACGCGGCCGCTTGAGGCGCTCAACTTCTTCATGGCGGACATGCAGGCGGGGATCGGCCCGTTTCTGGGCGTGTTCCTGCAGCAGCGTGGCTGGACGGCGGGGCCGATCGGATCGGTGATGACCGCCGGCGGAGTCGCCGGGATGTTGATGACCGTGCCCGCCGGCGCGTTCATCGACCATACCGAGAAGAAGCGGCTGGTGGTGATCGTCACCGGCATCTGCACCGTGATGGCGTCGTTCCTGATCCTGTTCTCGCAGGCCGGGTGGGTGGTGACGGTCAGTCAGGTGGCGACCGCGATCGCGGGAGCGGCGATCGGGCCGGCGGTGACCGGCATGACGCTGGGGATCGTCCGCCAGAAAGGCTTCAACGCGCAGAACGGGCGCAATCAGGCGTGGAACCATGCCGGCAACATGGTCGGCGCGGGGCTGTCGGGGTATCTCGGCTGGCGGTTCGGGATGCCGGCGATCTTCTATCTCGCCGCGGTGTTCGGGGTGCTGGCGATCACCAGCGTGCTGATGATCCCCGAGAAAGCGATCGACCACCGGGCGGCGCGCGGGCTGGAGAAGGGCGACGACACCGACGCGGAGGGCGGGCAGGCGGAGGGGTTCCGCACGCTGATCCGCAACAGGCCGATGCTGGTGCTCGCCGCGGCGCTGGCGTGTTTTCACCTCGGCAATGGCGCGATGCTGCCGCTGTACGGGCTGGCGGTGGTCGGCGCGGGCAAGGGCGACGCGGCGCTGTTCACCGCGACGACGGTGGTGGTGGCGCAGGCGGTGATGATCGTCGCGTCGCTGATCGCGATGCGGATGTCGGCGGGGCGCGGCTATTGGCTGGTGCTGCTGATCTCGTTCGCGGCGCTGCCGCTGCGCGGGGCGCTGGCGGGGACGTTCATCGAACATTGGGGCGTGTGGCCGGTGCAGGCGCTCGACGGGATCGGCGCGGGGTTGCAGAGCGTCGCGGTGCCGGGGCTGGTCGCGTGCCTGTTGAGCGGGACGGGTCGCGTCAATGTCGGACAGGGCGCGGTGATGACGGTGCAGGGCGTGGGTGCGTCGCTGAGCCCGGCGATCGGCGGGTGGCTGGCGCAGGAACTCGGCTATCACGTCGCTTTCTATGTGCTGGGCAGCTTCGCGCTGGTGAGCGTCGCGTTGTGGGTCGTGTTCGCGGGCGTGGTGCGTCAGGCGTGCGCGGCGGCGCAGGCGTGACGCGGACGCTGGCGGAGCAGCGGACGTTGGGGCAGGGGGGCGGCATGTTGATGCTGTCGGACCGCGCGCGATGATCCTTGCCACGGGAGCGACCTGGGGGATTTGCGCTGCCGCGACCGCGGGGGTGATCGCGCGCCCGTTTCGCTGGCCGGAAGCGATCTGGGCGGTGACGGGCGCGGTGGCGCTGATGCTGTTCGGGCTGGTGACGCCCGGCGATGCGCTGGGCGCGGTGGCGAAGGGCGCAGACGTCTATCTGTTCCTGATCGGAATGATGCTGTTGAGCGAGACCGCGCGCGAGCAGGGCCTGTTCGACTGGGTGGCGGCGACGGCGGTCGGCCATGCCGGGGGCTCGCCGACGCGGCTGTTCCTGCTGGTCTATGCGACCGGGGTGGTGACGACGACCTTCCTGTCGAACGATGCGACCGCGGTGGTGCTGACCCCGGCGGTCTATGCCGCCGCACGCAAGGCAAAGGCCGAGCCGTTGCCGTTGCTGTTCGCCTGTGCGCTGGTCGCCAATGCGGCGAGCTTCGTGCTGCCGATCTCCAACCCCGCCAATCTGGTGCTGTACGGGGGGAAGATGCCGCCACTGGGGGCGTGGTTCGCGTCGTTCGCCTTGCCGTCGGTGGCGGCGATCGTGGTGACATTCCTTGCCTTGCGCTATGTCGAGCGGGCGCGGCTGACGGGCACGTGCGAGGCGGCGGTGACGCGTGCGCCGCTGAGCGCGGCGGGCAAGGCGGCGCTGGCGGGGATCGCGGCGACGGCGGTGCTGTTGTTGCTGGTGTCGGCGCTCGACCGGCCTTTGGGGTTGCCGACCTGTATTGCCGGGGTGGCGACGATGCTGGGGGTGGCGGCGCTGGTGAAGCGCTCGCCGGTCGACACGATGCGCGCGGTGTCGTGGAGCGTGCTGCCACTGGTCGCGGGGCTGTTCGTGCTGGTCGAGGCGCTCGATCGCACCGGGGTGATCGCGTGGGTGGCGAGGGGCTTGCGCGGGCTGGCGGCGGACCCGGTGCGCGGCGCGGCGTGGAGCGGGACGATCCTCGCCTTCGCGTCGAACCTGATGAACAATTTGCCGGCCGGGCTGATCGCGAGCACCGCGGTGGCGCAGGCGCAGCCGCCGCGGGTGATCGTCGATGCGCTGCTGATCGGGGTAGACCTCGGGCCGAACCTGTCGATCACCGGGAGCCTTGCGACGATCCTGTGGTTGCAGGCGATCCGGCGCGAGGGGGAGGATGTCGGGTTCTGGCGGTTCCTGAAGGTGGGGGCGGCGACGATGACCCCGGCGCTGGTGGCGGCGTTGGGGGTAAGGGTGTTGATCGGTTGAGCCTTCTGCTCACCCCTCCCCCTCGGGGGAGGGGCCGGGGGTGGGGCAGTTCTGCGAGTGCGGCGCTTGTCACTGCCCCACCCCAACCCCTCCCCCGAGGGGGAGGGGCTTAACGGATCACCGTTGCGCGGTGCGCAGTCGGGCGACGCCGATGCTGTCCATCAGCAGCTCATATTGCGCGGGCGAGAAGCCGGCGCGGAGGAAGCGCTTCAGCTCGTCGGTCGGGATCGTATAGCCATAGTGCCAGCCGAGCACCGCGATGCGGCGCAGCGCCTCGAGCCGTTCGTCGGCGAGCATGTGGTTGTGCGGCGGCTTGAAGAGCACCGCCATCGCCTTGGCGATCCGGCCGGGCTTGTCGAGCGACCACAGCCGGTCCTTGCGCGCCAGCGCGACCACCGACCATTCGAGCGCGCTGAGCCGCGCCGGCGCGTCGGTCGGCAGCGGGTCGGCGCACGGCGTGATGGCGGCCGGCAGCGGGGCGGTGGTGACGACCGAGCGATCGTCGTCGAGCATCAGATAGGCCATGGGCGGACTCCCTTGGAAACGGACGGGCGCAGCCGTTCCCGGCGTCGCGGACGACGGGTGGAAGCGCTGGCAGGTGAAAGGCAAAGAGCGGGCGGGACGGCCCGTCAGGACGCGCCGGTACGAACGAAGTGACGAGGATCCATGAGCGGCTCCTGCGGTGAGGAGGAACCGCGCTGGCTCCTCATTCCATACCGTGTGGTATATAAAACGTCCGAACGCCCGTCAACGGCTTTGTGTACCGATCGGTAATTTATTTTTCGCTCAGGACGTCGGCCACATGGAGAGTGCGATCGACACGACCCCGTCGAGGTCGTCGCGCGTTGCGCCGGAGGTGGCGAGCACCGCCATCCCCTGCAGGATCGCGTAGAGGTAATAAGCCAGACGTTGCGGGTCGAGATGCTGTGGAAGGTCGCCGTCCTGTCGCGCCTGTTCGAAGCGCGCGACGAGCGCGGCGTTCGAGGACTGGCGGCGCTCCATGATGTGCGCCTTGATCGAATCGCCCTCCGCACCGCAGGCGGTGGCGCTGATGACGCCCATGCAGCCCTTGGGATCGCAGGTGCTGGTCTGCGCCGCGACCGCGCCGCGCATGAAATGCTCGGCGACCGCGCGCGCGGTCGGCTGTTTCAACGCCTCGCGGGTATAGGCCAGCTTCTCCGCCTCGTAACGGTCGAGCGCCTGGTGGAAGAGCTGTTCCTTGTTGCCGAACGCGGCGTAGAGGCTGGGCTTGGTGATGCCCATCGCGGCGGTCAGGTCCGCCATCGACGCGCCGTCATAGCCCTTCGCCCAGAAGACGCCGAGCGCGGCCGACAAGGCGGCATCGGGGCAGAATTCGCGCGGACGCCCACGGGTGGGAGCAGGGGCGTCGGCGGTGGTGATCGATTCCATAACGGGCGGTATATAATCATGCCGGCCCGCGGCGTCGAGGGGCGCTTGACCGGCCCTGCGTGCTCACCGATACCGGACGTGTCGATTTGGGAGAGACCGGGTGACGCCCGGCGCCGAAGGAGCAACCGCCCCGGAAACTCTCAGGCAGAAGGACCAGATCGGCGACGGACATCTGGAGAGAGGCGCGCGGTGATCCTTCGCGTCCGCCGACGGGATAGCGATCTCAGGCGCAACGGACAGATGGGGCATGATGGCGTCGCCACCGCGGCGTTCGGGGAGAGCACATGCACGTCGACACGACCCACCAGCCGCTCGATCGCTGCGCGACGCGCCCGATCAGCGTGGCGGAATTGTTCACGATCGGCGTCGGGCCGTCGAGTTCGCACACGGTGGGGCCGATGCGCGCGGCGTTCGATTTCGCACAGCGCGCGGTCGGGCTGGAGCAGGACGTGGTCGGCGTTCGCTGCGACCTGTACGGCTCGCTGGCGCTGACCGGGCGCGGGCACGCCACCGACACGGCGGCGATCCTGGGGCTGGCGGGGTGGGAGCCGGAGCGCGTCGACCCGGATCACGCGCCCGCGTTGCTGGAGGCGGTTCGCGAAACCTCCCGCCTACGGCTGGCGGGCGCGCGCGCGATCCCGTTCGCGGAGGCGGCGGACATCGTCTTCCACCCGCGCGACTTCCTGCCCGAACATCCCAATGGCATCAGCTTCACCGCGCGGCTGGCGGACGGGACCGGCTATGCCGAAACCTATCTTTCGATCGGCGGCGGTGCGATCCTGCGCAAGGGCGCGCCGGTCGCGGCGGGGAATGTCGCGGTGCGCTATCCCTTCTCGTCGAGCGCCGAACTGCTGGCGCTGGGCGACGCGACCGGGCTGACGATCGCGCAACTGGTGCGCGCCAACGAGGAAGCGTGGCGCAACGGCGCGGAGGCGGACGCGTTCCTCGATGCGGTGCACGCGGCGATGAACGCGTGCATCGACCGGGGGATCGCGCAGGACGGGCTGCTGCCCGGCGGGCTGAAGGTGCGGCGGCGCGCGCGGGCGCTGGAACAGGCGCTGACCGGCAACACGCCGGGCCGCAACCCGGCGGAGGTGTTCGAATGGGTCAGCCTGTGGGCGCTGGCGGTCAACGAGGAGAATGCGGCGGGCGGGCGCGTCGTCACCGCGCCGACCAACGGCGCGGCGGGGGTGCTGCCGGCGGTGCTGCGCTTCTACGAGACGCTGGTCGCGCAGACCAAGCCCGCGCCGGTGCGCCAGCAGGGCGTGCGGTGCTTCCTGTACACCGCGGCGGCGATCGGGATGCTCTACAAGAAGCGCGCGTCGATCTCGGCAGCGGAAATGGGTTGCCAGGGCGAGGTCGGCGTCGCCTGCTCAATGGCGGCGGGCGCGCTGGCGGCGGTGCTGGGCGGCAGCAACCGCCAGATCGAGAATGCCGCCGAGATCGGGATGGAGCATAACCTGGGGCTGACCTGCGATCCGATCGGCGGGCTGGTGCAGATCCCGTGTATCGAGCGCAACACAATGGGCGCGGTGAAGGCGATCAACGCCGCCTATCTGGCGCTGCGCGGCGACGGCAGCCACGTCGTCAGCCTCGATGCGGTGATCGAGACGATGCGGCAGACCGGCGAGGACATGCGGACGCAATATAAGGAGACCAGCCTCGGCGGGCTGGCGGTGAACGTCGTCGAATGCTGATCGGCGCGGACCCGATCGGTCTGTAACGGGTCAACGCGTCGACGGAAGACGGTTGTAGTCGAGGCGGCTTCATGCGTAATCCGTGTTTGGGACCCGAATGCGATCATGACCCCTACGCGGTCCTGTTCGGGCGAAGTGACCGAACCGGACCGGAGTGCGTGTGATCCCCGACCTTCCTGCCGCCTTGCTCGACTATCTGCGCCCGTCGCGGGTCGCGCTGGCGATCGCGTCCGCCGAGGACGACAATCCGCTGGTGGCGGTCAGCGACCGGTTCTGCGCGCTGACCGGCTATGATCGCGAAGACGTGATCGGACGGAATTGCCGCCTGCTCCAGAAGTCGGCCGCCAACGAGGAGCCGCGCGCGCGGCTGCGCGAGTTCCTTGGCAATCCGGCGCAGGAGAATGTCCGCACGCTGATCGTCAACTTCCGCAAGGACGGCACGCCGTTCGTCAACCTGCTCTATATGTCGCGGCTGCGCACGACCGACGGCACGCCGAGCTATATCTTCGCCTCGCAATTCGACGTCAGCCGCTCGCAACCCGATCTGTTGAGCGAGTATGACGAGGCACTCGGGCAGGCACTGGGACGGCTGACCCCGATCGTGGGCGAGGCCGGGATCGTCGTCGAGGGAACGTTGCTGACGATCGCCAACAGCGCGGCGACCGTGGCACAGGCCAAGGTGATGCTGGCGGGACTGGAGTACGCCGGCGGTGCCTAACCACGGCGCGGCCGACCACGCGGCCACCATCGGCGTGCCGGTGGTCGGGATCGGCGCATCGGCGGGTGGGCTGGAGGCGTTGCGCGAAATGCTCGCCCCCGCGCAACGCCCGACCGGGCTGGCATTCGTGGTGGTCCAGCACCTCGATCCCAATCACGAGAGCATGTTGGCGGAGTTGCTCGATCGGGCGACCAGCTTGCGGGTGTTGCAGAGCGCCGGCGGCGAGCGGATCGAGGCCGATACCGTCTATATCATTCCGCCCGGGCGCGGCCTGGCGATCCGCAACGGTGTGCTGGAGCTGACCGACTTCGCGCAGCCGCGCGGGATGCGGCGGCCGATCGACGACTTCTTCCAGTCGCTGGCCGGCGACCAGCAGTCGAACGCGGCGTGCGTGATCCTGTCGGGCACCGGCGCGGACGGGACCACCGGGCTGCGGGCGATCAAGGAAAACGGCGGGGTCGGGGTCGTCCAGCAGCCGGAGAGCGCCCGCTACGACGGGATGCCGCTGTCGGCGGTCGGCACCGGGCTGATCGACTTCGTCAAGCCAGCGGGCGAGATCCTGGAGTGCCTGCAAGCCTTCTTCCAGCGCCGTAATACCGAGCCGGGCGCGGCCGAGGCCGGGGTGGTCGCGGATCATGTCGACGATCTGTGCCGCGTGCTGCGCACCGCGATCGGACACGATTTCTCGGGCTACAAGCGTTCGACGCTGATCCGCCGTGTCGAGCGGCGGATGCACGTGCTGGGGATCGACACCGGGCGGGACTATCTGGCGCGGGTGCGCGGCGATTCGGCCGAGTGCGCGGCGCTGTTTCGCGACCTGCTCATCAACGTCACGCGCTTCTTCCGCGATGCCGATGCGTTCGAGACGCTGCGCAAGCAGGTGATCGAGCCGTTGCTGATCGGCCGCACCACCGAAGACGATCTGCGCGTCTGGGTGCCGGGCTGTTCGAGCGGCGAGGAAGCCTATACGATCGCGATGCTGTTCGCGGAGGCGGCGCGCAAGGCCGATCTGCCGCTGGCGGTGCAGATCTTCGCGACCGACATCGACGAGCAGATGCTGGCGATCGCCCGCGAAGGCAGCTATCCGGCGGCGGCGCTCGTCGACCTGCCGCCCGATTTGCGCGAGCGCTACACCGTTCCCCATGCCGAGCGCTTCACGATCACGAGCCAGATCCGCGACATGATCCGCTTTTCGAGCCACAGCCTGGTCAAGGACCCGCCCTTTTCGCGCGTCGATCTGGTATCGTGCCGTAACCTGCTGATCTATTTCGACGATCGCCTGCAGCAATCGGTGATGCCGCTGTTCCATTATGCGCTGCGTCCTGGCGGGTTCCTGTTTCTCGGCCCGTCGGAGAGCATCGGCCGGTTCGAGCAGCTGTTCACGGTGGTCGACCAGCACGCGCGGTTGTTCGAACGCGCGCCGGGCGCGCCGAGCTACCCGATCGATCTGCCCGGCAGCGCGCGCGCGATCGGCCCGCGACGTGAGCGCGAGAGCCGTGGCGACACCGCGTCGCTGAGCGCCGAGAGCGTCGCAATTCGCCGGATCGTCGATCGCTACGCACCGGCCAGCCTGATCGTCGATCAGGACGGCGGGATCACGGCGGCCTATGGCAAGCTGAGCCGCTACTTCGAATTTCCGGTCACACGCACCGGCGGGAGCAGCGCGATCAACCTCGCGCGGCCCGGATTGCGCACGGTGATCGGTCCGTTGCTGCGGCAGGCGCGCGACGAGCGACGACGCGTGGTGGCGCGCGATGTGGAGGTCGAAGCCGACTACGGCGTCCAGCCGGTCGAGGTGATCTGCGACCCGCTGGGCGACGGCACGCTGCTGTTCGTCTTCCGCGACAGCGGGGCGTTCCGGCCGTCGGATCAGAACGAGCTGACCGATCTTTCCGCCAGCGGCGACCATCTGGAGGCGATCGAGGACGAATTGCGGCTGACGCGGCATCGGCTGCGCTCGGCGATCGAGGAACTGGAAACCGCGAATGAGGAGTTGAAAAGCTCCAACGAAGAAATGATGTCGATGAACGAGGAGCTTCAATCGACGAACGAGGAATTGTCGACCGTCAACGACGAGTTGAAGAGCAAGGTTGAGCAATTGACGGTCGCGCTGTCCGACCTGCGCAATTTCCACCAGTCCACCGAATTGGCGGTGGTGGTGCTCGACGGCCAGTTGAAGGTGCGGACCTATACCGACGCCGCGGTGTCGATCTTCCCGCTGCAGCCCGCCGATCGCGGACGACCGCTGAGCGATGTCGCGAGCCGGCTGCAGGGCAGCGACTATATGGAGGATGCACGCGCCGTGGCGGCCGGCGCGCCGGCGACGCAGCGGCGCGTGACGACGAAGGACGGCGAGCGCGTGCTGTCGTTGCGCGTGTTGCCGTATCGTACCCAGACCGGCGCGATCGATGGCACGACGCTGGTGCTGACCGACATTACCGAGGCGCTGTCGCTGGAACGACAGCTCGCCGCCGAGCGCGAGCGGCTCGATCTCGCGATCAAGGCGGCCGGGATCGGGGTGTGGGAATATTGTCTCGAAACGGGCGAGGCGGTGCTCGACGCGGTCGAGCGGCAATTGTTCGATGTCGCCGGCGAGGACGCGGAGCGGATCGATCCGTTGCTCGACCGGATCGACCCCGACGACCGGGGCGCGGTGGAAACCGCGTTGCGGCAGGCGGTCGAGCGCAACGGCGACTATGAGGCGACGTTCCGGCTGCGCCCGGTCGCGGGCGAGACGCGCTGGGTGAAGGGGTTCGGTCGCGTGGTGGCGGGCAGCAACCCGCCGCGGCTGGTCGGCGTGTCGATCGACGTCACGCCCGACTATACGCTGGCGGAAACGCGCGAGTTGATGCTGCGCGAGATGAACCACCGCGTGAAGAACCTGTTTGCGGTCATCGCCGGGATGATCACGGTCGCGGCGCGCAACCATGACGAGGTGCGTTCTTTCTCGACCGACCTGCGGCATCGCATCGCGGCGTTGGGCGCGGCGCACTCGCTCGCCTCGCCCGCCGGGCAGCCGCAGGCGATCGGGCTGCGCGAACTGGTCGAGGCGACGCTCGCGCCGTACCGCGACCATTCGGATATCGTCGTCGAGGGACCGACGGTCGCGCTCAACCGCCAATGCCTGTCGTCGCTGGCGCTGATCCTCCACGAATGGGCGACCAATTCGGTGAAATATGGCGCGTTGTGTGGGCAGGGCGGTGCCGGAGACAGCACCGGCCTCGCCGTCCGCTGGCGCCTGACCGAGCCCGGGCTGGCGGTGGACTGGGACGAGGTCGGACGCGGGGATCAGGAAGCGGACGGGTCGCAACGCGGGTTCGGATCGTTACTGGTCGAGACGAGTGTCCGCCAACTGTCGGGCGAAGTATGGAGCGAGGTAATGGGACGATCGTTTCGGTTGCGCATGAAACTGCCGGCGAGCGTGCTGGCGCGTGACTGATCTCGCCACCGCCGACGTCCTGCTGGTCGAGGACGAATTGTTCATTGCGCTCGATCTTCAGGAGACGATCGAGGAAGCCGGGTTCCGGGTGGTAGGGCCGTGTGCGACCGTATCGGAGGCAGAGGCGGCGATCGCGGCGCATGCGGCGGGATTCGCGGCGGCGGTATTGGACGTGCGGCTGGCGGACGGGCCGGTGTTTCCGGCGGCGGACCGGCTGAGTGCCGCGGGCGTGCCGTTGCTGTTCCATTCGGGGCACGCCGACGATGTCGCGCTGCGCCAGCGCTATCCGGGAGCGGTGGTCTGTCCGAAGCCGAGCGCGCCCAGTGCGTTGGCGGATGCGCTGCGCGGGTGCGCGGCGGGGCGTCGAGCGGCGTAGGGAATAAGGTCGTCTGACCGAGAGAAGCGCGACCGTTCGCTGCGCTTCGGAAGCACGGAAGGAGGGGAGGCGGCTCCCCTCCTCGCCGCGTTTTACTTGCCGCGCAGCGTGTTGAGC
Source organism: Sphingomonas phyllosphaerae (assembly GCA_036946405.1). Taxonomy (NCBI): domain Bacteria; kingdom Pseudomonadati; phylum Pseudomonadota; class Alphaproteobacteria; order Sphingomonadales; family Sphingomonadaceae; genus Sphingomonas; species Sphingomonas phyllosphaerae. Next base: position 3,459,726 of record JAQIJC010000001.1, on the reverse strand, counting down.
AGCGCGAGGCCGATCACGCCACCCACAGCGGCGGCGGCGAACGGACGCTCGTTCATGAACCGGCGCGCCTGGTCGATCAGCGGACGGACGCTGTCCTTGGCCTCGCCATAGGTCTTCTGGACGGTGCCCTCGGCGCGGTCGGCGGTGCCTTCGGCGCGCAGCTTGTCGTCCCCGAATGCCTTGCCGAGGCCTTCCTTGAGCTTGCCGCCCAGATCGGTGGTCGTGCCGGTCAGCGTGTCGCTGTTCATCGAACATCTCCTTGTTTGGGTTCGCGGGGCATAACCGGGATCAAGAGCGGTTCGTTCCGCACAAGTTTTAGGCGGTCGCGAGCCTCGACCTCGCCGCTTCGCGCAGATGCGCTTCCAGTTCGGCGGCGCGGTGGTGGGCGGTGTGTTCGGCGAGAACGCGCGCGCGGCCGGCGGTGCCGATCGCGTCGAGATCGGGGCGGGCGAGCGCCGCGGCGACATCGTCGCTGGTGTCGGCGAGCAGGATCTCGGCGTCGGGCGTGAGCAGTTCCTCGATCCCGGGCCAGCGATCCGAGACGATCGGCGTGCCGCAGGCAGTCGCCTCGAACAGCCGTACCGACGGCGACCAGCCGGCGGCGATCATATCGGCGCGGGTGACGTTGAGCGTCGCGCGGCTTGCCGAATAGAAATCGGCGTGATCGGCCGGCGGAAGGTGCTCGATCCGCTCGACGTTGGCGGGCCAGTCGATCGTGGCGGGATATTGCGGGCCGGCGACGACGAAGCGCTTCTCCGGATGGCGGCGCGCGGGCTCGATCAGCAGGCGTTCGAGCGTTGGCTGGCGATCGTCGCTATAGGTCCCGAGATACGACAGGTCCCAGCGCTTGGCCGTGCCGGTCGGGCGGTAGCGGTCGGCGTCGACCGAGCAATAGAGCGCGCGCGCGGCGGGGCTCTTGTAGCGTTCCTCGATCAGCCGCAGCGTCGGGCCGCCGGTGAACGAGCAATAGACGTCATAGCCGGGGATCACCTCGGGCGAGACGTAATCGCACGCCCCGCGCGCGAGCTTGGCGAGCGTGACCGGCGTGTCGATGTCGTAGAAGGTCGTGACGCCGCGCGCCCATTGCTGGACCAGCTTGCCGACCTCGACGCCGTCGGGAACGTAGGAACCGACCATCACCGCATCGGCCTGCTCGATCTCCGCGCGCCAGTCCGCCAGCGCGGCGAGGCTGTCGTAGAGTTCGAGGCGGCAGTAATCGGGGGCGGGTTCGTCGCGATGCGCGGCATACCAGGGCATGTCGCGTTCGAGGAACAGCACCTCATGCCCGCGCGCGGCGAAGGCGCGGAGCAAGGCGCGGAAGGTGGTGGCGTGGCCGTTGCCCCAGCTGGAGCTGAGCGAGAGGCCGAGGACGACGAGCTTCATTACGCGGCCTCGCGCTGGCGGGCGACATGCGCCTTGAAGAGCGTGTCGACCTGCGCGCCGCGCAGGTCGTAGGTGTGTTCGGCGAGCACGCGCTTGAGCGCGGCCTGGCCGATCGCTTGCGCGCGCTCGGTGGTCAGCGCGGCGAGATGGTCGGCCACGTCCTGTCCGTCGCGTGCGACCAGCACCTCGTGGTCGGGGGTGAGAAACAGCTCGATCCCCTCCCACGCATCGGTGATGAGGCAGGCGGCTGCGCCGGCGGCTTCAAAGACGCGGGTCGCAGGCGAGAAGCCGATGTGCGCCATCGAATCGCGCGCGACGTTGAGGACCGCGCGCGGCGTGCAGTTGAAGGCGTTGTGCTCGGCGGTGAAGACATGGCCGCGGTGGCGGACGTTGCCGGGCATTGCCTTGCTGTCCCAGCCGTTGCCGCCGATCAGGAAACTCTGCTGCGGGAGCAACCCGGCGGGGCGGAGGAAGAATTCCTCGACGCGCGCCTCGCGGTCGGGAAGGCGGTTGCCGAGGAAGGCGAGGTCGCAGGCGAAGCGGTCGTCGGCGGGGACCGGATGATGGGTTTGCGGATCGAGCGCGTTGTAGACGGGGATGCACTGCGCCGCGCCGAAACCGCGATAGGCGTTCACGACCGGGTCGCCGCCACCGTAGGTGAGCACCATGTCGAGGTGCGGCAGCGCGGCGGTGACCGGGTGATCGGGGTCGGCGCGCATCTCGTCGAGCGTCGCGGCGGCGTCGACGTCCCAGAAGATCTTGAGCGCCTCGGGGCGGGCGTGCGCGATGATGCCTTCGAGCAATTCGCGGTCGAACACGCCGACGCCGTTCGCCTTGACGACGATATCGGCGTGTGCCGCCTCCGCCAGCACCTCGCGGAGCGCGTCGGGCGTCGCGGGGTAGACGACGACCTTGGCGTAAGCCGGCGGATCGATGTCGCGATGCTGCTGCCGCTCGAACGCGTCGGGTTCGTAGAAGGTGATGTCATAGCCGCGCTCGCCGAGCGCGCGCAGGATGCCGCGGTAATAGGTCGCCGCACCGTTCCAGTAGGAGGACAGCAGGCTGGACCCGTAGAAGGCGATCTTCACGCTGGAATGCTCCGTGAATGGGAGGGGGCGTCGAGCTGCGCGAGGATTGCCAGCAGTTCGTCGACGCGGTGCGCGCAGGTGTGGCGCGCGCGAATGGTTTCGAGCCCGGCGGCAGCGAGCGACGCGCGAAGGGCGGGGTCGTGGCGCAGGTCGCGGAGGATGCGCGTCATGTCGTCGGGGGTCTGCGCGAACAGGAAGTCGGTGCCGGGGCGGAAGAGCTGCTCGGCATCGTCCCATGGTGCGCTGGCGAGCGGCAGGCCGCAGGCGAGCGCTTCGAAGACGCGGATCGTCGGGATGCCGGGCAGGATCGTCGTGTAATAGCGGCGCGGGACGTGGACGGTCGCCAGCGCACGCGCGAACAGCGCGGGTGCGGCGGCGTTGGGTGCCCAGCCGTGATAGCGCGCGCGATAGGCGGCGAGCATCGCCTTGCCGTCGTCGGGATAGCGGACGCCGTAGATGTCGAGCGGCAAGCCGGCATCGCGCGCGGGAGCGAGCAGATAGTTCTCGATCTCGGCGGTGCGCTCGCCGTCGCCCCAATTGCCGATCCACACGAGCTTATCGCGCGCCTCGCCGTCGACGGGGAAGAAGCGGCGGGTGTCGGCGGCCTCGTGCCACGTCCAGACGCGGTCGCCCCAGCCCCAGCCGCGATAGACGCGCGACAGCGCCTCGCCGAACGCGAGCACGCCGTCATAGCCGTCGAGATCGTAGGCGCGCATCTCCCCGGGCGCACTGACCGCGCGGTGGTGCGTGTCGTGGAACAGCAGGGTGAAGCGCGCGCCCTCGCGGCGGAGTTTGCCGAGCGCGGCGACCAGATCGTGCGCGTTCCATTCGTGGACGATCACCACGTCCGCGTCGTCGACCAGTTCGGTCAGGTCAGCGTCGGGGGCGAAGGTCTGCGACGACAGTTCGGGATAGGCGGTGCGGTACGCGTCGAGCCCGGCCTCGCCATGGTCGGCGAGCAGGTTTTCGAGGCTCCATGCATTGGCGGGTTCGTAGACGCGGACGTCGTGGCCGCGCGCGATCAGCTCGGAGAGCACGCCGCGCAGGAAATGCGCGTTGCCGTGGTTCCAGCACGAGGCGAGGCTGTGGGTGAAATAGACCAGCCTCATGCCGCGACCCGCTCGCCGGTGGCGGTGACGCGGTCGAGCAGCGCGGCCATCGCACGCGCGGTCTGCTCAGGCGCGTAATCGAGCGCGCGGGTGCGGGCGAGCGCACCGCGGGCGAGGCGCAGGTCGGTGTCGGCGGCGAGGGTTGCGATGGCGCGTGCGAAGCCGTCCGCATCGTCGGCCGCTATGAAGGTCGCTGCGCCGTCCCACAATTCGCGGAAGGTCGGGATGTCGGACAGGACCAGCGCGCAACCGGTCAGCGCCGCCTCCAGCACCGCCAGCCCGAACGGCTCGTAATGAGCGGCCGAGGCGAAGATCGGGCGGGTCGACAGCGCAGCGGCGATGGCGGCGTCGCTGATCCGGCCGAGCGGTTCGAGATGGTGGAGCTTTTGATGCTCGCCATGCGGACCGCGCGCGGGGCCGGCGGCGCGGAACGGCAGCGGCAGCAGGGCGGCGGCGCGATCGAGCGTTTCGATATTCTTGGCGCGGTCCCACAGGCGTCCGGCGGTGAAGGCGCGCGCGTAAAGCGCACCGGTCGCTTCGGGCAGAGTTCGACCATTGTGGATCGCGCGCGGCGCGACCGGGAGCGCGTAGAGACGCTGGACCGTCGCGGCAAAGGCGCGGGTCGGGCAAACGATCGCATCGGCACGCGCGAGGCCGCGTGCGACCAATTCAGTCTGCCACGCGAGATCGGCGGGGAGCGGGCCGTGTTCGACCGCCTCCCACCAGCTCGCGACGCAGCTATGCACGACCGCGACGACCGGCATCGCGAAATCGGCGATGGCGAGCGCGGGCTGGTTGAGTTGCACCACATCGACCGCGCGTGCGGCGGCGAGCGCGGCGATCGCATCGGCGGAGTTGGCCACCGCCTGCGCATCCTTCGCGAGCCAGTCGAGCGGGAGGCGCGTGTCGATCAGCGTGACGCCGGCCGCCTCGGCCTGCGCGTGATGCGCGGGCGAGGGCGCGGGGCCGAGCGTGGCGACGTCGACCGACCAGCCGGCATGAACCAGATCGGTCGCGAGCTGAAGCGCATATTGCCAGACGCCACCGACCGCGTCGGCGGTCATCAACAATCGTCCTGTCACGCAGCGACCTCGATCGCGGGCGTTTCGGCGGCGGCCTGTTCGCGCTGCAACCAGTCGGCGAGTGCGCCGACGCCCTCGCGCCAGTCGCGGCGCGCGGGCAGGTCGAGCGTCGTACCGGCCGCGCGCGCGTCGGCGACGAAATAGCGCTGGTCGCCCGCGCGCCACCCGGAATAGCGCACGTCGACCGGGCGGCCGGTGAGCGTCGCGATATGCGCGAGCAACTGGCGGAGGCTGACCGCATTGTCGGGTCCGCCGCCGAGGTTGAAGGCGCGCCCGGCGACATCGTCGATCCGCCGCCACGCCGCGAGATAGGCGTTCACCGCATCGCGGACGTCGAGCACGTCGCGGACCTGATGTCCGTCGCCGTACAACGTGATCGGCTCGCCGTTGAGCGCGCGGATCAGGAAGTGCGCGACCCAGCCCTGATCCTCGGTGCCCATCTGGCGCTGGCCATAGATGCAGCTCATCCGGAAGACGCAGGTCTTGAGCCCGAAGCTGCGCGCATAATCGAGGACGTATTGGTCGGCGGCTCCCTTCGACACGCCATACGGTGTGTGGAAGTCGAGCGGGCGTGCCTCGCCGATGCCATGCGCGCGGACGTGCGGGTCGACGGGCCGATAGGCATCGTTTTCCAGCACGAAATCAAGGTCGGCGAGGTCCCCGTACACCTTGTTCGTCGAGGCGAAGATCAGCGGGACGTCGGGGGCGCGGGTGCGGATCGCCTCGAGCAGCTGGAAGGTGGCGGTGATGTTGGTGGTGAAGTCATCGGCGGGGTCGTCGAGGCTGGTGGTCACCGCGACCTGCGCGGCGAAGTGGAACACCGCCGCTGCGCCCGCGACCTCGTCGGCGAGCCGCGCGGCGTCGCGGATGTCGGCGTGGACGAAGCGGATGCGCGTGCCGTGGCGCTCGCGCAGCCAAGCGAGGTTGCGCTCCACCCCGGCGCGGGCGAGCGCGTCGTAGACGAGCACGTCATGCCCTTCGCCCGCCAGCCGGTCGGCGAGGTTCGAGCCGATGAAGCCGGCCCCGCCGGTAACGAGGACCGGCCCCCTCATGCGACCAGCCCGCGGCGCTCGAGCTCGGCGCGCATCGTCGCGACCTTGTCCTCGGCGGTCTGTTCGGCGACCCATTCGGCGAGTTCGGCGAGCCCGGAGGTGAAATCTTGGCGAGCGCGGAAGTCGAGCCGTTCCTGCGCGAGCGTCGTGTCGCAGAAGCAATGGCGGATGTCGCCGATCCGCGCCTTGCCGACGATCTCCGGGGTCAGATCGTTTTTGCCCATCGCCTTGGCGAGTTCGGTCGCAACCTCGGTCACGGAACGGTCATGCCCGGAGCCGATGTTGAACGTGCCGCCGACCGCCTGCGGGAGGAACAGTGCATCGGCGAAGGCGCGCGCGACGTCGCTGACATGCACGAAGTCGCGGCGTTGTTCGCCGTCCTCAAAGATCATCGGCTGCTGGCCATTGAGCAGGCGCGACGCGAAGATCGCGAGCACGCCCGTGTACGGATTGGAAAGCGCCTGGCCGGGGCCGTAGACGTTGAACAACCGCAGGCACACGCCCTCGATTCCATAGGGCGCCGCCATGATGTGCGTCGTGCGCTCCTGCACATATTTGTTGAGCGCGTAGATCGAGGCGAGGTTCGGCTGCTTCCACTCGGGCGTGGCGACGGGCGTGAGCGGGCGGCCCTGCGCATCGACCGGCTCCCAGTTGGTCAAACCGTCGCGCAGCCCCTTGCGCTCGGCGTCTTGGACCATATTGCCGTCAGCGTCGCGGTACAGCCCCTCGCCATAGATCGACATCGACGAGGCGGTGACGACGCGGCGCACCGGCTTGTCGATCAGTTTCTCGAACAGCACCGCGGTGCCGACGTCGTTGGTCGAGGTGTAGCGCTCGACCTCGTACATCGACTGGCCGACGCCCACCTCGGCGGCGAGGTGGATGACGCTGTCGACGCCGTCGAGCGCCTTGCTGACGACATCGCCGTTGCGCACGTCGCCGCGGATCAGCTCGACCGCATCGTTGAGGAGCGGCGGGCGCTCGCAATCGCCATGGACCTGCTCGATCAGGCTGTCGAGCACGCGCACTTCATGGCCGCGCGACAGCAGTTCATCGGCGACGAAACGCCCGATGAAACCGGCCCCGCCGGTGATGAGAATGGTTTCCACGAATATTCCTCCCGCCCCGCAATTGATCTCAATCAATGACACGCACGCGCATTGCTGATTGATTGCGCGAAGAAGAACATCTTCTACTTAGCTTGGTTCCGTATATTATTGCGTTACCGTAATTTTTATGGACAAAGCGGTTGAATTGATACAGATCAATCCGGCATGGCCATAAGTGTTTTGCTTGCCCGACACGGGCATCATGAAGAAGTCGGCCGCGTGCTGAGCGGTCGTTCCAATATTTCGCTCGATGGGCAGGGTCGGTCGGAGGCGGACGCGCTTGCACGACTGGTCGCGCCGCGGGGCGTCACGCGGATCGTCAGCAGCCCGCGCGCGCGAACCCGCGAAACCGCGGCGGTGGTCGCGGCGGCGCTGGGATTGCCGGTGGCGGTCGATGCGGCGCTGGACGAGGTGGATTTGGGTGATTTTACCGGACGCTCCTTCGCGGCGCTCGACGGCGATCCCGATTGGGAACGGTGGAACGCCGAACGCGGGGCGGCGCGCTGTCCGGGCGGCGAGACGATGGGCGAGGCGGTCGCGCGCGCGGTGGGGTTCGTCGCCGGGTGCGGGGAGGGCGTGACGTTATGCGTGTCGCATTGCGACGTGATCCGCGGGGTGGTGGCGCATTATCTGGGGTTGCCGCTGACGCGGATCTTCTCGCTCGGGTGCGATCCGGGGTCGGTGACGACGCTTTCGCTGGAGGGCGAGGGGGCGGTGGTGGTGGCGTTGAACGAGCGTTTGTTCTGACACATGGGCGGTGCGGTTGGGGCGGCGTTGGGGACCGACTTGAGAGACATGGGCCCCTGCCTTCGCAGGGGCCCATGGCTGTCTGATCTAGCGGTGTTGTCGCCCCGCGCACGCGGCGGCTGTGTCAAAAATCAATTCACCGCCGCATAGCTCTTCTCTTCGATCAAGTCCGATTCCAGTGCGACGTTGATCGCGCGCTTCAGCGCGGCGCGCTCATCGTTCTTGACGTAGACGGCGCGGGCCAGCCGGATGAACTCGCCACCGAAGCTGCGCGCGGCTTCCTCGCGGCGGATCGCGTCCTCGATCTCCCACAGGTCCTCGTTGACCGACTTCAGTCGCGCATAGAGCGAGGCGACCGCGTCCTGCCCGAGCACCCCCGCGCCGATCCGCGACAACAGCGAATGTTCGCGCGCGACATTGGCGCGCGCGTCGGCGCGATCGATGCGGTGCTGCTTGATCTCGAGGATCGTGATCTTGTCGAGCAACTCACCCCAGGACACGGGCACGGACGGGCTGGGGAGGCTGGCCATGGTCTTCTCCTTGAATCATGTCGAGATCGCGCGCGATGGCGGCGAGTGGCGTCTGCCAGTCGCCTGCGGTCGGCTGCGCATAGAGGCGGGTGTGCGGATACCAGGCGCTGTCGCGGCGGGCCGGGTCCCAGCGCCAGTCGGGCGCGGCCTTGAGCAGCAGCCATGTCGGGCGACCGAGCGCGCCGGCGAGATGGGCGATCATCGTGTCGACGGTGATGACCAGCGCGCAACCCGCGACGAGCGCGGCGGTCGCGGTGAGATCGAACGGGCAGCCTTCGGGGTTGATGACGGTCAGCGTGGTCGGCGCGCTGACCAGCGACAGGCACGCGTGCCGCGACGCGATCGGTGCGAGCAGCGCGGGCGGCACCCAGCGTTCGGCATCCCAGTCGCCGGCCTGCCAGCACAACCCGATCGTGTCGTCGGCAAGCGGGGCGGGCGCGGCGTTCAGATAGGGGACGGGAACGTCACGTGGCGTGCAGCGGAGCGCGGCGGGAAGCTCGGTGATCTCGATGTCGCACGCCGACGGCGGCAGCGGATGCGCGACGTCGAACGTGGCGAGCGTGACGCCGGGGAAGTGCAGCAAGGCGTGGAGCCGCGCCGGGGCCTCGACGGTCACCGATCGCGCACGCTGCGCCAGCACCGGAAGGAAGCGCGCGAATTGCAGCGTGTCGCCGAGCCCGTGATAGCAGCGCACCAGCACGGCGCGATCCTCGACCGGCCCGCCGTCCCACACCCAGCGCTGGTGATAAGGGAGCGCCGGATCGTCGCGCGTCGCGGGATCGCGTGCGGCAAGCACGTCCCGCTCGATCGCCCAGGCGTCCTCGTAGCGCTCCTCGCGCATCGCCCGGGTCCAGCCGTGATCGCTCATGCCGCCGCAAACGCCGCACACCCCGGCGGCGGTTCCGAACTATTAAGTTGAGCGAGATCAAGCGGGTGGAACGCGCCCGTCGAAGGATAGTTGATGCTGTCGAAGGGTGACGGGGGATCGATGACCGAAGATTTGCGCGCGCGGGTCGCCGAACTCGCCCCATGGTTTCACAACATTCATCTGCCCGGTGGCGTGCAGACCGCGCCCGATCACTTTCTGCTCGATTATCCCGGCAACAAGTTCGCCGAGTTCGGCGTCTGCCTGCCGGAGGATCTGACTGGCAAGACTGTGCTCGATATCGGCTGCAACGCCGGCTTCTATTCGGTCGAGATGAAGCGACGCGGCGCGGCGCGGGTGGTCGGGATCGATTCCGACGACCGCTATCTCGCGCAGGCGCGGCTGGCGAGCGAGGCGCTGGGCTTCGGCGACAGCGTCGAGTTCCGCAACCTGTCGGTCTATGACGTCGCGCAGCTCGGCGAGCGGTTCGACCTCGTGATCTTCATGGGTGTGCTCTACCATCTGCGGCATCCGCTGCTGGCGCTCGACCTGATCCGCGAGCATGTCGCGGGCGGTCTGATGCTGTTCCAGACGATGCAGCAGGGGTCGAAAGACGATGCGCAGGTGCCGGAGGATCATCCCTTCTACGTGCCCGGCACCTGGACCCCGCCCGACTATTTCGACGACCGCGATTATCCGAAGCTGCACTTCATCGAGCGCAAGTTCGCGGGCGACTGGACCAATTGGTGGGCGCCCAACCGCGCCTGTTCGGAAGCGATGCTGCGCGCCGCCGGCTTCACGGTGACCGCGCATCCGCAGGACGACGTCTATCTCTGCCGCATCAGCGACGTGCCCTTTGCGGAGCACGGGCCGGCGGCGGTCTATCCATTCAAGGGGGGAGTGCGCGCGTGATCGAAGCCGCGATGATCTGGAACGAGCCGAACAACAAGTCGCACTGGGATCCGGAGGTCGACCCCGACTGGTCGCTGTTCGCCGACACCGTGAAGCGTGCGGGCGCGTCGATCGCGGCGGTCAATCCGGCGGTGACGCGCGTGCTGGGGGGCATGTCGCCGATCGACCCGCTGTGGGTGAAGCGGCTGGAGGGGCACGGGTGCCTCGACGCGGTCGACGTGATCGCGGTGCACGGCTTCCCGCTCGACTGGAACCTGTGGTCGATCCACGACTGGCCCGCCAAGATCGCCGAGATCGAGGCGGTGACCGACAAGCCGGTGTGGGTGACCGAGGTCGGGGTCGGCTCGTTCGGCGCCGAGGAGGTGCAGGTGTTCGGGGTCGAAAAGACCGCCGAGCTGCTGATCGGGCGCGTGCCGCGCATCTATTGGTACTCGCTGTTCGACCTGCCGCAGGAATGGGGTGCGACCACGCGCCACCGCGAGGCGGAGGGATCGAGCTATTACCGGCACTTCTACATGGGGCTGATCCGCGAGGACGGGACGCCCAAGCCGTCGCTCGACAGCTATGCCAAGGTCGCGTCGGAGATGGGGCTGATGCAATGGTTCCACTTCGAGGACTCGCGGCTCGACGATGCGGTGACGTGGATGAAGCGACTGGGGACGAAGAAGCTGCGCACCGGATTGAGCTGGGCCGACAGCTTCCGCCCCAATGCGGTCGACTGGTTCGATCGGCAGATGGAGGCGCTCGCCGAGTTCGACACGACCGTCACCTTCTGCTTTACGCCCGAGCATCTCGGCATCCAGCCGCATCACACCAGCGCGGCGCGTGATCCGCAGGCGTTCGCTGATTTCTGCGCGTGTATGATCGACCGCTACGCGCCCGCCGCGGTCACGAGCCAGAAGGCGGTGGCGTAACGCGGTCGAGCGTGTCGAGCACGTCCTCGGCGCGGACGTCGCGTTCGATCTCCGGAATGTCGTCGGGGGGCGTGACCCCGACGCGTTCGGCGATCTGCCGGACCAGCGCGGTCAGGCGCGACAGTTCGTGTTCGGCGAGCAGGTTGATGTGCAGGTCGAGGTCGGCGCGCGCCTGCGCCTGCGCGGCCATGCGGTTCTGGCTGATGAGGACGAAGGTGGACAGGAAGATCGCCTCCACCGACGCGATCATCGCCAGGACGACGAAGGTCGGGTCGAACTTGGGTGTCAGCCACAGGTTCCACACGATCCAGCCGCCGAAGAAGGTCAGGTGCAGTGCGACGAAGGTCATCGACCCGGTGAAGCCGGTGATCCGGCCCGCGAGCCGGTCCGACCACGGCGCGTCGGCCTCGACGCGGCGCTGGCGCTCGGCGAGGCGATGGATGTTATCGGCGAGCGCGCCGTTCAGATCACGCGGTTCATTCATGGAAAGTTTAACGATTGTCGCACGGTAATGGAAGCATGATGCCCGCCGCGGTGCTGGTGGCGCCGGGTCGGTTCGAGGTGCGCGAGGCGCCGGTGCCGCAGCCCGGCGCGGGCGAGGTGCGCGTGCGGCTGGAGGGATGCGGCGTGTGCGCGTCGAACGTCGAGCCGTGGGAAGGGCAGCCGTGGTCGACCTATCCGAACGAAGCGGGCGGGATGGGGCATGAGGGCTGGGGCGTCGTCGATGCGCTGGGCGAGGGTGTCACCGATGTCGCGATCGGCGAGCGGGTGACGATGCTGTCCGGGCACAGCTTCGCGCCCTATGACGTGGCGGCGGTCGACCAGTTGGTGCGGCTGCCGCCCGCGCTCGACGGGCAGGCGTTTCCGGGCGAGCCGCTGGCGTGCGCGATGAACATCTTTCGCCGCGCCGACGTGCTGCCCGGGCAGACGGTGGCGATCGTCGGGATCGGCTTTCTCGGCGCGGTGCTGACCAAGCTGGCAAGCGACGCGGGGGCACGGGTGATCGCGATCTCGCGGCGCGCGGAATCGCTGGCGCTGGCGCGCGCGAACGGCGCGGCCGAGACGATCGCGATGGACGATCACTGGGCGATCATCGAGCGGGTCAGGCAATTGACGGGCGAAGCGCTGTGCGAACGGGTGATCGAGGCGGTCGGCAAACAATGGCCGCTCGACCTCGCCTCGGCGATCGTCGGGTTCGGCGGGCGGCTGGTGGTCGCCGGCTATCATCAGGACGGCGCGCGGCAGGTGAACATGCAGGACTGGAACTGGAAGGGGATCGACGTGATCAACGCGCACGAACGCGACCCGCGGGTGAATTTGCGCGGGCTCAACGAGGCAGTGGCGGCGGTGGCCGGCGGGCGGGTCGATCTCGCCGCGCTGCTGACGCATCGCTTCTCGTTGGCCGAATTGAACGAGGCGGTCGCGGCGACGCGCGACAAGCCCGCCGGGTTCGTGAAGGCGGTGGTGACGTTCTGAGGCGGGGCCACAGGCACACCAACTCCGTCATTCCCGCGAAGGCGGGAATCCAGACACGCTGACGGCGCTATTCTGTCGACACGGCATGGGTTCTGGATTCCCGCCTTCGCGTGAATGACGAATATAGTTCAGGATACGCACGCATGACCCACAGCAAACCCCGCATCGGTTTCCTCGGCACTGGCTGGATCGGGCGGCACCGGATGGCGGCGATGGTCGGCAGCGGGGCGGTCGAGGCGGTCGCGATCAGCGATCCGTCGCCGGAGATGGTCGCTGCGGCGGTGCAGGACGCGCCCGCCGCGCAGGTCTGCGCGTCGCTGGACGAGATGCTGGCGCTCGGGCTCGACGGGGTGGTGATCGCCAGTCCGAGCGCGCTGCACGCCGCGCAGTCGATCGCGGCGCTGGAGGCGGGGGTGGCGGTGTTCTGCCAGAAGCCGCTTGGCCGCGATGCCGCCGAGAACGAAGCGGTGGTGGCGGCGGCCCGGCGCGCCGACCGCTTGCTGGGGGTCGATCTGTCCTATCGCCATACCGCGGGGATGCGCGCGATCGCGCCGCTGGTGCGGGGCGGCGCGCTGGGGCGTGTGTTCGCGATCGATCTGACCTTCCACAATGCCTATGGGCCGGACAAGCCATGGTTCTACGACCGTGCGCGGTCCGGCGGCGGATGTGTCATGGATCTCGGTATCCACCTCGCCGACCTGGCCCTGTGGCTCAATCCCGGCGCGGTTGCCGAGCATGTGGACGCCGCGCTGTATGCGAGCGGCGCGCCGGTCACCGCGGCGGCGGTCGAGGATTATGCGGCGGCGACGGTGCGGCTCGACAACGGCGTCGTGGTGCGGCTGGCCTGTTCGTGGCGGCTCAACGCCGGGCAGGATGCGGTGATCGAGGCGGCCTTTTACGGCACCGAAGGCGGTGCGGCGCTGCGCAACGTCGGCGGCTCGTTCTACGACTTCACCGCCGAGCATTTCCGCGGCACCGCGCGCGAGACGCTGGCAGTGCCGCCCGACGATTGGGGCGGGCGCGCGGCGGTCGACTGGGCGGAGCGGCTGGCGGCCGGCGCGCGGTTCGATGCGGCGGCGGAGGACCATGTCGCGACGGCGCGGGTGCTCGATGCGATCTATGCGGCGGGACGGGGATAGCGGCACTCCCGTCATTGCCGCGGTGGCGGGATCCAGAGACGCTGACGGTTGCGCTTCTATCGACGGACCTGCGCGTCTGGATTCCCGCCTGCGCGGGAATGACGAAAGGAACGCGATGCCCGCCGCGGCAGAGCTGCGTCGTCGGTCGGGGCGACGCCCCGCCGGCCGGTCTTGGGCGGCCCGTCGCAGGATGCGGCGGGCCGCCCTGCCACCTAGAATTCCGACCAGTCGTCATCGGCGACCGCCAGCGCCGTTCCGCGCGTACCGGTCACGGGGCGACGCACCGTCCGGGCGAGGTCGCGGCCAGCCTGGGCGGCGCGCGTCTGAAGATCGTGGACCGACGCAGCGGGGGGCGCCGCGGCAAGGACCGGCCGCATCGTCGTCGCGGTGCGGAAGCGCGAAACTTCGCGGGTCAGGCGATCGGCTTCCTCGGCGAGGCTGCGCGCGGCGGCGGTGGCTTCCTCGACCATTGCGGCATTCTGTTGCGTGACGCCGTCCATCTCCGACACCGCGGTGTTGACCTGTTGCAAGCCGGTCGCCTGCTGCTCGGCGGATTGCGCGATCGTCGAGACGAGCGTGCTGATCTCGCCGATGCGCGCGATGATCCGCTGCAGCGCCTTGCCGGTCTCGCTGACCAGCGTCACCCCCGATTCGACCTGCTCGGACGAGGCGAGGATCTTGGTCTTGACGTCCTTGGCGGCGTCGGCCGACCGCTGCGCGAGCGCGCGAACCTCGCTGGCGACGACCGCGAAGCCCTTGCCCGCGTCGCCCGCGCGTGCCGCCTCGACCCCGGCGTTGAGCGCCAGCAGGTTGGTCTGGAACGCAATGCCGTCGATGACGCTGATGATCTCGCTGATCTCCGACGAGGCGCGCTCGATCCCGCCCATCGCGTCGACCGCGCGGCGCACCACGTCGCCCGAGCTTTCCGCCTCGGCGCGCGCGTCGCCGACCGCATCGTTGGCGCGGCGTGCGCCGGCCGCGGTCTCGCGCACGGTGGTGGTGATCTCGTCCATCGCCGCGGCGGTCTCCTCCAGCGAGGCGGCCTGTTGCTCGGTGCGCTGCGACAGATCGTCCGACGCCTGACGAATGTCCGCCGCGCCGCTGTTGATGCCGTTGGCCGCGCTCGTCACCGCCGCGATCGTGCCCGACACCGCCGCCATCGCCCGGTTGAAGTTGGTGCGCAGCGCATCGTAATCGGCGCTGAACGGCTGCTCGATATGGTAGGTCAGGTCGTTGTCGGCGAGCCGGCCGAGCCCGGTGCCGAGCGCCTCGACCACCATCTGCTGCGACTGTGCCGCGCTGGCCAGCGCCTTGCCGTTGCGTCGGAACACCTCCATCGCCTTGGTCATGCGGCCGACGCAGTCGCGATGGTCGGTATAGGCGATCGCGGTGTCGAGGTCGTTGGCGGCCAGCGCCTCCATCCGCACCACGGTCGCGACATAGGGCGCGCAGATCAGCGCGCGTGACGTCAGCGCGACCACGAGCACCGCCACCAGCGCCCCCGTCGCCAGGCCGATCGCGATCGTTCCAGGCAGCATGTCCTGCACGGCGGCGATCGTCGCGCCGAGCGACAGTGCGGAAAGCGCGCCGTACACCAGCGCCAGGATCGTGAACTTGGCGCGAATCGGCGCATGTTGCTGAAACCACGTGACCATTTCTGTTCCTTCCGCGCCCGACCGAAGCAAATCGACCAATCGAGATCAGTAGGGAATGTCTTTGCCGTGACTTGTTGAATCGCTGGTTAAGAAGTAGAAGGCCCGGAAGTCTGAAGATGAAGACGAAATGTTTCTATGGCCAGTGCCGGTAAAGGTGCTGGCCTGTTTTGTGATTTGGATCAAGGTTGATCCGGTGTGCTATGTGCTTAATCAAGCAAGGAAAGTGGCAGCCGCGATGCCACGACTTCGCGCAGGACGAAGCCGCTTTCCATTTGCGTGACGCCGGGCAGCCGGGAAAGTTCGTCGCGATGAATGTGCGCGAAATCGGCGAGGTCGCGCGCGCGTACGGTGATGAGATAATCGTAGCTGCCCGACATCAGGTCACAGCGCACGACCGACGGGCTGGCGGCAATCGCCGTCTCGAAGGCGTCGAGTACGTCGATACGCTGGCTTTCCAGCGTTACCTTGATGTGCACCGTCGTTGCGCGGCCGAGCCGTGCCAGATCGAGCCGCGCGGCGTAGCCGGTAATGATCCCGGCCTCCTCCAGCGCGCGCTGCCGCCGCGCGACCGCGGTCGCCGAGCGGCCGATCGCCTCGGCAAGCGTGAAGGCGGTGGCGCGGGCATTGTCGAGCAACAATGCGATCAACCGCCGATCGATTCGATCCGGAACGTAGCTTTTCTGCGTCATGCCGCCGGGTAATGCAGGAATCCGCCGCAAAGTCATCTGGCGTGCGTGCGGTTCGCCCGGTTCCGCCGTCGGGATCATGCTAGATCGCACGCAGACTAAGGAGACGGACCCATGCGCATCGGCGTGCCCAAGGAAATCAAGAACCACGAATATCGTGTCGGCCTGACCCCGGGCGCGGTGCGCGAATATGTCGCGCATGGCCATGAGGTGATCGTCCAGACCGGCGCGGGCGCCGGGATCGCCGCCGACGACGACGCCTATCGCGCGGCAGGGGCCGGAATCGTCGACACCGCCGAGGAAGTGTTCGCGACCGCGCAGATGGTGGTGAAGGTCAAGGAGCCGCAGCCCGGCGAGTGGGTGCAGCTGCGCGAGGACCAGATCCTGTTCACCTACCTCCATCTCGCGCCCGATCCCGAACAGGCGAAGGGCCTGCAGGCGTCGGGCGTGACCGCGGTGGCGTATGAGACGGTGGTCGACGCGCGCGGCCACCTGCCGCTGCTCGCGCCGATGAGCGAGGTCGCGGGACGGTTGTCGATCGAGGCGGCCGGCACCGCGCTCAAGGCGGTCAACGGCGGGCGCGGCGTGCTGATCGGTGGCGTCCCCGGCGTGCAGCCGGCGCGGATCGTCGTGCTGGGCGGCGGCGTGGTCGGCACCCATGCCGCGCGGATGGCGGTTGGGCTGGGCGCGGAGGTGACGATCATCGATCGCTCGATCCCGCGGCTGCGCGAACTGGACGAGCTGTTCCAGGGCCGCGTGCGGACGCGCGTCTCGACGCTGGAATCGATCGAGCACGAGATTTCGGAAGCCGATGCGGTGATCGGCGCGGTGCTGATCCCCGGCGCCTCGGCGCCGAAGCTGGTGACGCGGCCGATGCTGAAGCTGATGAAGCCGCGCGCGGTGCTGGTCGATGTCGCGATCGATCAGGGCGGGTGCTTCGAGACGAGCCATGCCACCACCCATGCCGAGCCGACCTATGAGGTCGATGGCGTGATCCATTATTGCGTCGCGAACATGCCGGGCGCGGTGCCGCTGACGTCGAGCCACGCGCTCAACAATGCGACCTTGCCCTACGGTCTGGCGCTGGCCGATCGTGGCTATGCCGCCGCCGAGGCGGACGCCGGGTTGATGGAAGGCGTCAACGTGCGTGGCGGCAAGATCGTCAACAAGGTGGTGGCCGAAGCGCTGGGCATCGCGGGGTAAAGCGTCCGTCATCCCGGACTTGATCCGGGACCCCGCTTCTTCTTCTCGCACGGCTGGAGATAAGCGGGGCCCCGGATCAGGTCCGGGGCGACGGTAGAGGGGTGGTGTGTCAGCCCCCCACCAATCTTACTTCTTCTTGCGTGCGCGCTTCGGCGCGGCGGCCGCCTCGGCGTCCTCCTCCTCGTCGTGTTCCTCTTCGCCCGCCTCGGTCAGCGCTTCGCCGAGCGACTTGAGCTTGTCCTGCGACTTCTCGGCCTTGTCGGCGATCTTGGTGGTCGCCGCGCCGAGCCGATGGAGCAGCGCATGGACGCGATCGGCGTCGGGCTCGTCCTTCTCCAGTTGCTTGCGCAGCGATCCGAGGTCGCGCAGGATGCCCTTCGCACCGGGCGTGTCGACGTCGGCAAGCGCAGCCTCCCAATCCTCGATCATGTCGACGCCCTTGGCGGGCTTGGTTTCGTCGAGTCCGCGATTGATCGCGTTCATGGTTCCGGCGAATTTCACGGCCATCGGCTGCTTCCTTTCGTGGGAGAAAAGTCCCGCGCCGCGGAACGTCAGGCCGTTGCACTTGGGTCCGTGATCCAGATCAAGTTGAAAGATAAAGGTTTGACTGTCGGATGTGTCACTATCATTTCGGTTCGGTGACGATGGCCGTCACTCAAACGTCGTCACGCTGACACCTCGCCGTCGCACAAGGGTCGCGGTTCCGGAGCCCGGTCGGGGTTCTTCAGCGAAGGTAAGCGGCGGGAATGACAGCGACGATGACGACGGCCGGCGTGGCGCTGGCCTATGATCGGTGGGCGCCGGTGTACGATCTGGTGTTCGGCCCGGTGTTCCGACAGGGGCGTGCCGCCGCGATCCGGGCCGCGGACCGGATCGGGGGCCGGATCCTCGAGGTCGGGGTCGGCACCGGCATCTCGCTGCCCCAATATGCCGCGACCAGCCGCGTGACGGGCATCGATATTTCGGAGGATATGCTCGACAAGGCGCGCGCGCGCACCAGACGGCTGAACCTGACCAATATCGATGCGATCCGCGTCGGCGATGCCGAGGCGCTGGATTATGCGGACGAGTCGTTCGACGTCGTCGTCGCGCAATATGTGGTGAGTGCGGTCGCCAACCCGCGACGCGCGCTGGATGAATTCGCGCGGGTCTGCCGGCCGGGCGGCGAGATCATCATCACCACCCGCGTCGGCGCCGAACAGGGACTGCGCGGCGGGATCGAGCGCGCATTGATGCCGATCACCGAGCGGCTCGGCTTCCGGACTGACTTCCCGTTCGCGCTCTACACCGACTGGATCGCGACCCGCAGCGACGTGTCGCTGACCGAGCGGCGCGCGATCCCGCCGTTCGGACATTTCTCGCTGGTCCGCATCGCCAAGGAGAAGGCATGATGCCGTCGCTTCGCAAGCTCCGTTTCGAGGATGAGCAGGGCAATCCCGGGTTCCGCGCGCAGTTGAAGGAGCAGCGCTGGGACGATCATCGTTACTACCATCACGATCTGATCAACCAGAGCCTGCATTTCGTCAGCGCGTGCACGTTCATCACCGCTTATGCGTTGCTGTTCGTCGATGCTGCGCTGGCAAGCCTGCTGGCGTGGGGCGTGGCGATGACCAGCCGGCAGGCCGGGCATTTCTTCTTCGAGCCGAAAGACTATGACGAAGAGAATGGCGTCAGCCACGAATATAAGGAAGAGGTGAAGGTCGGCTACAATCTGATGCGCAAATATGTGCTGATGGGATTGTGGCTGGCGATCCCGGTGGTGCTGGCACTGTCGCCGACGCTGTTCGGATTGCTGGAGCGGCCCGAGGGGGCGATGGACTTCCTGCGGCATGTCGGCTTCGGGTGGTTGTTCTTCGGTGTCGCGGCGGTCCTGTTCCGGGTCGGGCAATTGTGGATCGAGCGCGATCTGGAGACGGGGATCGTCTGGGCGACCAAGATCGTCACCGACCCGTTCAGCGACTTCCGCCTGTATCGCACCGCGCCAGCGCGATTGATCAAGCACGGGCGTAGCGACGACACGCACGCCGCGGCGTAACGGCGGGGGTGACGGGAGGCGTCGCTCCCGTTTCCCGTTCGCTTCGTCATCCCCGCGAAGGCGGGGATCCAGACGCGCGATGGCTGGTGAGGATCGGGACGGTAGCTGCCACTGTCTCGATCGAGCCGTAACGACATGGGTTCTGGATTCCCGCCTGCGCGGGAATGACGGAGTGGGGAGGGGACAGGCGCCCCATCACCCGCCCCTGATCCGCGCCGCCAGCGACTCCTTCAATGCCTGTCGCTTCAATTGCTTGTTGGTCGAAACCGGCCCGTCCCACCAGCCATCGGCCTGCATCGCCTGCCCCGCCGCGACGATCCGCGCGGCGATCTGCGCGAACAGCGCATCGTCGATGTCGAGGCTGAAGATCAGCCGCCCGGTGCCGACCCACGACAGCGCCATCTCCTCGGCGCGGAGGTAATATTGCAGCATCCAGTTGTAGCGCGACGGGCGGGTGTAGAGGATCGTCCACACCGTCTCGAGATGCGCGACCGACAGCGGCAGTCCCGCCTCCGCAAGCATCGTGTTGAGCCGTGTGGCGCGCGCGCTCCAGCGTTCGGTCATGCCGTCATACAGCGCGGCGACTTCCGGCGTGTCGAGCCGGCGCAGGAAGGCGTCGGTCGCGGCCATCACATAGGGATGCGCGTTGAACGTCCCGCGTGCGAAGCAGATGTCGACCGGGCGATCGTCGCGCCAGCGCTTCATCAGCGCCGCGCGGCCCGTCAGCACGCCGATCGGCAACCCGCCGCCGAGCGTCTTGCCCCAGACGATCATGTCCGGATCGATGCCCCACGCCCGCGCAACGCTGCCGGGTGCGAGGCGGAAACCCATGAAGACTTCATCGAAGATCAGCACGATGCCGTTGGCGCGGCAGGTTTCGGAGAGGCGACGCAGCCATGCGATATACGCGGGCAGATCGGCCCCTGCGGTGCGCGCGCTGTCGACCAACTGGCTGTCCGCTGGCGCGCCACCGTTGGGATGGAGCGCCTGCAACGGATTGACCAGCACGCAGGCGATGTCCTTGCGGCGGGCGAGCACTGCCAGCGTCTGCTCGGACTGGTCGGCGAGCGTCAGCGTGTGATCGGCCGGCACGGGGTTGCCGATGCCGGGCTGCACCTCGCCCCACCAGCCGTGATACGCGCCCGCGAAGCGCACCAGCCGGCGCTTGCCGGTGTGATAGCGCGCCAGCCGCACTGCCTGCATCACCGCCTCGGTGCCCGACATGTGGAAGGACACCTCGTCGAGCCCGGACAGCGCGCGCAGCCGGCGGACGTTGTCGGCGACGACCGGATGATAGCTGCCCAGCACCCCGCCGAGCGGTTCGGCGGTGTCGAGCGCCTCGCGCATCGTCGCCTTGTAGAAGTCGTTGCCGAACAGATTGACGCCGTAGCTGCCAGTCAGGTCGATCAAGCGGTTGCCGTCGAGATCGGTCAGCCACGCGCCGTCCGATCGCGCCATGAACGCGCCGACCGGCAGGTGTTCGCGCACCGTCGCGGCGAACGGGAAGGGCACGCGGTAGCGGCCGGTGAATTGCAGGTCGGACAGCCCCTCGCGCGTCTCGGCGGTGAGCGCGAGTGTCTTGGGGAAGCGCTCGGCATAGAGCGCCGCCAGCCGCTCGAACCCGGCACGGCGGCGGGCGGCGATGTTGGCGTCGCACGCGTCGGCGCGGAAGAAGCGTTCCTCGACATGCGCGTAATAGGGGATCTGCCCGGCGATGCGCTTGGCCATGCGGACGTGCCCGCCGGGGCCGGGGTGCTTGGCGCGCGACAGCGCGAGCCGCTCGCGGCCCTTGGTCGCGGCGAACAAAGTGCCGGCGACGAGCCCGGCGACGGCGGCGAGGGTCTTTTTCTCCATGGCGCCACTACGCGCGCCGCGATGACGCAGGTGTGACAATGCGAAGCGGACTGATGCGCGTGCTGCTGCAGGAAGACCTCAATTTCCTGCTGACCAACCGGCTGCCGCGGCGCTGGGCGACGAAGATGGTCGGGCGGATCGCGGCGATCGAGCATCCGTTGGTCGCGAAGCCGGCGCTGGCGGCGTGGCGGTTCTTCTGCGACGTCGACCTGCGCGATGCCGAGACGACGCGGTTTGCGAGCCTGCGCGACGGGTTCATCCGGCGGCTGCGCGACGGGGCGCGGGTGTTCGCGCCGGGTGATAACGTGGTGGCGAGCCCGTGCGATGCGATCGTCGGCGCGCATGGGCGGGTGGAGAACGGGCAACTCTATCAGGTGAAGGGGTTTCCGTATCGTCTCGAAGAGCTGGTGCCCGATGCGGCGGTGGCGGCGCGGTTCGCGGACGGGTGGTTCGTGACGCTGCGGCTGACCGCGGGAATGTATCACCGTTTCCATGCGCCCGCCGATTTGACGGTCGAGGCGGTGACCTATCAGTCGGGCGATTGCTGGAACGTCAATCCGATCGCGCTGCGCCGCGTCGAGCGGCTGTTCTGCCGCAACGAGCGCGCGGTGATCGAGGCGCGGGGGAAGGACGGGCGCGCGCTGCTGCTGGTGCCGGTCGCGGCGATTCTGGTGGCGAGCATCCGGTTGACCTTCCTCGACACCGCGCGGACGTTGCGCGAGCATGGGCCGGGGCGGCGGGTGTGCGACGTCGCGGTGACGAAGGGTGCGGAGATGGGGTGGTTCGAGCATGGCTCGACGATCGTGATGTTCCTGCCCGGTGGAGCGCGGCTGCGTGAAGGGTTGCAGGAGGGGCAGCCGATCCGCGCTGGAGAGGCGATCGCCGAATGGTGAGCGGTTCCTGCCCATTCTCGTCGCCCCGGACTTGATCCGGGGCCCCGCTTCTTCCCCGAGGGGCAGAAAGAAGCGGGATCCCGGATCAAGGCCGGGATGACGGTTAGGCCGCCGGTAACGTGAGCGTGACCCGCAGCCCTTGCGGCGCATTTTCCGCCAGCGTCACACCGCCCCCATACAGCCCCGCCAGCTCGGCGACGATCGGCAATCCGAAGCCGTGACCATCGCCACGCTCGTCGAGCCGCGTGCCGGGTTGCAGCACCTGCGCGCGGGCGTCGGCGGGGATGCCGGGGCCGTCGTCGGCGATCCTCACCGCGACGCTGCGCCCGTCACGCCGTGCGACGACGCTGATCCGCGACGTGGCATGGCGCGCGGCATTGTCGAGGAGGTTGCCGAGTAGTTCGTCGAGGTCCTGCGCATCGACCGCGACCGCGAGATCGTCCGCGATCGCGCGCACGATCGTCAGCGGCGGGCCGTCGTGCAGCCGCTCCACCACTGCGGCGATGTCCGCGATCGCAGGCGCGAGCGGCGTGACGACGCGGCGGTTCACCGCGGCGGCGCGGGCGCGGGCGAGATGATGGCGGATCGTGCGGTCGATCCGCGCGACCGTCGCGGCGAGGCGCGGCTGGTCGCGCAGGTCGATCGCCAGCGCCGCGACCGGCGTTTTGAGTGCATGGGCAAGATTGGCGGCCGAGGCGCGCGCGGTCGCGAGCGCCGCGGCGTTGTCCACCGTCAACGCGTTGAGTTCGCTCGCCAGCGGCGCGAGTTCGGCGGGCTGGTCGTCGTCGACCCGTTCGCGCGCGCCGGTGCGGATCGCCGCGACCTGTTCGCGCAACCGGCGCAGCGGTCGCAGCGCGACACGCAGCTGGACGAGCAAGGCGCCGGTCAGCAGTGCGGCAACGCCGGCGAGCGCCATCAGCAGCGGCGCGAGCGCGCCCTCGATCGGACGCGCGATCACCGCGCGCGGCGCGGCGGCGGTCAACGTCACGTCGCCGCGGCGCGTGCTGAACGTGATCGTCCGCGCGTGGAGCGCACCGCCGTCCGCCGCCTTCGCCTCGACCGGGTGCGGACCGGGTGGAGCGGGCGGGGCGGGGGGCTTGGGCGGCGTGGGCGGTCCGGCCGGCGGGGTCGGAATGTCGGCGGCACCGATCGCGCCGTCCGGCCCCGCGATCCGCCATTGCCAGCCGGGATCGCTGCCGAAGGCCGCCACGCGCTGGGTCAACCGCGCACGATCGACGCGCCCCTCGCCATCGACCACCGAGGCGAGCACCAGCAGTTGCGCGTCGAGCCGGCGGTCGAGCCCCTCGGTGACGAACCGCCCGAGCAGCCCGGCCATCACCGCGCCCGCCAGCACCAGCGCCAGCAACGTCGCGACCGCCGACACCAGCAGCATCCGCGCCTGCAACGATCGCGGCATCCACCGCGTCATGCCGGGCACACCAGCCGATAACCGCGTCCGCGCACCGTCTCGATCAGCGTCGCGCCGATCTTCTTGCGCAACCGGCCGACGATCACCTCGAGGCTGTTCGAATCGACATCGGCATCGCCCTCGTAGACGCGCTCGAGCAAGTCGAGCCGCTCGATCACCGCATTGCGGTGGAGCATCAGCTGCGACAGCACGCGCCATTCGAACGCGGTCAGCTTGAGCGGCAGGCCGTCGCGTTCGAACACGCCGGTTTGCGTATCGAACGACAGCGGCCCACACGCGACCCGCGCCTGCGCATGGCCCGCGGCACGGCGCATCAGCGCGCGGAGCCGCATCACCAATTCCTCGACGCGAAACGGTTTGACGAGAAAGTCGTCGGCGCCCGCCTTGAACCCGGCGACCTTGTCCGACCAGCCGTCGCGCGCGGTGAGGATCAGCACCGGCAGGTCACGGTGCGCGTCACGCCACGCCTTGAGCACCGAGATGCCGTCGCGCCCCGGCAGGCCGAGGTCGAGCACCGCGGCGTCGAACCGCTCGGTCTCGCCGAGATGCGCGGCGTCGATGCCGTTATCGGCGACATCGACCGCGAACTTCTCCTCGCGTAGCGCGCGCGCGATCGCCGGCCCGAGATCGCGGTCGTCCTCGACCAGCAGGATGCGCATCTTGCCCCTTCCTTCACACGCCAGCCCTATGCCGATCGCTTAAACCGAAACTGAACGATCCGGTTCAGCGCGGGTGGCAGGGCTTGCGCCTAACCATCGCTCATCAACCCGAAGAGGAGTGAGTGATGAAGGCTTCGATGATCCCACATCTGTCGCGCGGGCAGCGTCTCGCGTTCGGCGGTGCCGCGTTGCTGGCCATGGGGGCGGCGGGCGGCGCGGGCGCGGTGCAGCTGACCCGACCGAGTGTCGAAATGGCGCCGACCGTCCCGACCGCAATCGCCAAATTGCCCGCGACCAGCGGCATCGTGACGGTGCGTGGGCGGGTCGCGGGTGTCTATGGCACGCGCTTTCTGGTGGAGGATGCGAGCGGGCGGACGCTGGTCGATGCTGGCCGGGGCGCGGGCACGCTGACCAAGGGTGCGCCGGTGCTTGTGCAGGGTCGCTTCGACGACGGGCAGTTGCGCGCGCGCTTCCTCGCCGATCAGGGCGGGGTGCGCGAGGTCGGCGCGCCGCCGCCGCCCCCGCCGCCGCCCGCACCGGGGGCCGGTGCGCCTCCGCCCCCGCCGGGCGCTGGTGCCCCGCCGCCTCCGCCGCCGGGAGCCGGTGCGCCGCCGCCCCCTCCGCCGGGTGCGGGCGCTCCGCCTCCGCCGCCCGCACCGGGAGCCGGCGCGCCCCCGCCCCCGCCGGGTGCCGGCGCTCCGCCGCCGCCGCCGCCGGTGAACGGGCAGGTGCCGCCCGCGCCGGCCGCGCCGCGCGCGTAAGCGGATCGGGGAGCAGCGCCAGGCGCGCTGCTCCCCATTTCGTGGGTCAGGCGGTTTCGGGCACCGGGGTTAGCGCCGCGCCGGTGTCGAACCAGCTGATGAGGTTATCGACCACCAACTGCCCCATCGCCGCGCGGGTCTGTGCGGAGGCCGAGCCGAGGTGCGGCAGCAGCACGACATTGTCCATCGCACGCAATTCGGCCGGGACGTGCGGCTCGTCGGCATAGACGTCCAGCCCGGCGGCGAGGATCGTTCCCTCGCGCAGCGCGGCGATCAGCGCGGCCTCGTCGGAAACGCTGCCGCGCGCGACGTTGATGAAGATGCCTTGCTTGCCCAGCGCCTCCAGCACTTCTGCATTCACCAAATGCCGCGTCGACGCGCCGCCCGGCACGATCGCGATCAGCACGTCGCTCGCATGTGCGAGCGCGACCGGGCTGTCATGGTAGGCATAGGCCACGTCGTCGCGGCGCGTGCGCTGGTGATAGGCGATCGCGACATTGAACCCCTCCAGCCGGCGCGCGATCTGCTGCCCGATCGCGCCCAGCCCGAGGATGCCGACCGTGCGCCCGCGCAGCGTCGGCGAGAGCGGGAAGGGCGCCTGCTCCCAGCGCCCCTCGCGCACATAGCGGTCCGCCTGCGGCAGGCGCCGGACCGTCGCGAGTAGCAGCCCGAGCGCAAGATCGGCGACTTCGGCGTCGAGCACGCCGGGCGTGTTGGTGACCACGATCCCGCGCGCCGCCGCCGCCGCTGCGTCGATATTGTCATAGCCGACCCCGAAATTGGCGACGATCTCCAGCGCGGGCAGCCGGTCGAACAGCGCCGCATCGACCCGCCCGGCGAGCGTGTTGGCGGCCAGCCCGCGGATCGCCGCGCCATGCTCGGCGATGAAGGCGTCGGCGTCGGGCTGCTCCCACAAACGGTGCAGCGTGAAGCGCGCGTCGAGCGCGGCGATCACCGCGGCGGGCATCGGGGCGGGCATGAGGATGTGCGTATCGGTCATGCCCGCCGGTGTAGCGCGTCGTGCGCCGCGCGTCAGCCGACCGGACGCGCGCCGGGCGTGCCGCATTTGGCGAACTTGCCATTGGCGGTCTTGCAGCGCGTCGCTTTGGCGGGCGGGCATTTGACGAA
The DNA here is from genome assembly GCA_036946405.1 of Sphingomonas phyllosphaerae. Lineage (NCBI taxonomy): Bacteria > Pseudomonadati > Pseudomonadota > Alphaproteobacteria > Sphingomonadales > Sphingomonadaceae > Sphingomonas > Sphingomonas phyllosphaerae. The sequence continues at coordinate 3,434,017 of JAQIJC010000001.1, read as the reverse complement.
CTTGCCGGTCTTCGGATCCTTGCACGGCGCGGCGGCGACCGGCGAGGCGACCAGCGTCAGCGCGGCGGCGACAGCGAGCAGACGAAGCATCGGACATCCTCCAGCCCGATCATCGGGCACGATCGAGGTTAAGCTCTTCTTTGTGCGAGAGAAAGGGCTGGGGGCTTGTCCGATCAACGATTTACGGACGAAAGGTTGGCCAGAAAGAGAAGGAGGGGCAGGATGCGACGGATATTGTGGGCGAGTGTGGCGGCGGTGCTGGCCGGCGCGGCGGCGCAGGCCGAGCCGGCGAAGCTCGATCCGAAGACTGCGGTCTATGAGCTGCGCACCTATTACCCGGCGCCGGGCAAGGCGGCGGCGCTCAATGCGCGCTTCCGCGAGCACACGCTGGGGCTGTTCGCGAAGCACGGCATGACCAATGTCGCGTATTGGAACGAGATCGCCACCGAGGCTGCGCCGGAAGGACGGGTGGTGTACGTGCTCGCCTATCCGAGCCGCGCGGCGCGCGACGCGGACTGGGCGGCGTTCGGGAAGGATCCTGAGTGGCAAAAGGTCGTCGCCGCCTCTGAGGCCACGGGCAAGCTGGTGACCAAGGTCGACAGCGTGTTCATGACCGCCACGGATTATTCGCCGCCGATCCTTCCGAAATGATCATCGCCCCGGACTTGATCCGGGGCCCCGCTTTTTCCTGATGGGTCGGAGAAGAAGCGGGGTCCCGGGTCAAGTCCGGGATGACGGGGGCGTTACGCCGCGCCGCCGGGCTTGAGCAGGTCGAGCACCGCGGCGGTCATCGCGGTTGCGCCGGTTGTGACGACCGCCTGCGGATCGACCTTGAACAACGGGGAATGGTGCGAGGGGATCGGCGGGCCGCCTTTGGCGGCGGCGTCGAACGCCGCCTGCTGCGTGCCACCGACCGCGAAATAATAGCCCTTGATGCCGTATTTGGGCTCGATGAACGCGGCGAAGTCCTCCGCGCCCATCCCCTTCTGCTGGAAGGGGATCACCTTGTCCGCGCCCAGCGTCGTCGCCATCACCGCATTCAGCCGGCGGGCGAGCGCGGCGTCGTTGACCGTCGTCGGCGTGCCCTCGATCACCGTCACCACCGGCATCTTGTCGGCCGGCATCCCGTTCAGCTCGCCGATGCCGCGCGCGACGCGCCGGATCCCGGCGAGCAGTTGCGCGCGCGTCGCCTCGTCGTTGGCGCGCACCGTCACCTGCAATTTCGCCTGATCCGAGATGATGTTGTGCTTCAGCCCGGCGTGGAAGCTGCCGACGGTGATGACCGCGGGGCGCAGCGGCTGGCGCTCGCGGCTGACCAGTCCCTGCAGCGCGATGACGAGCTGGCTGGCCATATAGACCGGGTCCTTGCCGGCCTGCGGACTCGCGCCATGCGCGCCGATGCCGGGGACGACGATGTCGACGCTGTCCGACGAGCTGTACTGGATGTCCTCCGACGCCGAGACGGTGCCGGCCAGCCCTTCGGAATTGGAGTGATAGGCCAAAGCGTAATCGGGCTTGGGGAAGCGCGTGTAGAGCCCGTCCTTGACCATCGCCGCCGCGCCGCCGACGCGTTCCTCGGCGGGCTGGACGACGAAGACGACCGTCCCGGCCCAGCGATCCTTCATCGCGGCGAGCTGCCGCGCGGTCGCGACCAGCCCGACGATATGCGTGTCGTGCCCGCAGGCGTGCATCACCGGCGCCTCGACCCCGTCGATGCCGACCTGCCGCACCGTGCTGGCGTTGGCGAGCCCGGATTTCTCCTCGACCGGCAAGCCGTCCATGTCGGCGCGGACCAGCACGACCGGGCCGGTGCCGTTCCTCAGGACGCCGACCACGCCGGTGCCGCCGACCTTTTCGGTGACCTGTACGCCTTTGATCGCGCGCAGCGCCGCCGCCATCTTCGCGGCGGTGCGCTCCTCCTTGAACGACAGTTCGGGATGGCGGTGGAAGTCGTCCCACATCGCCGCCAACGATTGGTCGTAATCGGCGCGGATCGCCGCGGCGTAATCGGGCTCGGCGGACGCAGGCTGTGCGAGCGCACCGAGCGCAGCGGCGGCGAGAAGCAGATGGCGCATGGCAAGACCCCCGTTCGTTTTCCGCAGCGTACGGTCTGCGTCCGGTCACAACAAGCGACCTTTCCGACTGTCGTCGGTGCGAGCGCAGCGAAGCAATCGAGTGCCGCGCTACGCTCGCCATGACGGAGCTTACATCCGCAGCGTCGCCGACAGGTAGAAGCTGCGGCCGTAGAAGCTGCTCTCCTGCCAGATCGACGGATTGTTGTTGTAATAGGCCTCTTCGCGGCTGTTGTTGAGGTTGATGACCCCCGCTGCGAAGCTCAGGTAATCGGTCGGGGTGAAGCCCGCCGACAGGTCGAACTGCGTGCGCGCGCGCACCGTATGGCCTTCGGTCGCGAAGAAGCTGTCCGCGCCATTCTGTTCGTAGGAGCTGCGGTAATTGGCGGACAGCCGGAGACTGAACAGCCGGTCCTCCCAATAAGGCGTGATGTTCGCGGTGTTCTTCGACAGGTTGCGCACCGTGAAGCCGGTGCCGATCGCCACCTTGGTCGGGATCACGCGCGTGTAGTTCGCCAGCAAGCCGAAGCCGTCGACGGGCAGCCAGCGGTCGAACGACTGGTTCCAGCTGACCTCGACGCCGCGGATGCGGATCGTGCTGGGATCGTTCGAGGTCTGGGTAATGTTATAGATGTTGCCCGCGGCATCGACGCAGTCGCCGTTGGTCGCGCCGGTGCTGGCGCGCGACAGCGCGGTGCCGTTGAACGCCGACGGGCAGACCAGCGACGAGAAGGTGCCGTTCTTCACCCACTTATAGAAGCCGTTGATCGACAGCGCGCTGGCCGGGCCGTAATACCATTCGACGCCCAGATCGAGCTGGTCGGCGGTTAGCGGCTTGAGCCCCGACTGGCCGAGATCGATCGTCAGCGTGCGCGTGCCGACCGGGAAGGTGTTGGCGGTCGACGAGGTGGTCTGTGCCAGCGAGCTGCGCGAGTCGAGGATCGGGCGCACCAGCACCTTGGCGGCGGCGAAGCGCACCTGCAGCGTGCGGGTCGGCTCCAGCACGAGATTCAGGCTCGGCAGGACGTTGTCATATTCCTGCGTCTCGACATATTCGCCGATCTTCTGCGTTACGTCGGTGTAGCTGCCGGTGCGCGGCTGGGTGATGTTGCCGTTCACGACCTGCCGGGTGTGCTCGTAGCGCACGCCGAGATTGCCGCGCAGCGGCGCGCCGAACACCATGCTGTCGAGCGACGCCATTGCATAGACGGCGGGGATGTAGCGATCGACGGTATAGCTGCCCTCCGGCGCGGGCAGGTCCGGCACCGACAGCCCGGCTTTGGCGAGCGCCTGGCGATAGCCGGCGGTGTCGGGCGCGATCCACGCATTGGGCAGGTTGCCGTTGCCGTCGAGGAAGCCGCCGACGCCGTAGCTGGCTGCCGACAGCGCCGGGAACAACGTGCTGGTCGCGCCCGGACGATTGGCGATCGAGCCAAGATCGTGGCGGCCGACATCGCGCACGAAGCTTTCGTGGCGGAACTTGGTGCCGGCCGCGAATTGCGAGATCGGGCCGAGCGTCACGTCCTTGGTGACGTCGACCTGCGTCGAGACTTCCTTGCCGGTGGTGCGACGCGTCGCGCCGTTCGGGAATTCGTTCCGCACCAGCGTCGCCTGATTGTAGAGCGCCGGATCGGACAGGTTCGCCGCGACGGTGTATTTCGGCTTGCGCGGATCGGTGATGTCGAGCGTCGCCGACGAAATGGTGACGCCGAGGATCGCGGCATCCTCGCGCGAATAGGCGTGCCCGCGCGTGAAATTGCCGACCGCGCGGACCGCGAGCCCGTCCTCGTCCTTCCACTTCATCGCCAGCGTATAGCCCTGGCTCGACAGCTTGCGGCTTTCCTCCTGCCGGTTGTTCTCCAGCGTGAAGTTGGTGGCGGTAGTTACCTTCGACGCGCCGTCGCTGATACTGCCGGCGGTTAGCCGTGACGTGTTGAACAGGAACACCTGCTGGTTGACGTCGTATTTCGTGTCGTCGCGCGCGTAGATCGCGGTGGCGTCGATCTCGAGCCGGTCGGTCGGGCGCCATTGCACGCCGCCGCTGCCGGTCAGCTGTTCGATCGAGCGATCGATGCGGCGGTAGCGCGGGCGGCGTGGCACCGCGATCACCGCGCCGTCGATCGTCTGCGTCGCCCAGCGATCCTGGAACAGATAGTCGGCACGATCCTCCAGCTTCTGATACCCGACGTTGACGTACACGCCGAGCCGCCCGTCGGCGAACTGGTCGACGTAGCTTGCGCCGAATTTGGGCGTGATCGTCTTGCCGGCATATTCGCTGTTCTGCGCCTTGGCGGACAGCACGATCTTGCGGTTCTTATAGTCGAGCGGCTGGACGGTCTGGATGTTGATCGTCCCCGACAGCCCGCCGCTGTCCATATCCGGGGTCGGCGACTTCAGCACCTGCACGGCATTCGCCAGCTCGGTCTGGATGATGTCGTAGCGAAAGCCGTCGGTGAAGTCGGCGCTCTTGAAGGTCTGGCCGTTGATCGTGGTCAGCGCATATTGCGGGCCGAGCCCGCGAATGCTGATCGTCGCGCCGCGACCGTTGATGTTCTGCATCTGCACGCCAGAGATGCGCTGGATCGATTCGGTGATGTTCTGGCTCGGGAACTTGCCGAGATCCTCCGCCGAGATGCCGTCGCTGACGCGCGTGTCGCGGCGCTTGGCGTCGAGCGCGGTCGCGATCGAGGCGCGGAAGCCGGTGACGACGACCTCGCCCGCTTCCTCGGCAGCGTCGGCGGCGGCGATCGGCTCGCTGTTGGCGGGAGTCGGGGTGGTGGTCGTCGTGGGGTCGATCGGAATGGTCTGCGCCGATGCGGCCGGTGCCATCAGCCAGAGCATCGACCCCGCGGTGCCGAGCAGCATCGCCTGCACCGCACGCGTCGCGCGCATAGGTTCGCCCACAACAACAGCCATTTTTGCTTGTCCCCCGATCGTTGAGCATGTGACGCCGGTCGGTTTGTCCGATCGCGGGCCCTGCTCCTCCTGCTCGGATCAAGGTGCTTTGGTATTACCCGGCTGTCAATTGGTTTTACAGCGGTCATATATTGCCCTGACCACAACCGCTCTTAGTTCCTAATGGAACCTACTAATCCAAGGCAGGTTAGTAGCCTGAAATCGGCTGCATCTTGCGCCGATCGGGGGGAGTAAGCCGGGTGATCGTCTCGCGTTCGGCATGCCGCAAACTGGAGCCGCATGCAGCTGACTGTTGTCCGCGCATCGCGACCGAAAGACGTTAGACGGCCATCTTGGCCTCCACGCCGACCACGAAAGAGTAACAGGAGTGCGTATGGCAACGAACATTTCCGCCGGCATGGTGCCGCTGGACGACGGCGTGATCGTGCGCGCCGGGCGGCGCGTGTCGTGGGGCGCGATCTTCGCGGGCGTGGTGATCGCAGTGGCGGTGCAGTTGCTGCTCGGCATCCTCGGCACCGGCATCGGGCTGTCGATGGTCGATCCGGTCGAGGGTACCACCCCGGGCGCGGCGGGGTTCGGCATCGCGGCCGGGATCTATTGGCTGATCACCACCATCGTCGCGCTGGGATCGGGCGGCTATGCCGCTGCGCGCCTGTCGGGCGTGACCGAGAAGTTCGACGCGCTGTCGCACGGGCTAGTCGTGTGGGGCGTGACGCTGATCCTGACGCTGTACCTGCTGACCTCGGCGGTCGGCGGGATCATCGGCGGGGCGTTCCGCACGGTCGGTTCGGTCGCGGGTGCGGCGGGCGCGACGGTCGGGGCGGTCGCGCCCAAGGCGGCGCAGGTTGCGGGGGTAGATGCCCGTGACGTGCGTCAGGAGGCGTCGGCCTATCTATCGGACGCGCCGAACGATCCGGCACAGATGACGCCGGAACAGGCGCAGACCGAAATCGCGCGGCAGCTGCCAGCGCTCGCCCGCGGCGGTGCCGATGGTCAGCGCGCCGAAAGCCGGATCGTCGACGTGGTCGCGGCGCAGCGCAAGATCAGCCGCGAACAGGCGCAGGCGCAGGTCACGCGCGCCAAGGCGCAGTTCGTGAAGACCAAGAACGATGCGGTGGAGACCGCCAAGTCGGCGACCGACGCCGCCGCCGGTGCCGCCGCGAGCACCTCGTTCATCCTCGTGCTCGCGCTGCTCGCCGGCGCCGGCGCGGCCGCCTTTGGCGCGACGACGGCCACCCGCCGCCGCCTGCGCTGAGTGCCCGCGGCGGGCCTGCGTATCCGGCCCGCCGCACCCCTTTTCCTGAGAGGAGACGAACATGGACCGCAAGATCGCCCTCGCCACCGCCGCATTCGCGATGCTGGCGCTGTCCGCCTGCAACACCGTTCACGGTGCGGGCAAGGACATGACGTCCGCCGGGAAGGCAGTGACCAAAGCCTCCGGCGAGAAATAACCCGGTTATGAGGCGCGCCGCTTAGCGTTGGGCACGCCTCCGATCGACTGTGACGGCCCGCTACGACTCACGTCGTGGCGAGCCGTTTGTTTTTACATGTGAGTATTCGCTCTTTCCGTTCGCCCTGAGCTTGTCGAAGGACGGGTGCCGGGCCGGTGCTTCGACAAGCTCAGCACGAACGGGGAGAGGGGGAGTGCCTACCTTTATGCCGACGGAAGTTACCGCCCCAGCCCCGCCGCGGCGCGGGCGCGGGCCTCGATCTCGGGCAGCGTGCCCTCGGTCACCCAGCTGCCGCCGACGCACAGCACCGATCCGATCGCCAGCCAGTCGGGCGCGCTCGCCTCGGTGATTCCGCCGGTCGGGCAGAATTTGCACTGGTAGAAGGGCGCGGCGAGCGCCTTGAGCGCCTTCACCCCGCCGCTGGTTTCGGCCGGGAAGAACTTGAAATGCTCCAGCCCCATGTCGAGCCCGCGCATGATGTCGCCCGCGGTCGCGACGCCCGGCAGCCACGGAATGCCCGCCTCGAGGATCGCGTCGCCGGTCTTCGCCGACAGGCCGGGGGAGACGATGAACTCGACGCCTGCATCCTTCACCTGCGCGACCTGTTCGGTCGACACGACGGTGCCCGCGCCGACGATCGCACCGGGCACTTGGCGCATCTCGCGGATCGCATCGAGCGCGGCAGGGGTGCGCAGCGTCACCTCCAGCACCTTCAGCCCGCCCGCGACCAGCGCCTCGGCGAGCGGGCGCGCCTGTGCGGCGTCGTGAATGACCAGCACCGGGATCACCGGGCTGGTGCGCATGACGGTTTCGATGTTGCTCACGATTGATGCTCCTGCGCGAAGGCGGCCGCGGCGCCGAACAGGCCCGGCTGCGGATGGGTGATGAGCTTGACCGGGATCGCCGACATCAGCGACTGGAACCGGCCCTTGGCGACGAAGCGCTGGTCGAAGCCCGAGCGCAGCAATTTGTCCTTGATGCGCAGCCCCAGCCCGCCGGCGATCACCACGCCCTTCGCGCCATGCGCCAGCGCGAGGTCGCCCGCAACCGCGCCGAGCGCGAGGCAGAAGCGGTCGAGCGCGGCGAGCGCGATCGAGTCGGTGCCTTCCAGCGCCTCGCTCCAGATCGCCTTGTCGTCCTTGTGGATATAGGCGCGGCCTTCCAGCTCGGCGAGCGTCTCGTAGATCGCGACGATCCCCGGTCCGGCGACGATCCGCTCGACCGAGACGCGGGTGAAGGTCTTGCGCAGCCGCTTGAGCAGCGCATCCTCGATCCCGTCGAGCGGCGCGTAATCGGTGTGTCCGCCTTCGGTGGGCAGCACGCGGTAGCGGCCGTCCTGCTTGTAGACCTGTGCGACGCCCAGCCCGGTGCCGGGGCCGCACACCGTCGTCACGCCGTCGGTCGGCAACGGGGTGTCGGGGCCGCACAGATGCTCGAAATCCGCGTCGGGCAGCTGACCGACCGCATGGCCGATCGCGCCGAAATCGTTGATGATCGTCCAGGTCGATGCGCCGAGCCGTTCGGGGATCAGCGACGGGCGGATCACCCACGGATTGTTGGTCAGCCGGATCACGTCGCCGGTGATCGGCGAGGCAACCGCGATCGCCGCCGCATCGGGCAGTGTTCCGCCCATCCGCTCGCGGAACGCCTCATAGGCGGTCTGGAGGCTGGCGTGCTCGGCGGTCTTGAGCGTCGTCGGCTCACCCAGCGAGACGACGTGCCCGCCTTCGACCTCCGCGATGGCGAACCGCGCATGCGTGCCCCCAATATCGACCGCTACGACCTGCATAAACTAACTCCCTCTCCCCTGCGGGGAGAGGGTTGGGGTGAGGGGTCGTGTGTCATAGCACCCGAGCCTCACTGCCCCTCTCCCAACCCTCTCCCCGAGGGGGAGAGGGCTAATCTCGCGTTACAATCCAGCGCCGGCCAGAATCGCACTCGCGCCCTTCTCGGCTTCATCCGCCAAGCCGCGGAACATGCCGAACAATTCGCGACCCATGCCGCTGGCGGGCGCCGGCATCGGCGCCTGCTCGCGCGCGGCCCATTCGTCGGCGGGTACCAGCGCCTCGAGCGTTCCCGCCTCGGCATCGACGCGGATCAGGTCGCCGTCGCGGATCAGGCCGATAGCGCCGCCACCCAACGCCTCGGGCGAGCAGTGGATCGCGCACGGCACCTTGCCGCTGGCGCCCGACATCCGCCCGTCAGTGACCAGCGCGACCCTGAACCCGCGGTTCTGGAGCACGCCGAGCGGCGGGGTGAGCTTGTGCAATTCGGGCATCCCGTTGGCGCGCGGGCCCTGGAAGCGGACCACGACCACCACGTCACGCTCCAGCTCGCCGTTTTTGAACGCCTCGAGCACCTCGAGCTGGTCGGCGAAGACGCGTGCCGGCGCCTCGACGATCCAGCGGTCGCGCTCGACCGCCGAGACCTTGATGCACGCCCGCCCGATATTGCCTTGGAGGATGCGCATCCCGCCATCGGGCGAGAAGGGCGCATCGGCCGGACGCAGGATCGTTTCGTCGCGGCTGTCGCCGGCCGGCACCCACGTCAGCGCGTCGCCGTCGAGCGTCGGCGCAGCGGCATAGGCGGTCAGGTCGTCGCCGGCGACCGTCATGATGTCGCGGTGCAGATAGCCGCCCGCCAGCAATTCCTTGATGACATAGGGCATTCCGCCCGCCGCCTCGAAGCCGTTCACGTCGGCCGATCCGTTCGGATAGACGCGCGCGATCAGCGGCACCGCCGCCGACAGCCGGTCGAAATCCTCCCAGTCGATCACGATCCCCGCCGCGCGCGCGATCGCGGGCAAGTGGAGCAGATGGTTGGTCGACCCGCCGGTGGCCAGCAGCCCGACCGCCGCGTTAACCACCGCCTTTTCGTCGACGCACGCACCGAGCGGGCGGTAATCGTCGCCGTGCGCGCCGATCTTCGCGAGCCGGTGAACCGCGGCGCGGGTCAGTTCCTGCCGCAGCCTGGTGCCCGGATTGACGAACGCCGCGCCCGGCATGTGCAGGCCCATCACCTCCATCATCATCTGGTTGGTGTTGGCGGTGCCGTAGAAGGTGCAGGTGCCCTGCGTGTGGTAGGCGGCGATCTCCGCCTCCAGCAGCTCCTCGCGCCCGCAATCGCCGGTCGCGAAGCGCTCGCGCACCGCCGCCTTGGCCTTGTTGGGCAGCCCCGAGGGCATCGGGCCGCCGGGGATCAGGATCATCGGCAGATGCCCGAAGCGCAGCGCGCCCATCAGCAGGCCCGGCACGATCTTGTCGCAGATGCCGAGCAGCGCCGCGCCCTCGAACGTGCCGTGGCTCAGCGCCACCGCGGTCGACAGCGCGATCGTATCGCGGCTGAACAGCGACAGCTCCATGCCGGCATAGCCCTGCGTCACGCCGTCGCACATCGCGGGGACGCCGCCGGCGACCTGCGCGGTCGCGCCGGCCTCGCGCGCCCAGACCTTCATCTGCTCGGGATAACGATAATAGACCGCGTGCGCGGACAGCATGTCGTTGTACGCGGTCACCAGCCCGATGTTCATCGCCTGTGCCCGCGTCTTCATCGCCTCGCGATCTTCGGGCGTGCCGGCATAGGCATGGGCGAGATTGGCGCAGCCGAGCCGCGGGCGGCCGATCCACCCCTGCCGCTCGCGTTCGATCAGCGACAGATACGCCTGCCGCGTCGGGCGGCTACGCTCGATGATCCGGTCGGTGACGGCGCTGACGGCGGGGTTCATGATCTTGCGTCCTCGTCATGCCGGGGGCGTCCCGGCAATCGTTGCCTTGAATGAAGGCCGTAGCGGCAGTCTTTGCGGCAGCATCGTTCGCGGGACAAGGGCCGGAACATGCTGACGCCTCTCGATGGCTTTCCTTGAAGCCCCTCCCCTTCAGGGGAGGGGTTGGGGTGGGGCCTGTCCTTGGAACGCCAGACGCCAGAGAGTCCCCCACCCCCGGTCCCTCCCCTGAAGGGGAGGGGAGAATCACGCCGCCCAGTGGATGTCGACGGGCAGCTCGGCGTCGGCCAGCACGCGGCCGATCGGATAGGGCGAGCCGGCGCCCTCCTTGATCGCGTCCTCGATCACCTTGCGCTTGGCGTCGCCGGTCACCGCGATCATCAGCGCGCGGGCGGTGACGATCCCCTGCCGGGTCAGTGTGACCCGCGCGACCGGCGCCTCGGGCGGCAGCGGATCGGGCATCACGCCGATCGCGCGGCGTTCTTTCGGGCCGTTGAGCGCCTCGTCATAATCGGGGCCGGGGAAGATCGACGCGGTATGCCCGTCGCCGCCGACGCCGAGCAGGCACAGGTCGAGCGGCCAGTGCAGGTCCTGCATCAGCGCATCGGCCGATCGGCCCGCCGCCTTGTAATCGTCGGTCGCCTTGGGGACGATCGGCATCACGCGCGCACCGCGCGGGATGAAGATCTTGCCGAGCGCGGTGACGTTCGACAGCGCATCGCCCAGCGGCACGATCCGCTCGTCGCCGGGGATGATCGTCACGCGCTTCCAGTCGAGCTTGGCCTTCGCCAGCTTTTCATAGGCGGGCAGGGGGGTCTTGCCGCCCGAAAGCGCGATCACCGCCGAGCCGCGCGCGTCGATCGCGCTTTCGATGACGAACTGGATGTCGCCCGCGACCGCATCGGCCAGCTCGGCGGCGTCGTCATATTCCCACCATTCGATTTCGGTCATCTTTGATCCTCTTCTCCCTCTCCCCGTCGGGGAGAGGGCCGGGGTGAGGGGCAGTGAGGCTCGGGCCCGTGCCTCACTGCCCCTCACCTTTCCGCCGCCTGCGGCGGCTCCCTCCCTCTCCCCGTTGGGGAGAGGGACACAACAATCAATCGTCCTGCCAGGTCACATTGTCGCGCTCGGTCAACGCGATCGCGCCGGCTGGGCCCCAGGTGCCCGCGGAATAATGTTTCGGCTTGGTCTGGTTGGCGGCCCAGCCGGCGCGGATCGCGTCGATCCAGCGCCATTGCGCCTCCACCTCGTCGCGGCGCACGAACAGCGTCTGGTCGCCCTCGATCAGGTCGAGCAGCAGGCGCTCGTACGCGATCCGGCGGCGCTTGCCCGCGAATTCGGCGTCGAGACTGAGGTTGAGCGGCACCTCGCGCAGCTTCAGCCCGTCGCGGTCCAGCCCCGGCTCCTTGGTCATCACCAGCAACTGGATATATTCCTCCGGCTGGAGGCGAATGATGAGCGTGTTCGGCTGCAGCACCCCGCCGCGTCCCGAGAACATCGAATGCGGCACCGGCTTGAACTGGATCGCGATCTCGCTGCGGCGCTTCGCCATCCGCTTGCCGGTGCGCAGGTAGAAGGGCACGCCCTGCCAGCGCCAATTGTCGATATGCGCCTTGATCGCGACGAACGTCTCGACGTCGCTGTCATAGCCCAGCTCGGCGTCATAGCCCTTGACGACCTTGCCGCCGACCGCACCCTCTTCATACTGGCCGGTGACGGTGTTCTGCGGAACCTGCTCGGGCGTCAGGCGGCGCATCGAGCGGAACACCTTCGCCTTTTCGTCGCGGATCGCGGTGCCGTCGTACAGGGCGGGCGGTTCCATCGCGATCAGCGCGACCAGTTGCAGCATGTGATTGGCGACCATGTCGCGCAACGCACCCGCACCCTCGTAATAGCCGGCGCGGTCCTCGAGCCCGACCGTCTCGGCGATCGTGATCTGGACGTTGTCGATCCCCTGCGCGTTCCAGATCGGCTCGAACATCGAATTGCCGAAGCGCAGCGCGAGGATGTTCTGCACCGTCTCCTTGCCGAGATAATGGTCGATGCGGAAGATGCGCTCCTCGGGGAAGACCGCCGCAACGGTGTCGTTGATCTCGCGGCTCGATTCGAGATCGTAGCCGAGCGGCTTCTCCAGCCCGATCCGCACCGTCTCGCCGGCCAGCCCGACGCTCTGCAAGCCCTTCACCGCCGGCTCGAACAGCGACGGCGCGGTCGACAGGTAGATCGCCAGCCCGCCCGAGACGTCGCCGATCTTGTCCGCCAGCGCCTGGAAGGTCGTCGGGTCGGACAGGTCGACCGGCTGGAAGAAGATCCGCGCGAGGAACGACGACAGCGCGCTCTCGTCCTTGCGGTCGGCGGGCAGAAATTCGTCGAGCGCCTTGCGCGTCGCGTCGCGGAACTGGTCGTCGGTGAGGTCGCCGCGCGCCGAGCCGGTGATCGTCAGCCCCTCCGGCAGCAGCCCGTCGGCGTGCAGGCCGTACAGCGACGGCAACAGCATTCGCTTGGCGAGATCGCCCGTCGCACCGAACAACAGCAGCTTGCCGACCGGGTTGCGCTCCAACTCGCGTCTCCTTCTTACAGCGTCAGGCCGGCAACGGGATCGAGCCCGGCCATGATGTTCAGATTCTGCACCGCCGCGCCCGCCGCGCCCTTGCCGAGATTGTCGAGCGTCGCGATCAGCAGCGCCTGCCCCGAAGCCTCGTTCCCGGTGACACGCAGCGTCATGCGGTCGGTATTGGCGTCGTCCTCGATCCGCACCATTGTCGTCGCCTCGTGCGCGAAGCGGACGACGCGATTGCCGTCATACGCGCTCGCCAGCACCTCGGCGACGTCGGTCAACGTCGCGCGACGCGACAGCTGCGCGAGATGCAGCGGCACCTGCACCACCATCCCGCGGTACGCACGCGCCACCGCCGGCTGGAAGATCGGTGCGTGAGTCAGCCCGGCGTGGCGGCGCATTTCCGGCGCATGTTTGTGGTTCAGGCCCAGCGCATAGGCGCGATAGGCGGTGCTGGTTTCACCGCCCTCGAACTCGGCGATCATCGCCTTGCCGCCGCCCGAATAGCCCGAGGTGGCGTTGACGCTGAGCAACGCATCGGCCCCGATCAGCCCGGCGCGCACCAACGGGCGGACGAGCGCGAGGAAGCCGGTCGGGTAGCAGCCGGGGTTGCTGACGAAGCGTGCGCCCGCGATCCGTTCGGCCTGGTCGGGCTCCAGCTCCGCGAAGCCATAGGTCCAGCGGTCGGCGGTGCGATGCGCGGTCGAAGCGTCGACGGTTCGGGTGCGATCGTTGGCGATCATCGCCACCGCCTCGCGCGCGGCATCGTCGGGCAGGCACAGCACGACATAATCGGCGTCGTTGATCGCCTCGCGCCGCGCCGCCTCGTCCTTACGGCGCGTCTCGTCGAGCGTGACGAGCGTGATGTCGCGCCGCGACTCCAGCCGCTCGCGGATCTCGAGCCCGGTGGTGCCGACCGCACCGTCGATGAAGACCTTGATCGTCATTGCGGCTGCACCGCGTCAGCGTCGAGATACCCGACCGTCCCATGATCCACGGCAATCCCCCAGGCGACCCCGCCGGTCAGGTCGAGCAGGTCGAACGCCGCGCCCGCCGGAAGCGTGGCGAGCGGTGCGGCGGCACGGTCGCGCGCGTCGCGCAGCACCGCCTCGCGCAGCAGCGTGCGGCGCAGCGGGGCGGCATAATGTGGGGCGAAGACGCGGTCGGCGAGGCGCACGTCGGCGATATCGGGACGCACCGCATGGGTGCGCGGATCGAGCACGCGCGACCGGCCGGTGAGCGCGAATCCGTTACGCCCGGGCCGCATCCCCGGTGCCGTGGGCGCGGACGGCGGCAGGGGCGGCGTCCCCTTCGCCGATGAACTGGCCGAACTCTTCAAGAAAATCTGCCCCTTCGGTCGTGCGGGCGACGAAGATATTGCGTTTGTCGCTGTCGTCGCGTTGGCGGCGCAGATAGCCCAGCGCACCCAAGCGATTCAAGGCGCGCGTCACGACCGGCTTCGACACGTTCAAAATGCGCGCCAACCCCCGCACCGTATGCGGGCCCGGCCGCAGGTAGACCACCAGCAGGAGCGCCATCTGGCGGTTGGTGAGGTCGGGCTCGCCCGACCGCACGTAATCGACCAGCGCATTCATCCACGAACTCAGTTCGGGTTGAGCCAATGTTGCCACGTCCTCGTCCCGCATCGAAAGAAACCCGGATCATCCCGGACTTGTCGGCGGATTAACGCCCGCTTTCACGGCTGGTTTCAGCTATGTCACGAATTTGGCACGCGGCTTGTCCGGGGCTGGCGGGCGGCGCGGTTGATCCTGGCGCGCTGCTCCCCTATGTGGCGCGTGATCCGGGGCCGCCACGCGGCGGACCACCGGCTGTTTCTCGCTTCGGAATCGCGCCCAGCCCATGTTCACCTTCCTGATCGTCCTCCAGGCCATTATCGCGGCGGCGCTCGTCACCGTGATCCTGATGCAGCGGTCGGAAGGCGGCGGCCTGACCTCGTCGGGCAGCCCGTCGGGGCTGATGTCGGCGCGCGGTGCGGCCGATTTCCTGACGCGCGCCACCTCGGTGCTCGCCGGGCTGTTCATCCTGATGAGCATCGTGCTGGCGTTCCTCGCGGCAAGCCGCGGCGCGGTGTCGGTCGACACCTCGCTGAATCGCCGTGCGCCGGCGGCGCAGACGCAGGCCCAGCCGCCGGTCGCAGCGCAGCCTGCCCCGGCGACCGCCGACAATGCGGTCGCCCCGGCGCCGGCCGACAACGGCGTGCCGCTGGCCCGCTGATCGCGACAATATCGTCGTTTCGTCGCGCGCGGGCTTCCCGCGCGCTTGCCCTTTTGCGCATTTGAAGGTTAGGGGTTGCGTCCCATGGCGCGGTACATTTTCATCACCGGCGGCGTGGTTTCCTCGCTCGGCAAGGGTCTCATGGCGGCGAGCCTCGCGGCATTGCTGCAGGCACGCGGCTATCGCGTCCGCATCCGCAAGTTCGATCCGTATCTCAACGTCGATCCGGGCACGATGAGCCCGTATCAGCACGGCGAGGTGTACGTCACCGACGACGGCGCAGAAACCGATCTCGACCTTGGCCATTACGAGCGCTTCACCGGCGTTTCGGCGCGCCAGTCGGATAACGTCACGAGCGGGCGCATCTACAAGACGATCATTGAGCGGGAGCGGCGCGGCGACTATCTCGGCGCGACGGTGCAGGTGATCCCGCACGTCACCGACGCGATCAAGGCGTTCGCACGCGCGGAAACGGATGATCTGGATTTCGTGCTGTGCGAGATCGGCGGCACGGTCGGCGATATCGAGTCGCTGCCGTTCATCGAGGCGATCCGCCAGCTCAAGAACGAGGTCGGGCGCGGCAATGCGATCAGCATCCACGTCACGCTGGTGCCGTACATCGCCGCGGCCGGCGAGCTGAAGACCAAGCCGACCCAGCATTCGGTGCGCGAGATCGCGGCGCTGGGCGTGCAGCCGGACGTGATCGTCTGCCGCTGCGAACAGCCGCTGCCCGAGTCGGAGCGCGCCAAGATCGCTTTGTTCTGCAACGTCCCCGAAAGCGCGGTCATCCCCGCGCTTGACGCCAAGAGCATCTATGCGGTGCCGCTCCAGTACCATGGCGAGGGGCTCGATTCGGAGGTGCTGCGCGCCTTCGGCATCACTCCGTCGTCGGCGCCCGACCTCAGCCGCTGGGAAGAGATCGTCGAGCGGCTGATGCACCCTGAGGGCGAGGTGACGGTCGGCGTTGTCGGCAAATATGTCGGCCTGCAGGACGCGTACAAGTCGCTCAACGAGGCGCTGGTGCACGGCGGGATCGCCAACCGCGTCAAGGTCAACATCCGCTGGATCGACGCCGAACTGTTCGAAGGCGACGACGATGGCGAGATCGCCGCGCACCTCGAGCCGTGCCACGCGATCCTCGTTCCCGGCGCGTTCGGGTCGCGCGGGGCGGAGGGCAAGATCGCCTCGGTCCGCTTCGCGCGCGAGCATAACGTGCCCTATTTCGGGATTTGCTTCGGGATGCAGATGGCGTGCGTCGAGGGCGCGCGCGATCTCGCCGGGATCGCCGGCGCCTCGTCGACCGAATTCGGGCCGACGCCGGAGCCGGTCGTCGGGCTCATCACCGAATGGATGAGCGAGCGCGGGCTGGAGAAGCGCGCCGAGAACGGCGATCTCGGCGGCACGATGCGGCTCGGTGCCTATCCGGCGTCGCTGGCCGGGAACAGCGTCGTCGGCTCGATCTATGGCAGCGATTCGATCAGCGAGCGCCACCGCCACCGTTACGAGGTCAATACCTCGTACCGTGAGGCACTGGAGAAGGGCGGGCTGGTGTTCTCCGGCATGTCGCCCGACGGCACGCTGCCCGAGATTGTCGAGCGCCCCGACCATCCGTGGTTCGTCGGCGTGCAATTCCACCCGGAGCTGAAGAGCAAGCCGTTCGAGCCGCACCCGCTGTTCGCCAGCTTCATCGCCGCCGCGGTCAAACAGAGCCGGCTGGTATAAGATTGATCGTCATTGCCTGTCGCTTACGTCCACGTTAACCTCTCGTTTACAAAGATAAATGGGAGGATGGCATGATCGGACGGGTGGCGACGCTGCTGTGCGCGGCGGCGATGACGATAGCGGTTCCGGCGGCAGCGCAGACGACCCCGCCGCCCTTTTCATCGCTCACCGTCTTCGGGGACAGCCTCGTCGACGCCGGCAACATCCGCGCGCTGCGGCTCGGTGCCGATCCGGCGCAGGGCTATGTCGCCGGGCGCTTCACCAACGGGCTCGACTATACCGACCTGTTGAGCCTCGCGATGTACGGGACGCCGACCGTGGCCTCGCTCAACGGCGGCAGCAATTACGCCTTCGGTGGTGCGCGCGCGACCAGCACGACGCCCGTGTATGACGCGCTGGAGCAGGTCGCGCTTTACGATCTGGCGGTGAAGAGCGGAAAGGCCGTCGATCCCAACGGGCTTTACGTCCTGAACTTCGGCGGCAACGACGTGTTCGCCGCGGTCGAGGGCGCCAGCGCCGGCGTCACCGATCCGGATGCCTTCCTGCGCGAGGCGGCGA
Organism: Sphingomonas phyllosphaerae; assembly: GCA_036946405.1. Taxonomy (NCBI): domain Bacteria; kingdom Pseudomonadati; phylum Pseudomonadota; class Alphaproteobacteria; order Sphingomonadales; family Sphingomonadaceae; genus Sphingomonas; species Sphingomonas phyllosphaerae. The sequence continues at coordinate 3,416,785 of JAQIJC010000001.1, read as the reverse complement.
ACAACTATGTCGCGGCGGTCGCGGCGCTCAACAAACTCGGCGCGCGCAACATCCTGCTGACCGGCTTCCCGGTCGCGACCGAAGGCGCGCCGCTGGCGCTCTCGATCAAGGCGGAAGGATATCTGACGGATGCGCTCGACGCCTTCAAGCCGGCGGCCGGCACGCGGCTGATGCGCTACAGCTATCTCGACTTCTTCCAGCGCGTGCAGACCAATCCGGCCGCCTTCGACCTGCCCGTGCCGCTGATCCTGCCCGCGGCGGGGCAGCCCGGGACGACCTGCCGGGGCGCCAACGCCTTCCCGGCTTGCACCGGCTATTTCTCGTTCGACGGCGTCCATCCGACCACCGCGATCCATCGCGCGCTGTATAATGACATCAACAGCAAATTCGGTTTCGGGCTGGCGGCGGTTCCGGAGCCGACGACCTGGGCGATGCTGATCCTCGGCTTCGCGACGATCGGCGCGGCGCTGCGTCGCGACCGCCGGCGGCGGGTGGCGGCCTGACCGCGGCAGGACCGACTCCGAGCGGCGCTAGCCTGTAAAAGGAAAGGCGCCCGAGCCTTGCGGCCCGGACGCCCCCACCGGCGTCTCGAAAGGGAGCAAAGAGACGCCGATTCCGATCAGGCGGCCTGTGCTTCGTCGGCCGCCTTGTTCTCGACCGCGGTCAGCGGCGCGCCGGTCTTGATCGCGATGCTCTTCGGCTTCATCGCCTCGGGCACTTCCCGGACCAGATCGACCACCAGCAGACCGTCGTTCAATCGTGCATCCTCCACGAACACGAAGTCGGCGAGTTCGAACCGCCGCTCGAAGCTGCGGTTCGCGATGCCGAGATGGAGGAACTGATTGTTGTCCGCCTTGTCGTCCTTCTTGCCGGTGACCAGCAACAGGTTCTGCTGCGCGACGATCTCGATCTCGTCACGGCTGAACCCGGCCACGGCCAGCGTGATGCGATAACGGTCGTCCGCTACGCGCTCCAGGTTGAACGGCGGGTAATTCTCCGCAGCACTCCGTGCATTGGCCTCGATGAGGTCGAACAGCCGATCGAAACCGATCGTGGAGCGGCGATAGGGGGTCAGGTCGAAACGCATCGTCAAATCCTCCAGTGAGCTATTTGAAAGCGGCGCCCGCCTGTGCGCGGCGCCTGTTTCGTGCGGCCCGGTGTCCGGCACCGCACGATCATGAATTTGGGGCCGATGCGAAGCGTTTCAAGGGGTCGACAAACCCCTAGTTTGTTGATGGGATATGGGAGGTGCGGCAAAGAGTCGGTTCGAAGACCAAAAGGGGTATCTGAATGTCCGTCACGCTCGCTCTGCTACTGGCCGCCCAGGCGACGGCGCCGCAGCAACCGCCCGCACCGGTCGTCGTCGGGGAGCGCGAGACGGTGCCGACCACGCCGGGTGATCCGGACCGGACCGAGGAGCAGGTGCAACGCAGCTCTGCCGCGGCCGACGTGGTCGTCACCGCGCGGCGGCGCGCCGAGTCGGCGCAGAACGTGCCGATCCCGATTTCGGTGGTCGGGGTGAAGGAACTGGATGCGACCGGCAGCTTCAACGTCCAGCGGCTCCAGCAACTCCAGCCGACGCTGCAATTCTATTCGACCAACCCGCGCAATTCCTCGGTCAACATCCGCGGGCTCGGCGCGCCGCTCGGGCTCACCAACGACGGGATCGAGCAGGGTGTCGGCATCTATATCGACCAGGTCTATCTCAGCCGCGTCGCGGCGGCGACGCTGGATTTCCTCGACGTGCAACAGATCGAGACGCTGCGCGGACCGCAGGGAACGCTGTACGGCAAGAATACCGTCGCGGGCGCGATCAACATCACCAGCAAGGCGCCGAGCTTCACGTTGCAGGGCCGCGCCGAGGTGTCGGTCGGCAATCTGGAGTTCAAGCAGGCCAAGGCTTCGATTTCTGGCCCGCTGACCGACAAGGTCGCGATCCGGCTCGGCGTGTCGACCACCGACCGGCGCGGGACGATCTACAATGTCGCGAGCAATCAATACGTCAATGCACAGGACAATCTCGGCCTCCGCACCGCGATCCTGTGGAAGGCGACCGACGATCTCGATCTGACGCTGTCGGGCGATTATTCGCGCCAGAACCCGAATTGCTGCGCACAGATTTTCGTGCGCGTCGGCAAGACCCAGCGTTCTCCCGATCGCCAGTTCGATCAGCTTGCCGCCGCGCAGGGCTATGCGCCGCCGAGCCGCAACCCGTTCGACCGGCTGACCGATCTCGACGCCAAGCTCAGCGCGCGCAATGAATTGGGCGGGCTGTCGCTGCGCGGCGAGCAGCGGCTGGGCGAGGGGACTTTGACCTCGATCACCGCCTATCGTTTCTGGGACTGGCTCCCCGCCAACGATCGTGACTTTACCGGGCTGCCGATCACGACGCTGTCGCAGAATCCGACCCGGCAAGAGCAATATACGCAGGAGTTCCGCTACGCCGGCAAGGCGGAGCATTTCGATTACGTGCTGGGGTTGTTCGGTTTCTATCAGACGATCCACACCACCGGCACGCAGCGGCAGGGGCCGGCGGCGAGCCGCTGGCTCATCAACCCGTCGAGCGCACTATCGCGCGATCCGTCGGTGCTTAACGGTCTGACTGCCGCGAACGACATCCGGCTCAATAACTTCTCCGGCGCGATCTTCGGCAAGGTCAACTGGAACCTGACTGACGCCTTCACGCTCTCGCCGGGCGTGCGGCTCAACTACGACGACAAGACCGGCAGCTATGTCAGCGTCGTGCGCGACGGGCAGGGCAATCTGGTTCCCGCCACCGGCGGCACCGCGCGTCAGGCGGCACAGCGCGATGCGATCCAGCCGCAGGAATTCCGCGACCAGACGTTCCGCGAATGGAACGTCTCCTACGACCTCACCGCATCGTACAAGCCGTCGCGCGACGTGCTGCTGTACGGTACCTACGCGCACAGCTTCAAATCGGGCGGGCTCAATCTGAACGGCGTGCCGGTCGTCGGCGGCGTGGTGCAGACGCAGCTGGCGCAGGTCGCGCCGGAAAAGGTCGACCATTTCGAGATCGGTGCCAAGTCGCAATTCTGGGATCGCAAGATCACGCTGAACGTCACCGGCTTCTGGACGGAGATCAGCGACTATCAGGCGGTGGTCAACAACAGCTCGACCTCGACGCTGCGCGGCTATCTCGCCAACGCCGGCAAGGTGCGGGTGCGCGGTGTCGAAGCCGACTTCTCGGTGCGGCCGAACGACCGTTTCAACCTCTACACGAACGGCGCCTTCACCGATCACAAATACGTCGACTTCAAGAACGCGCCGTGCCCGCCGGAATTGTCGGGCGGCACCAACAGCCCGGTCGCGTGCGACATTTCGGGTCAGTGGTTGCCGGGCATCTCGAAGTTCGCGGTGTCCTATGGCGGCGAGTATAATCTGCCCGGGACGGTGTTCGGCAAATCGGGGGAAGCGTATGTCGGCGTCGACGCCAATTCGCGGACCAAATTTTCGTCCAATGCTTCGCGATCGATCTACACTGACGTGAATGGCTATACGCTGGTGAATGCGCGGCTCGGCTTCCGGACCGACAGCGGAGTCAACGTGTTCGGCTGGGTACGCAACCTGTTCGACACCGAATATTATGAGGTGCTCGCGACGACGCCGGGGAATACCGGGCTGATCGCGGGCAACGTCGGCGATCCGCGGACCTACGGTCTGACGGTCGGGTTCGGGTTCTGATCGTCATTGCGAGCGGAGCGAAGCAATCCAGGGCGTCCTGGTCTGGCGCTGGATTGCTTCGCCACGCTCGCAATGACGTGGGGAAGGTTGTCACCCCGGCGAAGGCCGGGGCCCAGTTGGGATAGCTTTCCCGCATCAACCCCCAACGCCAGCCAAAGGCCGCCGGCAAAGCCGCCGCTGACGTCGGACGGGATCGGCCAAGGCCGACCCGCCGGCCGGTTCGGTCGCCGCTTTGCGACGCCCGGTGCTGGCACCGGGCTGCGACCGAACGGCAAACGCCCGGGCCGTTATCCACGACCCGGGCGCCTGCGTGACGATCGCTCGTCAGCCCCCTATCCAGCCCTAAGCCCGCACGCTTTTCCCGAAGGATCAGCGGGGCTTGATGGCGTTCCCCGAACCACGGCCTTTGCCTGTGTGCCAGTGCCCGCAGGTATGCGGCGCGGCTTGTTCGCTGTCGATACAAATGAACGGCGGCAAAACCGATTGCGGCGACTATGTGACGATTCCGCAACAGCCCCCATTGCGCAACCTCGGGCGGCTCCCTATCGAAACGGCCATGTTGCTGTCGCGCTATGAGAGCATGATCGCGCGGCGGTATCTGCTGCCGGGCAAGGGTGAACGCTTCATCGTACTGGTGGCGGGCTTCTCGCTCGGCGCGGTGATGCTCGGAGTCGCCGCGCTGGTGATCGTGATGAGCGTCATGAACGGCTTCCGTGCCGAGCTGTTCGACAAGATCGTGGGGCTGAACGGCCATGCCGTGGTGCAGGGCTATAACAATCGGCTCGACAATTGGCAGCGCGTCGTCGAACTCGCCAGGGCGACGCCGGGCGTGACCAGCGCGGTGCCGATGATCGAGCAGCCGCTGTTCGCGACCTACAACGGCCGTGCCGAGGCGATCCTGCTCCGCGGAATGCGGCCGGAGGACATCCGCACCAACGCCACGATCCGCACCAAGATCGTCGCGGGCAGCCTCGCGACGCTGACCCCGAACAGCGGCAATGTCGCGATCGGGGCGCGCCTCGCCGAGCAGCTGGGCGCGACGATCGGCTCCGATATCACCGTCATCAGCCCGCTCGGCCGCTCGACGCCGTTCGGCACGATGCCGCGCAGCGTCAGCTACCGGGTCGGCGCGATCTTCGAGGTCGGAGTCTACGATTACGACAAGGCGTATGTCGTCATGCCGTTGCAGGATGCGCAGACCCTGCTGCTGACCGGCGACACGGTCGGCATGATCGAGTTGCAGACCACCCATGCCGACAAGGTCGGCGAGATCCTCGCCCCGCTCGCGAAACAGGTGCAGCCGTACGGCGTCGTCAGCGACTGGCGGCGGCTCAATTCGGAGCTGTTCGACGCTTTGGCGGTCGAGCGCGTCGCGATGTTCGTGGTGCTGTGCATCATCATCCTCGTCGCCGCGTTCAACATCGCCAGCTCGCTCATCATGCTTGTGCGCGCCAAGACGCGCGACATCGCGATCCTGCGCACGATGGGCGCGAGCCGCGGCGCGATGCTGCGGATCTTCATGACGGTCGGCACGACGATCGGCGTGCTCGGCACCTTCGCCGGGCTCGCGCTCGGCGCGATATTCCTGTTCTTCCGCCAGTCGGTGGTCAATTTCGTCCAGCTGGTCACCGGGCAGAACCTGTGGGACCCGTCGATCCGTTATCTCACCGAATTGCCGTCGAAGGTCGATCCGGTCGAGGTGACCGCGATCGTCATCATCACCTTGCTGATGACCTTCCTCGCCACCGTCTATCCGGCGCTCAAGGCCGCCAATACCGATCCGGTCGAGGTGCTGCGTTATGAGTGATGCAAGCGAAGAGGCGCACGGCCGGCGCGGCTTTGCCGCGTCCGACGGCGTCCCCGCGGTTCTCCAGACCACCGGCCTCGCGCGCAGCTTCACGCAGGGGGAGACGACGATCCACGTCCTGCGCGGCGTCGATCTCGCGGTCCGCCCCGGCGAGATCGTCGCGCTGCTCGGTCCGTCCGGGTCGGGCAAGTCGACCCTGTTGCAGGCGGTCGGGCTGCTCGAAGGCGGCTTCTCCGGCTCGATCCGCATCGCCGGCACCGAAGCCGCCAGGCTCGACGCCGCCGGGCGCACCGCGCTCCGCCGCGACCGGCTCGGCTTCGTGTACCAGTTCCACCACCTGCTGCCCGACTTCAACGCGATCGAGAATGTCGTGCTGCCGCAGCTGATCCACGGCGCGGACCGGGCGGCAGCCGAGGAGCGCGCGGCCACGCTGCTCACCGCGCTCGGCGTCGGGCACCGGCTCACGCATCGTCCCTCCGCACTGTCGGGGGGCGAGCAGCAGCGCGTCGCGGTCGCACGCGCGCTCGCCAACCGCCCGGCGCTGGTGCTGGCCGACGAGCCGACCGGCAATCTCGACGAAGCCACCGCCGATCGCGTGCTGGCCGAGTTCCTGCGGCTGGTACGCGAGGAGGGCTCCGCCGCCTTGGTGGCGACGCATAACGAACGGCTGGCGGCGCGGATGGACCGCGTCGTCCGGCTCCACGAGGGGCAGCTGGAGATCGCGGGATGAGCGACGCGGTGTGGCAGACCGTACCGACGCTGGTCGGACGCCATGTCACGCTGCGCCCGCTCGATCGCGCCGATCGCGCCGCGCTGCTGACGGCGTTCAGCGGGCTGACGCAGGTCTTCGCGACGGCCGTCCCCGGTCCCGCGACGATCGACACCTGGTTCGACACGCTGGAGGCGCAGCAGGTGGCGGGCCGCGCGCTGCCCTTCACCCTGCTCGCCGCCGACGGGCAGATCGCCGGCGCGACGCGACTGCTGCGGATGAACCTTGGCCATGACCGTGTCGAGATCGGCGGCACGCTCTACGCACGCCGCGTACAGCGTACCGCACTGAGCACCGAGATGAAGCGGCTGCTGCTCGGCCATGCCTTCGACCGGCTCGGCTGTCAGTGCGTGCAGGTGCGCGCCAATTGGCGCAATCCGGATTCGCGCGCGGCGATCGAGCGGCTGGGCGCGCGCAAGGACGGCGTGCTGCGCTGGCATACCGTCAGCGGGACGGGGGAGGTTCGCGACACCGTCGTCTATTCGATCCTCTCGCACGAATGGCCGCAGGTCCGAAGCAATCTCGACCATATGCTGGAGCGCACACGATGACCGTGATCGCCCGACTGACGAAATGCGTCGCGCGGCTCCGCGAAGCGCGACGGGAGATCGCGAAGTGACCGATGCGGCGTGGCGGACCGTGCCGACGTTGATCGGACGTCATGTCACGCTGCGCCCGCTCGCCCGCGCGGATCGCGCCGCGCTGCTGGCGGCATTCGACGGGCTGACGCACCTCTTCGCCACGATCGTTCCGACCGTCGCGACCATCGACGGCTGGTACGACCTGCTGGAGGTGCAACAGGCCGCCGGGCGCGCGCTGCCGTTCACCGTGCTCGATGCCGATGGACGGGTTGCGGGCGCCACGCGCTTCCTGCGGATGAACGAGGCGCATCGGCGCGTCGAGATCGGCGGCACGCTCTACGCGCGTCGCGTGCAGCGCACCGGATTGAATACCGAGGCGAAGCGGCTGTTGCTCGCGCACGCCTTCGAGGTGCTCGGCTGCCAGTGCGTGCAGTTGCGCACCAATTGGCACAATCGTCCCTCGCGCGCGGCGATCGAACGGCTGGGCGCGCGGATGGACGGCGTGCTGCGCGGGCATATGGTGACGGCAGAGGGCGAGGTGCGCGACACGGTCGTCTATTCGATCCTCGACCATGAGTGGCCGCAGGTCCGCCGCAATCTCACCTATCTGCTGGAGCGCGCACGATGACGACGATCACCGACCTGACCGTCACCGGCGCCGATGGCGCGCCGGTACCGCTCGCGCCGTGGCGCGGGCAGGTGCTGCTGATCGTCAACACCGCCTCCAAATGCGGGTTCACGCCGCAATATGAAGGGCTTGAGGCGCTCCACCGCCGCTTTGCCGACCGCGGCTTCGCGGTGCTCGGCTTTCCCTGCAACCAGTTCGGCGCGCAGGAGCCCGGCGATGCGGCGGAGATCGCCACCTTCTGCTCGCTGACCTATGACGTGACCTTCCCGGTCTTCGCCAAGATCGACGTCAATGGCGCGCACGCCGCGCCCCTGTTCGAGCGGCTGAAGGTCGAAGCGCCGGGCGTGCTCGGGACCAGGGCGGTGAAGTGGAACTTCACCAAATTCCTGGTCGACCGCGACGGCAAGGTCGTGCGCCGCTACGCGCCGACGACCAAGCCCGAGGAGATCACCGCCGACATCGAGGCGTTGCTGTAGGCGATGTTCGGCGATCGCGTGGTGCTTGGCTGCATGTTCGGGCTGATCCTCGCGATCCTCGCGCTGCTGCTGGTCGCGATGGCGCTGGTGCACGTCGCGGCGCGGTGAACCCCTTCTTCCGTCATTCCCGCGAAGGCGGGAATCCAGATGCGCAGGTCCATCGATAGAAGGCGGGTGTCAGAGCTTCTGGATTCCCGCCTTCGCGGGAATGGCGGAAGGGGGGCGGGGGCACGTCGCTTGCGCCCGCCCACCACGCATCTCACCCCGGCATCGCGAACGCATCCGCGCCCTTGCGGTGGTCGCTCGCCGCGGTGATCGCGGTCACGCCGCCGACCAGAAAGCTTACCCCAAGGATGAACCCCGGCAGCGTCAGTGCCGACCACGGCACCGTCGCGAGGATGAACCCGGCCAGCAGGATGTTGACCACCCCCAGCGCGATCATCAGCCCGCGTCGCCGCCGCATCCGCAAGCCGAGCACCACCTCCAGCACGCCGCGCACCAGCAGCCAGACGGTTACCATCAGCGTCAGCGACAGCGCGCCGGTCACCGGTTCGAACACCATCACCGCGCCGACGATCACCGACAGGACGCCGAACAGCACCGCATAAATACGCCCTTCATGCCCTTGACCGAACAGCCCGGCAGCGATCGAGAACACGCCCGAGACGAACAGCAGCGTGCCGATCACCACCGTCGCGGCATAGGTCGCGGCGAACGGCCAGACGAATGCGGCCACGCCGAGCAGCACCGACACCACGCCATACGCCATGATCCAGCCCCAGCCCGCGCCGGTCGCCGCGCCGGGGATGCCGAACCCACGTTCCGATGAAGCTCCGAATCGTGCCATGTCGATCACTCCATTCCGGCTGGGCGAACGGGTCGGCGTGTTTGCGGTTCCGCGCGGGCCGTCGGGGATGGTCGAATCGGGTCGGCGGGCCTAGGTTGCAGCGATGCCGCATTCCGGGTTCGTGCCACTCCGCATCTTCTCCAGCTACACCATGCTCGACGGCGCGATCGAGCCGAAGGCGATCGCCAAGCGCGCGGCGAAGCTCGGCTTCCCCGCCGCCGCGCTGACCGACCGCAACGGCCTGTACGCCGCAATGGCCTTCTCGGACGCGGCGATGGGCGCGGGCGTGCAGCCGGTGATCGGCACGATGCTCGGCGTCGCGCGGCCGGACATGCCAGAGGGAATCGCGACCGCGACCGACTGGATCGCGCTCTATGCACAGGACGAGACCGGCTACGACAATCTCTGCGCGCTGGTCAGCCACGCGCATCTCGACCGCCCGCTCGAACTCGCGCCGCATGTCCCGTTCGAGGTGCTGGAGCGTCATTCCGCCGGGCTGATTGCGCTCACCGCCGGGGGCGAGGGCGGGGTGGCGCGGCTGTTCGCCGAGGACCAGCCCGAGCGCGCCGCCGCTTATGCCGATCGCCTCCACGCGATCTTTGGCGACCGGCTCTATATCGAATTGTGCCGCCGCGACGACGCGATCGAGGACAAGGCCGAGCCGCTGCTGCTCGACCTCGCCTATGATCGCAACTGGCCGATCGTCGCCACCAATCCGTGCTGCTTCGAGGAAGCCGATTTCGGCGACGCGCATGACGCGATGCTGTGCATCGCCTCGTCGAGCTATGTCGAAAGCGAGGATCGCCCGCGCAGCTGCGGCCATGCGTGGATGAAGCCGGCGATCGACATGGCGGCGCTGTTCGCCGATCTGCCCGAGGCGCTCGCGAACACGCTCGTCGTCGCGCAGCGCTGCGCGGTCGCCGCGCCGAAGCGCAAGCCGATCCTCCCCAGCCTCGCCGGCGACCGCGAGGGCGAGGCGGCGATGCTCCGCAACGACGCCGCCGCCGGGCTGGAGGCGCGGCTCGACCGGATCGAGGAACTCGGCGCGCAACCGGCCGATGACCCGAACTGGCGCGAGACCTATCGCCAGCGGCTGGCGTTCGAGGTCGACGTCATCATCCAGATGGGCTTCCCCGGCTATTTCCTGATCGTCGCCGACTTCATCAAATGGGCGAAGGACCACGACATTCCGGTCGGGCCGGGGCGTGGGTCAGGTGCGGGCTCGGTCGTCGCCTGGGCGCTGACGATCACCGATCTCGATCCGATCAAGCTGGGGCTGCTGTTCGAGCGCTTCCTCAACCCGGAACGCGTGTCGATGCCCGACTTCGACATCGACTTCTGCGAAACCCGGCGGGGCGAGGTGATCCGCTACGTCCAGGAGAAATACGGCCGCGACCAGGTCGCGCAGATCATTACCTTCGGAAAGCTCAAGGCGCGCGCGGTGCTCAAGGATACCGGGCGCGTGCTCCAGATGAGCTATGGCCAGATCGATCGCCTCGCCAAGCTGGTCCCCAATCACCCGACCGATCCATGGGACCTCAAGCGCGCGCTGAACGGCGTGCCGGAGATCGCGCGCGAATATTCCAACGACAATCAGGTCCGGCACCTCTGGGATCTCGCGACCAAGCTGGAGGGGCTGCCGCGCCACTCCTCGACGCACGCCGCGGGCGTGGTGATCGGCGACCGCCCGCTCGCGCAACTGGTGCCGCTCTATCGCGACCCGCGCTCGGACATGCCGGTCACGCAGTTCGACATGAAATATGTCGAGGGCGCCGGTCTGGTGAAGTTCGACTTCCTCGGGCTCAAAACCTTGTCGGTGCTCAAGAAGGCGGTCGAGCTGCTCAAGAAGCGCGCCATCCACGTCGATCTCGACGCGCTGCAATGGGACGACGAGGGCGTCTATAAATTGCTCCAGCGCGGCGACACGGTCGGCGTGTTCCAGCTCGAATCGGAGGGGATGCGCCGCACGCTGTCGGCGGTGCGCCCGACCAATTTCGGCGACATCGTCGCGCTCGTCTCGCTCTATCGGCCCGGTCCGATGGACAACATCCCGTCGTTCGGACGCCGCAAGCAGGGGACGGAGGAGATCACCTATCCGCACCCGCTGCTGGAGCCGATCCTCGCCGAAACCTACGGCATCTTCGTCTACCAGGAACAGGTGATGCAGGCCGCGCAGGTGCTGGCGGGCTATTCGCTCGGCGGCGCGGACCTGTTGCGGCGCGCGATGGGCAAGAAGATCAAGGCGGAGATGGACGCGCAGCGCGCCACCTTCGTCACCGGTTGCGCCGAGCACAACCAGATCCCCGCGCCCTATGCGAACCAGCTGTTCGACTTGATCGACAAGTTCGCGGGTTACGGCTTCAACAAGTCGCACGCCGCCGCTTATGCGCTGCTCGCCTATCAGACCGCGTGGCTCAAGGCGCATCACCCGGCCGAATTCTTTGCCGCGTCGATGTGCTACGACCTGCACCTGACCGACAAGCTCGCGATCTTCGTCGACGACGCGCGCCGGCTCGGCATCCCGCTGCTCCCGCCGTGCATCAACGGCAGCCTCGCGGAGTTCGATGTCCAGCCCATCGCAAGCGCCTCCCCCGAGGGGGAGGGGCTATATGGCGTCCGCTACGCGCTCGCCGCGCTCAAGTCGGTCGGTGAGGGCGCGATGGAGAAGCTCTGCGAGGAACGCACCACCGCCGGACCGTTCAAGAGCCTCGACGATCTCGCCGCGCGTGTCGACCCGCGCCTGCTCAACAAGCGCCAGCTCGAAACGCTCGCGGCGGGCGGCGCGTTCGACGGTTTGGAGCCTAACCGCGCCGGCGTCCATGCCGTCGCCGAGACGGTGCTCGCGATCGCCGCGCGCACGCACGAGGGGCGGACCAGCGGGCAGGGCGGGCTGTTCGGCGACGATGCCGGCGCGGGCGATGCGATCAAGCTGCCCGCCAACGCGCGCTGGTCGCTCGCCGAGCGGATGGAGCAGGAGAAGGAAGCGTTCGGCTTCTATTTCTCGGCGCATCCGGTCGACCGCTACCGCCACCTCGCCAAGACGCACGGCGCGCGCAGCTACGTCACGCTCGGCGAGTTGCAGATCGCCGATGGCGCGCGGGTGATGGCGACGATGGCAGTGCTCGTCGAGGAAGCGCGCTGGCGCACCTCGGCGCGCGGCAAGCGCTACATGATGGCGACGCTCTCCGACGCGACCGGCCAATTCATGGCGACCTGCTTCGACGACGGCCCCGCCGCCGACCTGGAGGAGGCCGCCAAGAACGGCGGCTGCGGGCTCGCGACCGTCGAGCTGGATCGCCGCCCCGGCGAGGAAACGCCGCGCGTGACGGTCAAGTCGATCAAGCCGTTCGAGACGCTTGCCACGTCGACGCGCTTCGCGCTGGAGGTGCATGTCGCCGACGCGGGCGCGGTGGCGGGGCTCGCCGCGCTGATCGGTCCCTTGCGCGGCGCGCGCGGCAAGGTGACGCTCAAGGTGCCGATCGGGGAGGGCGAGATCGCGACCGTGATCCTCGACCGCGATTTCGCGCTCGACGCCGAACTGGCCGAGCGGATCGAGGCGCTGCCCGGCGTGACCAAGGTCGATTTCGAGGTCGAGGAAACCCGCCTCCGCTCGGTGGGATGACGATGCTTCACCCCTCCCCTTCAGGGGAGGGGCCGGGGGTGGGGCAGTTCGCTGCCCCCGCCACGATCCCCGCGACATAGGTCCGCAGTACCGCGCGCACCTGATCGGGCGGCAGCGGCACGCCGCCATCCAGCGCCAGCGTCGCCAATCCGTGGACGATCGCCCAGCACCCCAGCGCCGCCACCGGATCGTCTTTCCCCACCAGCGCCGCGACGCGCCGGGTCAGGACCGCGAATGCCGGTGCGTCGGGCTGCTTCGGCGCCGCCGCGCCGCGAGCGAACATCGCGCGGAACAGCGCAGGATGGGCACAGGCGAAATCGACATAGGCGGCTCCCTGCGCGACCAGCCGTTCGGCATCGCTACCCTCGGCATCCGCCGCCGACAGCGCCGCCAGAAACATCGCGAAGCCGCGCTCGGCAACCGCCGCCAACAGCGCCGCCTTGTCCGCGAAATGCCGGTAGGGCGCCATCGCCGACACCCCCGCCGCACGCGCCAGCGCGCGGATGCCCGGCTCGGCGTCGCCCGCCTCCAGCATCGCGATCGCATGATCGAGCAGGGTGTCACGCAAACCTGTCGCGGGAACCATCGTCTGTTTACACCGTATACATAACCGTCTATGTGTACGGTGTAAGCAGCGGAGCGACGATCATGCAAGCCAGCGATGCCAAAAGGATGACCGTCGATCTGGCCGCGTGGCCCGATCTGGTGGTGGTGATGCTCGGCTTCCGCGTCGGCAGCCTGCGCGGCGTGTCCTCGTTCCTCCGCATCGGCCGCGGGCTGCGCGAGATCGCGCAGTCGCACCCCGATGGCCTGCTCGCCGCCCACCAATGCCTGCACGGCTGGAACCATGTCGGCATCCGGCAATATTGGCGCGACCTCGACAGTCTGGAGGCATTCACGCGCTCGATGCCGCATGCTGGCTGGTGGAAGGACTTCCTCGCCGACCGGCACGGCAACGGCTTCTGGCACGAAGCCTATGCCGCCCGCGGCGGGATGGAGGCGATCTATGTCGACATGCCGCACGCCCCCGGCCTCGGGGCCTTCGCTCCGGCGGTGCCCGCGCACGGGCGATTGATGTCGAGCCGCAGCCGGTTGGGACGGTGAGATGGGAAATGCTGGCATCACCATGTTCGTCATCAACTCAGTTGCGCGGCATCATCGCGGATTTTAGCGTTGGCGATGGTGATGAGTTTTCGCATGGCGGCGGTTAGGGCGACGATGGGTTTTTTGCCGCTGTCACGGAGGCGCTGGTAGAAGGCCTTGATGTCGGGCGCGAAGCGGACGGCGGAGAGGGCAGCCATGAAGGTGACGCGCCTGACCTCCGGGCGGCCGCCGCGGGTGCGGCGATAGCCATCGACGGTGCCGCTTTGGCGGGGATGGGGTGCAAGGCCGGCGAGGCTGGCGATCTGGCGCCGTCCGAGCGTGCCGAGTTCGGGCAGGAGGGCGATGAGCGCCGCGGCGGTGGTCGCGCCGATGCCGGGGATGGTGCGCAGGACGCTGGCGGTGCGGGCGAGTGATGCGCAGCCGGCGAGCAGCGCCTCGATCCGGGCCTCGAGCGCGGCGATGGCCTGGTCGTGCGCGGCGACCAGCGCGCGCAGCTCGGCGGCGACCGGGCCGGCGCCGGGGGCCTTGAGGCGGTTGGTGCACGCGGTGCGGGCACGGACGAGATCGCTGCGGGTGTTGACCAGCGTCGCGAGCTCCTGGCGGTGTTCATCGCGCGGGTGCCAGCGGTCGAGGCGCTCGTGGCGCTCCTGCCCGTAGCGCGCGAGCGCACGGGCATCGAGCGCATCGGTCTTGGCCAGCGTTCCCAGCGAGCGGATGAACGCCTTGACGCGGCGGGCATCGGCACGGTGGATGGCATGGCCGGCGCGTGACGCCGCCGCGAGCAGCGCGGCCTCGTAGCCGCCGGTCGCCTCGCAGACCAGCAGGCGCCCGGGCGGCAGCGCGGCGGCAAAGGCGTCGAGCGCAAGCGGCGTGTTGGCGATGGTGGTGGCGCGGCCGGTGACGCTGTCGAAGACGGCGATGCCGGCCTTGCCGACGTCGCAGCCGACGAACCCGGTCGGCGTGGTGGCGGCGGCGTCAGTGGCGGGGTTGGCGGAGCGGGTCATGACGGTTATCCTCGGCGATAGCCTGCGATTGTCTGCGGGCGTCGTCGAGCGGCCCCTGCAACTCACCAGGCGTGACGGGAAGCGGGCAACCGACCGGGATGACGACGGGCGAAAAGCCCTATTGCGAGACGGCCCGGTTGCCCGCGCCCGGCATCAGGTGGCCACCTGATGCCGGGCATCCCGCTCATGCAGGACACCACCCCCCTACGTCATCTCCAACAGACAATTGCGAGCGTAGCGAAGCAATCCAGAGCCGAACCAGGACGCCCTGGATTGCTTCGCTCCGCTCGCAATGACGACTAAGCCACTAAAACAACTCCCCCTGCGCCCCTGCCGGCTTGCGGAATAGATCGCAGCGCAGGTCGAGCGTCCGCCGCCGGTTCGGAAACCCCGCCTTGCCGCGCGCGATTCGGAAGCGCGTGCGCAGCAGCTCCGCCCACGGTCCCTGACCCTTCATCCGCATGCCGAAGCGCGGATCATTGTCCTTGCCCCCGCGCAGCGACTGCACGATCGCCATCACCTTGCCCGCGCGATCGGGATAATGTTCGTCGAGCCACGCGCGAAACAGCGGCGCGACTTCCCACGGCAGCCGCACCGGAATGTACGACACGCCCAGCGCCCCCGCCGCCGCCGCCCGCGCGACGATCGTCTCGACCTCGCCGTCGGTGATCGCCGGGATCACCGGCGCCATGTTGACATAGGTCGGCACGCCCGCGTCGGTCAGCGTCCGCACCGCTGCCAGCCGCCGCTCCGGCGCGGTCGCGCGCGGCTCCAGCGTCATCGCAACGCGCGGATCGAGCGAGGTGACCGACATCGCCACCGCCACCAGCCCCTTGGCCGCCATCGGCGCGAGCAGGTCGAGGTCGCGCACCACCCGGTCGGATTTGGTGGTGATGACCACAGGATGGTCGCATTCCGCCAGCACCTCGATCAGCGATCGGGTGATTCGCCATTCGCGCTCAATCGGCTGATAGGGATCGGTGTTCGTCCCCATCGCGATCGGCGCGCAGGCGTAGCCGGGCTTGCGCAATTCGTCGCGCAGCAGCGCGGCGGCATCGGGCTTGGCGAACAATTTCGTCTCGAAATCGAGCCCCGGCGACAGATCGTGGAACGCATGGCTCGGCCGCGCGAAGCAATAGATGCAGCCATGCTCGCAGCCGCGATAGGCGTTGATCGAGCGGTCGAACGGCACGTCGGGTGACTGGTTGCGCGAAATGATCGTGCGCGGATGTTCGATGGTTACCGTCGTGCGCACCGGCGGCGGCGCGCCGTCGATCAGCGTGCGCGCATCGCGCCAATCATCGTCCTCCTCCGCCTGCGGCAGATTGAAGCGCGCACTCCGCGTGTTGAGGGTCGCGCCGCGGTGCGGCCGTGGATTCGCCATTGCGCGAGGCTATCGCGCCATATAGAACACATCAAGAACAAACAGGGAGAAGCGATATGGCCCGCCTCTATTATCTCGAACTGCCGACCAGCGACCGGGCGAAGGCGAAGAGTTTCTACGCGCAGGCATTCGGCTGGACGTTCACCGACTTTGGCCCCGATTATGCGGCGACGCTCAGCGGCGATACGGACATCGGGCTCGACGCCGCGTCCGATCGTGTCGCTGCGCCCTTGCCGGTGATCGAGGTGGAGGATCTGGAGGCGGCGCAGGCCGCGGTCGAGCAGGCCGGCGGCACGATCACGGTGCCGATCTTCGCCTTCCCTGGCGGCCGGCGTTTCCACTTCCGCGATGTCGACGGGCACGAACTGGCGGCGTCGCAGGCGGGGTGAGTTATCCGTCATTGCTTCGCTACGCTCGCAATGACGACCGCCCCTACCGCTCCAGCAACCGCGGCATCAGCTCGACGAAATTGCACGGCCGATGGCGGCTATCCAGTTGTGAGGACAGGATACCGTCCCACGCATCCTTCACTGCGCCGGTCGACCCCGGCAGCGCGAACACATAGGTGCCGCGCGCCACGCACGCGCAGGCGCGGCTCTGCACCGTCGAGGTGCCGATCGTCTGGAAACTCAGCCAGCGGAACAGTTCGCCGAAGCCGGGGATCATCTTGTCCGCGACCCGCTCGACCGCCTCGGGGGTCACGTCGCGCCCGGTGACGCCGGTGCCGCCGGTGGTGATGATGCAGTCGACCTGCGGATCGTCGATCCAGCGGTGGAGTTGCGCGACGATCGCGTCGACATCGTCGCGCAGAATCGCGCGTTCGGCCAGCACATGCCCGGCGTCGGACAGCCGCGCGACCAAGGTGTCGCCCGAGCGATCCTCCGCCAGCCCGCGCGTGTCGGACACGGTCAGCACCGCGATGCGGACGGGCAGGAAGGCGCGGCTTTCGTCGATCGGCATCGTTTGGAGGTAGCGGGGCAGGGAAGGGGCGTCCAGCGGACGACCTGTCTTGTGTAGAACAACCTTTATCGAGGCGCCGCCCCGGCGACGGCCGGGGTCCAGTCGGGGGGACGCTGATGAGGCGCGTCACGCTTCGTTATGACGGCCTTCCCGACTGGACCCCGGCCGTCGCCGGGGTGACGAAGAAGTTGGTTCAGGTGGGATGGTAGCGACGCCGGGAACGGGGCGCTATCAGCACCAGTCCTTCGCCCTAATTCCTTGTCACCCCGGACTTGTTCCGGGGTCCACCGTTCCGAAAAATTAATGGTCTATGAGATAGCTGATTGGTGGATGCCGGAACAAGTCCGGCATGACGGGTGACTTCGCAGGGATCCCGGATCAAGTCCGGGATGACGGCCTAAAATCCGGCGCCCTCAGTTCGACTGGATCGGCGTCTGCACTCCGACGCTGGCGTTGACCGCCAGCGCGGTGTTCGGCGCGGGGTTCATCCGCACCGCGCTCGCCCCCGGCAATCCGGGGAAGCGCGGCCACATGCCCTGCGCCAGCGCGGCGCGGCTCGGGCTCTTCGCCTTGCCGCCCTGCGCCTCGTACATCCAGTAATTGCGCAGCACCGTCACCACGTATCCGCGCGTCTCCCAATAGGGGATGCTCTCGATATAGAGCAGCGGATCACCGTTATCGTGGACCAGCGCGTTCCATTCGCCGACCGGCTTCGGCCCGGCATTATAGGCGGCGATCACCTTGGGGAGCAGCCCGCCGGTCAGCCCCATGTCGCGCAATTTCTCGATATGCCGCTGCCCGATGTCGATATTGGTAGAGGGCCGGGCCAGCGCGTCCTGATCGATCGTCAGCCCACGCTCGCGCATGTAATCGGTCGCGGCGGCGGGCATGATCTGCATGAGCCCGAACGCGCCCGCCGGGCTGCGCACCTTGTTGCGAAAGCCCGATTCCTGCAGCGTGTGCGCATAGACCAGCGCCTTGTCGATCCGCCAGCCGGTGTCCGGCGTCCAGTTCGGCATCGGATAGCGCGTGTCGGCGCTCGCGACCGCGCCCTGCGGCAGGTTGTGCGCCAGCCACACGGTCGTCGCGGGCAGGTTGAGCGACTCGCTGAAGCGGACGAGGCTGGCGAACTCGCCCGGCGCGCCGATCCGCGCCTGTTGCCGCACGACGCGGTCGGCATCGTCGCTCTCGCCGATCTCGGCCAGCGCCGCGGCGACGCGAATGTTCGGGCGTCGCTCGAGCCGCGTCCAGTCGGCGGAGACGCGCTGCGGGCGCACGGCCGGCATCCCGAGCCCCAGCGTCTGTCGCGCGAGCAGTCCGTAAAAGGTCTCGCCGTATTGCGCGGCGATCTTCAGCCGTGCCTCGACCTTGTCGGGCCGCCCGCACGCCATGTCGGCGCGCGCCGCCCAGAACAAGGCGGTGGCGCGCAAGTCGATATCGGGGCTGCGCGCCGCGACATTCTCGAACTCGGTCTGCGTCGTCGCGCAATCCTGCTGCCGCCATGCCGCCAGCGCCTGCGTCCAGCGCCCGTGGATCGCCCAGTCGCCGCTGCCCAGCGCCGCCTTCGCGCCCAGCGCGCGCGCCTGCGGATCGAGCCCTTGCAGGAAATAGATCCACGCGATCCGCGCCTGCCATTCGGTCTGCGCCTCGGGCGACAGGCCGGGGGTGCTCTCCAGCAACGCCTGCGCCTCCGCCCCCAGGTCGCCCTTGACGAACGGCTGCATCTTCACCGCCAGATCGGCGGCGATCTGGTCGCTGGCGGTTGCCTTGGCGCGGGCGCGGATCGGCGCGCCGTCGTTCCAGATCAGCCGTTGCTGCTCGGGAAGGATCGGCAGATCGCTCAGCCCGCGCGCCTTCGCCACGCGCAGCAGCGCATCGCCCTGCGGCAGTTCGGGCGCCTCGGCGAGCAGCCGCGCGACCGCGGCCCCGTCCGCCTTGGGCGAGCCCTTGGCGGTGTACAGCTCGGCGCGCGCATAGGCATGGAGCGGCCCGGTCGCCATCGCGTCGAGCGCGAGCTGCGCATCGCTCCACCGTCCGTCGTGCAGCGCCGCGAACACCGCGCGATAGGCGCTGCGCTGTTCGGGGGTCAGCTGCGCCGGGATGCCGGCATCCTCGCTCGCCGAGGGCGGCGGGGCAGGGGGCGCCACCACCGGCAGCCCGCCGCCGACCGGCGCGGCCTGTGCGACCGATGCGAAAGCGGTCGCGATCAACAGCCCGAAGGCCCACGCACTTTTCACGATTCGACCTCCCCGGTCAGCAACAACAGGTCCTTCCACGCTTCCGCCTTGGCGGTGGGCCGATCGAGCAGAAAGCGCGGATGATGGCTCGCCACGACCTGCGTGACTGTGCCGTTCTTATGGTTAAGTGCATGAAAACGTCCGCGTGCATCCGCGACGTTCATCGTCAGGACCGCACGGCTGGCCGCATCGCCCATCACCAGCAGCCGTTTCGGGGCGGCGAGCGCGACATGATGCCGCGCGATCTCGCCGAGCCGCGCCTCGATGTCGCGCGGCACGCGTCCGGTCGTCGGCCGCCGCACGCACACCGAGGCGAGCGCGACATCGGCGCGCGACCGCCCGATCGCCGCGAGCATCCGCTCGAACAACCGCCCGACCTCGCCTTCCATCAGCAGCTCGCGATCGTCACGCTCGGGGCAGTCGACGAACACCATCAGTTCGGCGTCGGCCGGCCCGCTCGCCGCGATCGCGCCGCCGCCCCAGCGTGCCTCGGGCGCGGCGTCGCCGATGCGCCACGCCGCGAACGCCGCCGCGTCCTCTGGCAGCGCGTCCCCGGCCGGCACGACCTCGGCCACCACCGGTCGCACCGCCTGCCGTGCCGCGAGCTGTTGCGCAGCGCTGTCGAGCCACGCGAACCCCTCGTCGCCGACCACCACGTCGACCCCGGCGTCGTGCCACCAGTCGAGCGCGCTGGCCGCCGCCTTCGTCCAGTCGAGATTCTGATCGGCCCCCATGCCGCCATAGGATGGAGAGTTGACGCGAAGGTCAACTTACTGGCACCGCCGATGCCGATAGAACGTTGGCACGATACGACGAGCGCCCGGTGCGGGTGCGCGCGCAGGAGATGACGAAGTGAGCGACCGCGAATCCATGCCCTATGACGTGGTGATCGTCGGTGCCGGCCCGGCCGGGCTGTCGGCGGCGATCCGCCTCAAACAACTGGCCGCCGAACGCGAAGCGGACATTTCGGTGTGCGTGCTCGAAAAGGGGTCCGAGGTCGGCGCGCACATCCTGTCGGGCGCGGTGATCGACCCGCAGTCGCTCGACGAACTGCTCCCGACGTGGCGCGACGACGGCTGCCCGCTCGCCGAGGTGCCAGTGACGCAGAACCTCCACTGGGTGCTGACCAAATCGGGCAAGTTCAACCTCCCGCACCTGTGGACCCCGCCGTTCCTTCACAACAAGGGCACCTACACCGGTTCGCTCGGCAACCTCTGCCGCTGGCTGGCGGGCAAGGCCGAGGAGCTGGGCGTCGAGATCTTCCCCGGCTTCGCCGCCGCCGAGATCCTGTTCAACGACGACGGCAGCGTCAAAGGCGTCGCGACCGGCGACATGGGCGTGGCGCGCGACGGCACGCACAAGCCGGATTATCAGCCCGGCCTCGAACTCCATGCCAAATACACCTTCTTCTCGGAAGGATGCCGCGGGCATCTCTCCAAGGAGCTGATGCGGATTTTCGACCTGCGCCGCGATTGCGATCCGCAGGTCTATGGTCTCGGCGTCAAGGAATTGTGGGACATCGACCCCGCGCTCCACGAACCCGGCAAGGTCGTCCATACGCAGGGCTGGCCGCTCAGCGAGCATGGCGGCAACGGCGGCGGCTGGATTTATCATCAGGCCGGCGGGCAGGTGTCGATCGGCTTTGTGACCTGGCTCAACTATTCCAACCCCTATGTCTCCCCGTTTCAGGAGATGCAGAAGTGGAAGACCCACCCGCAGGTCGCGGCGCTGCTCAAGGGTGGCAAGCGCGGCAGCTACGGCGCGCGCGCGATCAGCGACGGCGGGTTGCAGTCGATCCCGAAGCTGGTCTTCCCCGGTGGCGCGCTGATCGGCGACAGCGCCGGCTTTCTCAACGTGCCGCGGATCAAGGGCACGCACACCGCGATGAAGAGCGGGATGCTCGCCGCCGAGGCCGCGGTCGACGCGATCCTGTCGCAGCGCGGCGGTGACGAGCTGGTCGCCTATCCGGAAGCGTTCGAGCGCAGCTGGGTGAAGAAGGAGCTGTCGATCGTCCGCAACGTCGTGCCGCTGGTCAAGAAGTTCGGCGACTTCCTCGGCTCGGGGCTGGCGGGCGTGACGATGTGGGCGGAATATCTCGGGCTGAAGATGCCGTTCACGCTCCACCACCACCCGGATCACGAGACGCTATGGCGCAAGGATCTGGTCAAGAAGATCGCCTATCCCAAGGCGGACGGCGTGCTGACCTTCGACCGCCTGTCGTCGGTGTTCCTGTCGAACACCAATCACGAGGAGGACCAGCCGGTCCACCTCACGCTGAAGGACCCTGAGGTGCCGATCGCCTACAACCTCCCGCTCTACGACGAGCCCGCGCAGCGTTACTGCCCGGCGGGGGTGTACGAGATCGTCGGCGAGGAAACGGGCGACCCGAGGTTCGTCATCAACGCGCAGAATTGCGTCCATTGCAAGACCTGCGACATCAAGGACCCGACGCAGAACATCAACTGGGTCGTGCCGGAGGGCGGCGGCGGGCCGAACTATCCGAATATGTGAGGAAGCTGCCGTTATCGTCGCCCCGGACTTGATCCGGGGTCCCGCTTCTTTCTCGCGATCATGGGAAGGAGCGGCGTGCCGGGTCGGCTACGGCGTCAGGGGCTGTTGCCAGTTCTCCGTCTCGCAACCGCCGTTTCGAGATAGAACAATCGGGAACAGGTTTCGGGAAAGCGTGAGCCGCGGGCGGTCGTCAACAAGATTCGCGCGGTGGGACTCCTATCGCAGGTTCCCCATCGAGAAAGCTCCTAGCCTTCAGCCATTTGCACGGGCGAGCGTGTCAACGGCTTGCGACCTCTGTTCTGACCAATTATTCGGAGCGCAGGTGGCAATGTAAAATGAGATTTGCAGAGGAAAATCTGTAATGTCGTCGATTACCTCCGGCAACCGTGAGCAATATAGCGACAGTCAGAAACTAGTCGCTCGTGCTCGTCTCCACAACAATTATACCGTCGCCGAAATCGACTGGTTTCCTTGGGTGATGAAGCAACTCCCTTTTGAAGCTGGGAATAATGTGCTCGACGTCGGCTGCGGCCCAGGCTGGTTTTGGGAATCCAACGCGAGCGAGCTACCCAAAAATCTGCAACTCACCCTGTCAGATTCATCGCCAGGCATGGTTCAGGAAGCTGTTGGCCGGTGCCAGTCTCTGCCGTTCGCGTCGGTCGTCGGCAGGCAGGCGGACGCGACTGACCTTCCCTTCGAGGATGAGTCCTTTGACGCCGTCATAGCCATGCACATGCTTTATCATCTTCCAGACCCATCGAAGGGACTCGCGGAGATGCGTCGCGTCTTGAAGCCGGGCGGTTTCCTTGCCGTGACCACAAACGGAGCAGGTAACAGACGCGAACTGTATCGGCTAACGACCGTGTTTGGTAGCGAACCGTTCGACCCGGCCGGCGCAGCCTTCGGATATGCCGAGGCCGAGCGGTCTATGCAGGCTGAGTTTGGCAACGTGAACATGGCGGAGCACCCGGCCATCCTGCGGGTAACAGAGCCGGAGGACGTGTTTTTAGCCCTCACCTCTTATCCCCCTGGTGACAGGGCCGACGAGGCACAGCTTGCCGCGTTTCGTGAGGCCATCGCGGAAGCATTCAGGGCAGGAAATGGCGTTCTCGAGGTCGGTAAGGAAAGCGGACTTTTTATCAGCCGAAAGGCGGCATGAAGAGGGGCGCGCAGCTACCGCTTTCCCAATTCACCATACCAAACGCTAAAGGCCTTCCGCACCGGGTCGAACCTCACGCAACTCGCTTGGCCGTGCGAGCGATCTCCTTGCCGGCTCGCCGTTATGAATTATTATGAATGCCTAGATGGATGCGAGTTTGGCAATGGCAGGATATGCCAGAATGACCGTCGTGGTCCCCGAACCGATGGTGGAAACGATCCATGCCGCCATTGCCGCGGGAGAGTATGCGTCGGCGAGCGAAGTGGTGCGCGATGCGATGCGCCTGTGGAACGAGCGCCGGGCGTTTCGTGAAGAGGAATTGCGGCTGCTGCGCGATGCTTGGGACAAGGGCAAGGCCAGCGGCATTGCCGGTCCGCTCGACATGAAGGCGGTGATCGCTGAAGCCCGAAGCGAGGCTGACGCCGCACGCTGAGATGACCGCGATCGTCATTTCGCGCCGCGCCCGCGAGAATTTCAAACGGATCTGGACCTATATCGCGCAAGATGACCAGCGTGCCGCCGACGCGCTGTTGCTGGCGCTGAACAGAAAGATCGTGCGGTTACGGGATTTCCCCGCCACCGGTACGCTGCGCGACGACATCCGGCCCGGTGCGCGTATGCTCGTTCATGGCCGCTATCTGATCCTTTACGAGCATGACGCCAGCGCCGATCAGGTCGAGATCGTTGCGGTCGTCGAAGCGATGCGTGACCTCGATCGCCTGTTGTAAATCGGGCTCTTCAGACCTTACCCGCATCCCCACCTGAACGCACCCGCCCCCTCGCGTGTTGAGCCACGCATGACCCGCCGCCCGCCGCCACTGGACCTCGCCGCCCACTCCCTCTACCCCGATCGGCCATCCACCGCCCGCATCCGAAAGCTCGCCATCACGCTCACCCGCCGCCTCGCGCTCCCGCTCGCCGCGACGCTCGCCGGCGCCGCGCTGCCCGCGTTCGCCGCGACCGTCGACCCCGCCGCCTATGCCCGCGCGCGAATCGCGGAAGCGGATGGCGCGGTCGCCAGCGCGGCGCAGGATTACGCGCGCGTGCTCGCCGACGATCCGCAGGACGTCGCGATCGCGCTGCGCACCTTCCGCGCCGCGGTGCGCGCCGGCGACATGCCGCTCGCCGATCAGGCCGCCGCCGCGCTCGCCGCGCAAAAGGCCGCGCCGTCCGACACCGCGCTGCTCGCGCTCGCCCGCGCCGCACGCGATGGCGACCGCGCGGGCGCGGAGGCGGCGGTCAAGCGTTTCGACGGCGACCGGCTGCGCATCCTCGCGCCGCCGCTGCGCGCGTGGCTGGCGCTCGAGAGCGGCGGCGATCCGTTCGCGGCGCTGGCGCAGGTTCCCGATGAGCCGGTCGCCCGACGCTTCGCCGCCGAGACGCGCGCGCTGCTGCTGATCGCCACCGGTCGCACCGACGAAGGCGTGGCGGCGGTGCGCGCGCTTGGCGGGGCGGCCGATCTCGCCGCGCTGGACGAGCGGGTCGCGGCGGCGCGATTGCTGATCGGGCAGGGGAAGGACAAGGCGGCGCGCGCGCTGCTCGACGACGATGCCGGCGCGACCGCGCTGCGGATCGAGCCGACGCGCGGCGCGCGCCCGACGCTCGCATTCGGCGCCGCGCATCTGTTCACGCGCATCGCCGCCGATCTCGCGACCGGCGAGGATCCCGGCGTGCTCACCTATACGTTGCTGCGCGCCGCGTTGCGCGCCGATCCGGCCAACGATCGCGCGCGGCTGTTGCTCGCCGGGGTGTTGGCGGGGGACGATGCGCTCGACGCCGGGCTGGCGCTGCTGGGCGAGGTGCCCGCCGACAGCCCCTATGCGTCGCTCGCCGCGACCGGGCGCGTCCAGATGCTGGCGGACGGCGGGCGCGAGGACGAGGCGTTGGCGGCGCTCGACGCGCTGTCGGTGACGAAGAAGACCCCGATCGGCGACGTCCAGCGGCTCGCCGACCTGCAGATGCGGCTCGATCGCCCGGCGCAGGCGGTGCCGCTCTATGCGCGGCTAGTGAAGCGGGCCGGCGTGGCGGCCGACTGGACCGACTGGCTGCAATATGGCGCGGCGCTCGACGGGGCGGGGCGCTGGCCGGCGGCGCGCGATGCGCTGGAAAAGGCGGTCGCCAAAGGTCCGGAGCAGCCGCTCGCGCTCAACTATCTCGGCTATGCGCTGACCCAGCATCGCGAGCGGATCGACGAGGCGCAGGCGATGCTGGAGAAGGCCGCGCGGCTGAAACCCGACGATGCCGCGATCGCCGACTCGCTGGGCTGGGCGTTGTATTTGCGCGGGCAGCCGGCGCGCGCGCTGCCGCTGGTCGAGCGGGCGGCGGAGGGCGATCCGCTCAGCGCCGAGATCGGCGAGCATCTCGGCGATCTCTACTGGCAGGCCGGTCGCCGCTACGAGGCCCGCTACGCCTGGACCGCCGCGCAGGCGACCGCGACCCCGGCCGAAATGGCGCGGCTCGCCACCAAGATCGAACAGGGACTGCCGCAGTGACGATCGTCGAAACCGCCCCCGCCAAGCTCAACCTCGCGCTGCACGTCCGCGCGCGGCGGGCGGACGGCTATCACGAGCTGGAGACGTTGTTCGTCTTCGCGCGCGACGGCGACCGGGTGACGGTCGCGCCCGCGACGACGCCGGGCTTCACCGTCACCGGCCCGTTCGCCGGGGCGGTCGGCCCGGTCGCCGACAATCTGGTGACGCGCGCCGAGGCGGCGTTCCGGCAGGCGTTCGCGCCCGATGCGATCCACGCGGTGACGCTCGACAAGCATCTGCCGGTCGCCTCCGGGATCGGCGGCGGCTCGGCGGACGCCGCGGCCACCTTGCGCGCACTCGCGCGGCTATATGGGCTGCCGGTGGATGCCCCGCGGCTGCTGACGATCGCCGCCGATCTGGGCGCGGACGTTCCCGCCTGCCTGCTCGGCCGCCCCACCTTCGGCCGCGGCCGCGGCGATGCGCTCGCGCCGGTTGCGGGGCTGGGCGACATGCCGGCGCTGCTGGTCAACCCCGGGGTGGCGGTGTCGACCGCGCAGGTCTTCGCGCATTGGGACGGCGTCGATCGCGGCGCGCTCGATCTGACCGGAACGACACTGGAGCGCGCCATGGCGGGCAGAAACGACCTCCAACCGCCCGCCGAAGCGATCGCACCCGTGATCGAGGGGGTTATTTCCCGGCTTTCCTCGGCACCGGGAGTGGTTTTGACGCGCATGTCTGGTTCCGGCGCGACCTGCTTCGCGCTGTTCCACGATGCTGCGGCACGCGACTCCGCCGCTGCACAGATCGCTGAAGCGGCGCCCGATTGGTGGCTGTGTCCAACCACGATCGGCTGAACAGCTTGTATTCAAGCCAAAGTTCGCTACTTGTTCTTATGGAACAAACTGAATACAACAGTGCGGCGCGTTGAATGCGGCGCGCGGTTGCTCTAGCGAAAGGCTCCACGGCAATGGCCGCCAAACTTCAGGTGATCGATACCGGCATGGCAACCGCGAACACAGACCGTCAAAAGGCACTCGACGCCGCCCTCGCGCAAATCGATCGTGCCTTCGGCAAAGGCTCGGCAATGAAGCTGGGTCAGAAAGAGACGATGCAGGTCGAGGCGATCTCGACCGGCTCGCTCGGGCTCGACATCGCGCTCGGCGTCGGCGGGCTACCGCGCGGGCGCGTGATCGAGGTCTATGGCCCGGAAAGCTCGGGAAAGACCACGCTCGCGCTCCACGTCATCGCCGAAGCCCAGAAGACCGGCGGCACCGCCGCATTCGTCGACGCCGAGCACGCGCTCGATCCGGTCTACGCCAAGAAGCTGGGCGTGAACATCGATGAGCTGATCGTTTCGCAGCCGGATACGGGCGAGCAGGCGCTGGAGATCGTCGACACGCTGGTGCGCTCGAACGCAATCGACGTGCTGGTGGTCGATTCGGTGGCCGCGCTGGTGCCGCGCGCCGAGATCGAGGGCGAGATGGGCGACAGCCACGTCGGCCTTCAGGCGCGCCTGATGTCGCAGAGCCTGCGCAAGCTGACCGGTTCGATCAGCCGCTCGCGCTGCATGGTGATCTTCATCAACCAGCTGCGCATGAAGATCGGTGTGATGTACGGCAATCCGGAGACAACGACCGGCGGTAACGCGCTGAAGTTCTACGCCTCGGTCCGGCTCGACATCCGCCGCACCGGCGCGATCAAGGACCGCGATGAGGTGATCGGCAACGCCACGCGCGTGAAGGTCGTGAAGAACAAGGTCGCGCCGCCGTTCAAGCAGGTCGAGTTCGACATCATGTACGGCGAGGGCATCTCGAAGATCGGCGAGATCCTCGACATCGGGGTCAAGGCCGGGCTGGTCGAAAAGGCGGGCGCGTGGTTCTCCTATGACTCGGTACGGATCGGGCAGGGGCGTGAGAACTCCAAGAACTTCCTTCGCGACAATCCGGAGATGAAGGACCGGCTTGAAAAGGCGATCCGCGGCCGCACCGAGCAGGTCGCCGACGGGATGATGGCCGGGCCGAGCGAGGACGACGACATCTGATCGGCACGGCTGATCGGTTTGCGTGATCCTCGCTCGGGCGCGCGGACCGTATCAGACGATGATTTAGACTGCGCATGTCGAAGTTTGTTCTTTGATTGTGTCAGGACGGTCGAGATGCGGGGGGGCCACCTGGATCGTTGATGGCGCTCTGATCGCGTCGCCCGGCAGGCGCACCCGCCGGTGCGGCGGTCATTCCAGTCGGCGGCGAGGCACCGCGCTCGCACGGTGAAAGCGGAACCACCTGTCCAAACATGGATACGTGGTACGGCCGTTGCGTTAACGGCTGCGATCCGTGCCGGGTCGTGCATGCAGGAGCCGACATGACGATCATCGTCCACCATCTCGAGAATTCCCGCTCGCAGCGTATTCTGTGGATGCTCGAGGAACTGGACCTTCCCTATGAGGTGAAGCGCTACGAGCGCGACAAGGCGACGATGCTCGCACCGCCCGAACTGCGCCGCGTCCATCCGCTCGGCAAATCGCCGGTGATCGAGGATACCGCCGCGCATGGGGGAGGTGATCCGCGCGTGATCGCGGAGACCGGCGCGATCGTCGAATATCTCGTCGACCGTGCCGACGGGAAGCTGGGGGCGCCATCACGGCGTGACGATGCGCTCGCCTACCGCTTCTGGCTTCACTATGCCGAGGGTTCGCTGATGCCGCCGCTGCTCGTCAAGCTGGTCGTGTCGCGCATCCCGCTGGTCGGATCGCGGGTCGCGGCACAGATTCAGCCGATGGTCGACCGCCATCTCGATTACGTCGAGGACGCGCTCGCAGACCATCCGTGGTTCGCCGGTGACACGTTCACCGCCGCGGACGTCATGATGAGCTTCCCGCTGGAGGCGGCGCGCAGCCGTGCCGGGCTCGACGCCAGCCGCCCGAACACGACCGGTTGGCTGGAGCGTATCCATGCCCGCCCCGCCTACCAGCGCGCGCTCGCGGCCGGCGGGCCTTACGCCTATGCGTGATCGCTGCACGAGCGAGCGGCCTCGGCTCGCGGGATCGGGTTCAAGGCGACGATCTGCTCGAAGCGATCAATCGTCGCCGCCTTGAAGTCGCGTTGGATCAGAACCGCGTGCGCAGCGTCAGGCCGTAGGTGCGCGGTTCGCCAAGGAACGAGGTGAACAGCGAATTTGCGGCCGCGAAGCTCGGGCTGCCGAACGCCTGCACCTGCGATTGCGAGCCAGACCCCTGGAACGGTGCGGTAAAGGCGACCTGCTGGTAATTGGTGTCGAGCAGGTTTTGCGCCCAAAGCTCGACCGCCCAGCGCTGTTCGTTGCCGCGCAGCCCGATGCGGGCATTCATCAGGAAGAAGCCGTCCTGCATCTTTTCGATGAACAGGTCCGACCCGGTGTTGTAATCGCTCGTCATACGCCCGTCGACGTAGAACAAGGCGCTCATCCCGCTGCCGCCGATCGCCGGCGTCCAGCTGAACGAGCTGGTAACGGTGTTACGCGGAGCGTTCGACATCTGCGCACCGGGCAGCAGGAACAGCGCCGCACTCAGTGGCTCGCCCGCCTTGCTGCCGACGAGGTTGCGCGCATATTTCGCATCGGCGAGAGTGTAGCCGATGTTCACCGTCACGTCCGGCGCCGGATACATGCCGACTTCCAGCTCGATCCCCTGCGTCACCAGTCCCTTGCCGACCTTGCCGGTACAGGTGCCGGTCGCGGTCGCGTTGTCGCGGTCCGCGCCGTTCAGCGATTGGTCGCAGCCGCCGATGTTCTGGACGATGTAATTGGTGCCGTTGAAGGTGTTGAGCTGGAAGTTGGTGAATTCCGACCGGAACGCCGCGACATTCGCGGTGAACTGGCGCGAACTGTACTTCACGCCCACCTCATAGGCGTTCACCGTCTCCGGATCGAAGCGCAGATTGCGGACGCTCGACGCTGGCGGGGTCGACAGCACCGTCTCGCTAAGGTCCGAACGGTCGAGATTGTAACCGCCGGCCTTATAGCCCCGCGCGTAGGATGCGTAGAGCAGGGTCGACGCGAACGGCTTCCACGACAGCACGCCGGTGCCGGTCAGCTGCCCCTCGCGAATCTGGTCGTTCAGCGCCACGTTGGTCAGCGCGGCGCTCGAGTTGCCGATGCACGACAAGGTGACGATCCCGCCCGCCACGGCGCGGAGCGTGGCGTTGCTGCCGGCGAGCAGCGGGCGCAGTGCCGCCTGCTGCGCGGGGCAGATCGTGTTGTTGTTGTTGAACCCGGCCGCGAGCGTCTTGTGCTCGTTGGTGTACCGCAACCCCACCGTGACGTTGAGCCGCTCGGTCAGCCGATAGATGTTGTGCGTGAAGAAGGCGAAATTTTCGCTTGTCTGACGATAGACGTCGCGCAGGCTGCCCAGATTGTTGAGCGTGCTCAGCCGGTCGATACCCGCCACCGCCGTCGCGCCGATCCCCGCCGTCAGCGCGGCGCGGCCAACGTTGCTCAGGCAGCCCGGGTTGGCGGCGTTGCGCAACGCGGCGGCCGGGTTGATCGACAGCACCGCGCGGCAGGCCGCGAAGGCACCATATTGCGCGCCGAAATGCAGATTGTCGACGAGCGCGAGGTTTTCATGCGCGTAATAGCCACCGACCAGCCAGTCGAGCTTGTTGTCGAGGATCGTGCCGGAGAAGCGACTCTCGTGGCTGAAGACCTTGAACTGACGGTAATTGTTGCCGTCGTCAGGACGATAGATCAGGTCGACGTTGGAATAGTCCATGTCGCCCGCCCCACCCGACTTGTATTCGCGATAGGCGGTGAGCGAGGTGAGCTGGGTCGCGCCGAGATTCCAGCGGACACGCATCGATACGCCGCCGTCGGTGGTCAGGTTGCTGTATGCACGACCGGCGGTCTGCGCGATCCGGCGGTTGTACGGATCGCCTTCGCTGGGCAGCACGCCGCCCAGACTGCGCAGGATCCCGGTGACCGGGTTCGTGGCGCTGACCGCATAGTCGCCCGGCACGCCCGGCGTGGGGTCGGTCTTCTCGCGCGTGTCGGCATAGACGGCGCCACAGCATTTCTCGTCGCGCCGCGTATAGTCGCCGATGAAGCGGACGGCGAGATCGGGGGTGATCGTGAACAGCAACTGGCCGCGCACGAAATAGCGCTCGCGATTGTTGAAGTCGGTATCGTTGACGACGTCCCTCAGGAAGCCATCGCGACGGCTGGCGACGCCATCGATGCGAAAGGCGAGCAGGTCCTTGATGACCGGCCCCGTCAGCGCGGCCTGCACGCGAACGGCGTCGTAATTGCCGTAGCTGACCTCGCCCATGCCACCGAACGTGAACTCGGGCAGCTTGGTATAGATGCTGATCGCGCCTGCCGACGAATTGCGTCCCGACAGCGTCCCCTGCGGACCGCGCAGCACCTCGATCCGCTCGACCTCGCCGAGGTCGTTGAGCCCCGATCCGGTGCGGCTGCGATAGATCCCGTCGATGAACACCGCGACCGAGCTTTCCAGCCCCGGATTGTCGCCGACGGTGCCGACGCCGCGGATGCGTGCCGAGGCGTTGGCCTCGCTGCCGGTCGAGCTGACCAGCAGCGACGGTGCGATCTGGGTCATCTGGCGGATATCGGTCGCGCCGGAGTTCTGCAGCGCGGCCTGCCCGAATGCCGACACCGCGATCGGCACATTCGACAAGCGCTCCGAGCGGCGGGTGGCCGTGACGACGATATCGGCGGTGTTGGGCGAGGCGGCTTGCGTCGCGTCCTTCGGCTGGTTGGCCGCCGCGCCGCGCAGATCCTGCGCCGCCGCGGGTGCGGCGATGATCGCGAACATCGCCACCGACCGATACAAACGCGCCTTACGCATGCGGCATCCCCCTCGAACTTCGACGTAAATTGTGACCGTGCTCGTACGGGATGCCGGATAAGGATTGGTTAATTCGCGTTCGGCGAAGCGCGTCCTTTCAAGGACTTGCTCGTTGAGAGGCACAAGAGGCCCGATGCTGCGCGCGCCGCAGGCGCGATTGTGCGATTCGACCTCTCAACCGCGCGAATCAAAGGTGATAAGCCCGCAGTCATGATCTCGTTTGCCAAACACAGCCTTTCGCTCGCCGCGCTCGTTGCCGCGATCCCGTCCGTCGCGCAGGTTCCGGTAACGCCCGAAACCGCCGCGCCGACACCGATCCCGCTGGTCCAGCCGCAGTTGCCGCTCCCGACGCTCAACGATGCACAGCGGCAGGAACTGGCGCGGTTGATCGCGAAGGACGAAGTGGCGCAGGGGCTTAGCCGTACACCGCGGACCGATCTCGACCGGCTCGACAGCGCCTCGCTGGTGCGGGTCGCGCTCGATCATGCGCGGGCGGTGCATGGCGGGCGACTGATGCCTTCCGATTTCCAGAAGGATTGGGGCATCCGTCCGACTGCCTACGACCCGTTGCCCGGCTTTGCCGACGCGGTCGCGCGCGATCGGCTGACGAGCTGGATGCGCTCGCTCCCGCCGCCCTATCAGGGGTATGACACGTTGGCGGAGGGGCTGGCGCGCTATCGCAAGATCGCGGCGGCGGGCGGTTGGCCGATGCTGACCGTCGCGCCGAGCTACGGCAGCAGCGGCCCGGCGGTCGGCCGACTGCGGGAGCGGCTGGCGATCGAGGACCCGGAGCTGACCGGCACCGGTGACCGCTTCGACGCGGCGTTGCTGGAGGCGGTGCGCCGCGCGCAACGCCGCTATGGCCTCAACCCGGCCGGCCAGGTCGGCGCGCAGACGCTCGCCGCGCTCAACGTGCCGGTTGAGCAGCGCATCCAGTCGATCATGGCCAATCTGGAACGCTGGCGCTGGCTGCCGCCGACGCTCGATCGCCGACGCGTGCAGGTCAATATCGCGGCGGCGGTGCTGACCGCGTTCGATGGCGATCGGCCGATCATGTCGATGCGCGCGGTGACCGGACGGCCGGGCAACGAAACGCCGATGCTTGTCTCGCAGATCAGCAGCATCGTCATCAATCCGCCGTGGAATGTGCCCAGCTCGATCGCGACCAAGGAGTTGTGGCCCAAGGAGCGCGCCAATCCCGGCTATCTGAAGCGCAACGGCTTTCGCGTGATCGACACCGGTGACGGCGGCAAGCGACTGCAACAGGCGTCCGAGCAGAGCGCGCTGGGGCGGTTCAAGTTCGATTTTCCGAACGATTTCGCGGTCTACCTGCACGACACGCCCGCGCGTTCCGGCTTCTCGAAGTTCGACCGGCTCGCCAGCCACGGCTGCGTGCGGCTCGAGAAGCCCGAGGATCTCGCCAAATTGCTGATGGCGACGACGCCGGAGTGGCAGCCTGACGCGATCGATGCGGCGGTGGCCGCAGGGAAGACCGTGCGCGCGAAAATGGCCGAGCCAGTCAGCGTGTATCTGCTGTACTGGTCGGCATTTGCGGGTGCCGACGGACAGGTCGGCTTCCGCGAAGATCCCTATGGCTGGGACGGCAAGCTGGCTGCTACGGTCGAACGACGGTCCGCCGCGCAGGCGCTGGCGGCGAAGTGAAGGAAGTACGAATGACGGTATGGCGGCATCGGTTGGCGTTGGTCGCGCTCCTGGGTCTGGGCGTGGCCGGCTGTTCGAAATCCGAGCCGGAGCCGCCCGAGATGAACATGACGGTGCAGGAGCTCGAACCGACTCCCGAGCCGACCCCGACCGAGGAACCGACACCGTTCGTGGAGCCGAGCCCGACCCCGAGCAACGACACGGCGATCCTGCCGCCACCCGAAGACGCCGCACCCGATGCACAGATGATGGATGACGCCTCCGCGACTGGCATGACGGCACGCAGCGATCGCAGCGGCCGTGAGGATGATGTCGACGCGGCGTCGGCGGAGACGCGGCGGCGCGACTGAGGCGAACGTCGCAGGGGGGGCGGTTGCCGATTTCTCCGGCAACGGTTGTGTCACTCAATCGTTGATCGTGAAATTGGCCGATCGCACCCGGCCTTTCTGATTTTGAGTAAAATCAAGACTTAGCGGATCAGACTGTCTGATCCGGGTCGCGGTGTGCTTGCGACGCTCTCGCCGTTGATCAAGGTGATGCAAGGGGCGAAATCGATGTAAGCGGAGCTGAGATGAAGACGCGCGAGCGCGCGACCTTGCGGTACGTCGCTTTTATCGTTTTCGTCGATATGGCTGGCGTCGGTCTTGTCACGCCGGGTATGCCGCAACTCATTCGCGATCTGGCCCAAGTAGATATCGGGCGTGCCGCGCAGATCGGCGGCTATATGTTCGTCGCTTTTGCGGCCATGCAATTTCTGTTCTCTCCGATCATCGGCAGCCTCAGTGATCGGTTCGGACGACGGCCAATTCTACTCGTGACGCTTGCCTCGTTCGCGATCGACTACGGTGTGATGGCGGCGACATCGTCGCTGACCTTGCTTGTTATTGGACGGATGATTTCTGGCGTTACCGGCGCAACGTGGGCCGCAGCCAATTCATGCATTGCGGATGTGGTGCCGCCTTCAGAACGGAGCGCGGCGTTCGGGGCAGTGGGCGGCGCGGGTGCGGCGGGGCTTGTTTTTGGGCCTGCGATCGGTGGCCTCGCCGGGGAGTATGGTTTACGGCTACCCTTCGTTCTAGCGGCACTGTTCGCCGCGGTTGGCGTCGTCATCGGCTTTTACAGCTTTGCCGAAACCCTTCCCGAGACGGCTCGACGTCCGTTCAGCCTAAGCCGTGCGAACCCGATCGGATCATTGATCGCGATGCGCACGTCCCGCTTTATTCGACACGCGATCATCGTGCTCTTCCTCATCCAATTCGCGTTACAGGCGCAAATCGCGGTGTGGCCCTATTACGGTGCGGCGAGTTTCGGCTGGACACCCCTCACAACCGGATTAACGACGGCGCTGTACGGTATATTGATGGTGATCGTTCGCGCGCTGCTAACGCGGCGAGCCGTGAGCCGCTTTGGCGCAGGTACGACTGCGCGGATCGGAACCGTATTTGCCATTCCGTCTTACATCATTCTTGGTCTGGCACGGAACACGGAAACTGTCGTGTTGGCGATTCTGATTGGTTCGCTTGCGGGAATGACTTACCCAGCGCTCCAGACGTTGATGACGGCTAAAACCCGGCTTGACGAACAGGGGGAGTTGCAAGGTATTATGGCCAGCTCCAACGCCATCACCGCAATACTCGGCCCGGCGCTGATGACGTCGTTGTTCGAACGTTGTGTCGATCCGCACGGTGTCTATTTGCCGGGTGCTCCCTTTTTGTTTGGGGCGGTGCTGTTAATGATTGCCACAGCGCTGACGTGGCAGCTCACCGCATTCGATGATGTCAAAGCGCGCAGCGAGTGAAGCGGCGCCGATCCATGACCTCATCTTCATAAGTACCAGCCTGCTGTCCGGCGAACTCTCTCAAGCCGTCTCCAGCAATCGCTCCGCCTGTGCGCGCGCCTCTGCGGTGACGGTCGCGCCCGACAGCATTCGCGCGATTTCCTCGCGGCGGCCTTCCGCATCGAGCGGGCGCACGCCGGTGCGGGTTACCGTGCCGTCGCTGGCCTTGGCGATCAGCAGGTGCGTCGCGCCGCGCGCGGCGACCTGCGGGCTGTGCGTCACGACCAGCAGCTGGGTCGCCTGCGCCAGTCGTCCGAGCCGCTCGCCGATCGCGCTTGCCACCGCGCCGCCGACGCCGCGGTCGATCTCGTCGAAGATCATCGTCGCCGCCCCGCCCTGTTCGGCGAGTGCGACCTTGAGCGCGAGGATGAAGCGCGACAATTCGCCGCCCGACGCGATCTTGGCCAGCGGACCGAACGGGGCGCCCGGGTTGGTGGCGATCTCGAACTCGACACGGTCGCGTCCTGATGCCGACCACTCGCTTTCGGGCAACGGCACGACGACCGTCCGGAAGCGGGCCGCGTCCAGCTTGAGCGGTGCCAACTCGCCCGCGACCGCCGCGTCGAGACGCGCGGCGGCGTCGGTGCGGATCGCGGTCAGTTGCTCGGCGGCGCGATCATAAGCGGCGCGCGATCTGGCGACGGCTTGCTCCAGATCGGCCAAGCCCTGCTCGCCGGCATCGAGCCGTACCAGCCGGTCGCGCAGATCGGTGGCGAGCGCGGCCAGCGCATCGGGCTGGACGCGATGCTTTCGCGCCATCGCGCGCAACTCGAATAGCCGCGCCTCGTCCTCTTCGAGCTGCCGCGGATCGTAGAGCATCGCGAGCGCGGCGTCGCGCAGCTTTTCCTCGGCAACGCCAGCCTCGATCAGCGCGCGATCGATCGCCGCCAACGCTTCGCCGAGCGCGGGATGGTCCTCGGCAATCCGTTCCAGCACCCGCGCGGCCTGCCGCAAATGGCTCAGCGCCCCGGCGCTGCCCTCCAGATGTTCGGTGACCGCATCCAACTCGCCCGCGCTCTTTTCGGCGCGCTGCATCGCGCGGCGGCGCTCGGCAAGTGCGTCCTCCTCGCCGGGCTCGGCGGCGAGCGACTCCAGTTCCGCGACGGCATGTTCCAGCCAGTCGCGATCGGCCTGCGCCGCCGCGATCCCCTCACGCGCCTCGGCAAGCGCGACCCGCGCCTCGCGCCAGGTTGCATAGGCGCTGGCGACGTCGCGCACGCCCTGGCCGGCGTAGCTGTCGAGCAACGCGCGGTGCCCGGCCGCGGCCAGCAGCCCGCGATCGTCATGCTGACCGTGGATCTCGACCAGCATCGGCCCGATCTCGCGCAGCAGTGCGGCAGAGGCGGGCTGGTCGTTGACGAACGCGCGGCTGCCCCCGTCGGCCTTGACCAGCCGGCGGATGATGAGCGGTTCGCCGGGATCGATCTCCAGCCCGTTGTCGGCGAGCAGCGCGGCGACCGCGAGCGGCGTGTCGAAGGTGGCGGTTACCACCGCCTGCGTCGCGCCGGCGCGCACCAGCGTGCTCTCGCCGCGGCGGCCGAGCGCGAGACCCAGTGCGTCGAGCAGGATCGACTTGCCCGCGCCGGTCTCACCGGTCAGCACGCCGAGGCCGGGGCCGAACTCCAGCTCCAGTGCCTCGATCAGCACGACGTCACGAATGGCAAGCGCGGTCAGCATGGGCAGCCGCTCCTTACCCGCAAAACGCGCGGGTGGTTACCCTTTTTGTTCCGGTGGGCCGCGATCAACCGCCGGTCGGATTGGTCGCGGGCGATGGCGAGCCGACGCCCGGGGCCGGAACGCCCGACTGTGCGTCGCCGCCGGTCGTCGCCGGCGTCGAGGGAAGCGGCGCATCGGCCTTGGGCGCAGCGCCCGTCGCCTCCCCCGGAACCGCGGTGCGCACCGGGGTCGCGACGACCGGCTGTCCCGGCGCCAGCGGCGCGATCGTCGCCGGCGGGTTTTCCTTCATCATCTTGTAGGCGCGGCCATACCAATCGGTGCCGGGATAATTGGCGCCCAGTACTGCCGCCGCCTTTTCCGCCTCGTTGCGGACGCCGAGCGCAAGATAGCCTTCGGTCAGTCGCATCAGCGCTTCCGGCGTGTGCGTCGTGGTCTGATACTGATCGACGACGCGGCGGAAGCGCAGCGTCGCGGCGAGCCATTGACGACGACGCTCGTAGAAGCGCCCGATCTCCATCTCCTTGCCCGCGAGGTGATCGCGGACCAGATCCTGCTTCAACCGCGCATCGGCGGCGTAGCGCGAGGTCGGATAGCGGCGCATCAGCTCGCCGAGCGAATCGAGCGACTGTTGCGTGATCTTCTGGTCGCGGGTGACGTCGCTGATCTGCTCATAATAGCTCATCGCGATGAGGTAATAAGCATAGGGCGCATCGCGATTGCCGGGGTGGACGGACAGGAAGCGCTGCGCGCCCTGAATCGCCTGCGTGTAATCGCCGCTGAGATAATAGCTGAACGCGCCCATCAACTGTGCGCGACGCGCCCATACCGAATAAGGGTGCTGGCGCTCGACCTCGTCGAACAGCGCGGCGGCTTCCTTGTAGCGGCCTTGATCGAGGCGCTGCTTGGCAGCGGAGTAGAGCGTGCCGACGTCGCGCGCGACATAGGGCAGGTCCGCGCGGTTGCGCGCGCCGCCCGAGCAACCGGCAAGCGACACGGCCAGGGCAGCGACAACGCCGATCGCGAGCGAACGGTTGGGGAGCGGGCGAAGGGTGAGGGTACGCATCGCCTCTGCTCTTAGCTTAGAGGAACCCCCGCGAACAACGGCTTTCGCGCACGCGCAACAGTGGCTAGCGGGAAGGCGTTGATGCGCCTGTCAGCGACCCGAACGAAGGATTACGCTTATGCCCGCGACCCTGCTCGCCACCAAGCGCGTCGAAAAGCCGTGGGGGCGGCACCATCTCTACCCGGGCTTTCCCGATCCGGCACCCGACGCTGAGCCGATCGGCGAAATCTGGTTCCAGTCGCCGCATCCGGAAGAGCCCGAGCTGCTCATCAAATATCTGTTCACGAGCGAGAAGCTGTCGGTGCAGGACCATCCGTCCGACGAGGAGGCACAGAAGCGGGGGCTGCCACGCGGCAAGGACGAATGTTGGACGATCCTCGCTGCCGAACCCGACTCGACGATCGCCATCGGCCCGCTCGCCCCGATGACCAAGGACGAACTCCGCGCGTCCGCCGAGGACGGAAGTCTGGAGCACAAGCTCGACTGGAAGCCGGTGAAGGCCGGCGACTTCTATTACTCGCATTCCGGGTTGATTCACGCGATCGGTGCCGGCCTGACGGTGATCGAGGTCCAGCAGAATTCGGACACCACGTACCGCCTGTTCGACTATGGCCGGCCCCGCGAGCTTCATCTGGATGACGGTGTGGCGGTTGCCGATCTCAACCCTTATGTGGCTCCGCCGCAGCCGGGTGAGGTGGCGCCAGGCCGCAAGATCCTGGTCGAAGGGCCGAAATTTGTGCTCGAGCGCTGGACGGGTGGCAAGCGCGACATCGCGCTGCCGGAAGGCAAGACCGGCTGGCTGGTCCCGATCCGCGGCGAGGGCGTCGTCGCTGGCGTTCCGTGGAAAGCTGGCGAGTGCGTGATGGTGACCGGGCGTGAGCAACTCCACGCATCGGAAGACGCCGACCTGCTGTTCGCCTATCCGGGTGATGAGCGGCTCTGATCGAGCGATAACGCTCCCATATGCGACCATAATGATGTTGCGTCGCATTGAGTTTCTTGTGATGTTCCTGTCAGACGCTCCCGGCTGGACGGTCGGGAGCGATCACAGGGAACGGGGATATCGGGGACATGGATCGGGCCGTCGACCGGGCGGGGGCGCGGAAGCTTTTAAGCTGTCTGACCGACGAGCAACTGCGTATAGTCGATGCGGACGAAGGCTATGGCGCGGCGCTCGGCTACAAGCGAGACGCGCTGATCGGGCGTGACGTTCTTGAGTTTACCCATCCCGACGATCGCGACGTCAATCGCGAACTGGCCGATACGTTGATCGCCGACGGTACGCCGTTCTCGATCACCAAGCGCTATATCGGCGCAGACGGACGCCACATCTGGGTCACCAATCATATCAGTCTTTTCCACGCCGGTCCGATGCGCCGGATGATGGCGACGGTGGAATTGATCGACGGGCCGCCGATGGAGGACGAGAAGCGGCTATTGCGCGTCGCCGCCCAGCGCATCCTCGCCAAGCGACGCCTGCGCACGCGATTTTTCGAGGACGAGATGTTCGGCGAGCCAGCGTTCGACCTGCTGCTCGACCTGTTCGCGCAGGAGCTGGCTGGGCGCGACACCTATACGACCAGCGCTGCGATCGCTTCCGGCGCCCCGCTTACCACCGCGCTGCGTCAGATCGCGATGCTGGTCGAGCGGGGTTTGGTCGCGCGTGATCCCGATCCCACCGACCGGCGCCGGGTGCGTCTGCGCATGACCGATCCCGGCGCGGTGCGCATGCGCGACTATCTGCTCGCCGCCGAGAACCTGTAGGCGCTGGCCACGCCGGGAATGGCGCGTGCTAGCGCAGTCGCTCGATCGCCTGCGCCAATGCGACGTACAGCTTGCCCATGTCCGACGACAGCAAGGTCACGCCCAGCGGCGACGCGTCGGGCTGGGCGAGGATCGTGCGCAACATCGCCTCGAAATCGTGAATGTAGCGGTTCACCTGCTCGCGGAAGCCACCGTCCTCGTCGTAGAGGCGCGCGACATCGCGCTGTTCGGAGCCGTCCAGCAGGCGCACCGCGCGGCGGGTAAAGACGCCGCGATCACCCTTCAGATAGGCCGCCCACGCGCTGTCGGAGATTTCCGGTGCGAAGGTGCGGGTAAGATCGATCGACGCCGAATTGAGCGACTCGATCAGCAGCGACGCGCGCCGGGCGAAGGTGTCGCGCTCATTTGCCTCGCTGGCCTCACGCGCTTCCTCGAGCCGCCGGTCGATGACCGCAATGGTCTTCTCGATGCCCTCCAGTTGCGTCTGCAGGCGGTCGCCGGCGCGGCTCGCGGCGGCCACAGCGGTTTCGGAAATGCGCGCGACCTGTTCGACCTGTTTCTGCACCCCGCTGTCGACCGCGCGCTCCAGCGCGGCGACACCGGCGCTTTCCAGCGCGCTGGCCGCTTCGGGGATGACGCGCGCCAGGGCCTCGCGCGCATGTTCCGCGGCGGCAGCAGCGGTTTCGCGAACCCGGAGCAACGCCTCCAGCAAACGCGGCGCAGCCTCTTCGGCGAGATCGTCGGCGCGGCGGGTGGCATCCTCGACCGCATCGCCGATCAGCCCGGCCTGCGCACGGCCGCGCTCCAGCCCCTCGCTGAGCCGCGTCGTCAGCGTCTCTACGGTCTGACGCTGCTCGGCGACGACCTGCGCCACCGCTTCGATCGCGTCATGCGTGCTTTCCGCGGCGGTGACGAGCGCCAGCAATTCCGGCTTGGCGGCGACGATCACCTGCTTGGTCGAGCCGACCCGCGATTCGAGCCGCGCGATCGCGTCGGGCATCGTCTCGTCCATCTCGCGCGCCGCAGCGTCTAGTGCGACGAGCAGATGCTCGGTGGTGGCGATGGTGCGCTCCGCGGTGCCGTTGCCGCTGTCCATCGCGGCAATCAGCGCCTCGGTGGTCGCCTGCAACGCGCTGATCGTCGCGGCGAGTTGCCGGCTGCGCTCGGTGCCATCGGCATGAAGCGCGTCGAAGCGCGCGCCGGCCTGGTCGATCGCATCGTCGAGCGTGCTGAACAGCATCTCGCCCGCGCCGCGCTGCGCATCCAGACGTGCCGCGATCCGCTCGATCACGACCTCGACCAGTTCGATCCGCTCACTGAGCGCCTCGGCATTGCCGCGTGCGGCGTGATCGAGCGCCTGCTGGCTGGCGGTGACCATCGCCAGCATCGCTTCACCCTGCGCGACGATGCCCTTGCGCGATTCGTCGATGGCGATGGCGGTGCGTTCGAGCAGCGCATCGACCGCGACCGCGGCGTCCGAGGTGACGCCTTCCAGTCGCAATCCGGCGGTGGCGCTGGTCGCCTCCATCCGCTGCATATAGGCGGCGAGTTTCTCGGCGGCACCGCCCGCGACGCTCTCCGCCTCGCGTCCGCGCGCGGCGAGTGCCGCCACTTGCGCATCGAGCGCGGCGCTATGTTCGTAGGCGACCAGCCCGGCCTGATCGATCGTCGCGGCCAGCGTGCGGGTTTCGTCGGTCGCACGCGGCAGGGCACCGAGCAGCGCCTCCAGCTGATCCGCGGCATGACCGGTAGCGCTCGCCAGTGCGCGCGCATGCGCATCGGCCCGCGCGATCTCGTTCGACAGACCCTCGCCGATCGTCGTGAGGCGCGCGGTCGCCGCATCGCCGAGCGCGGTCAGCAGTCGCACCTGTTCGGCCAACGCCGTGCGCCGCTCGTCGATCTCCTCGCCCAGCGCCGCGACGGCACCTTCCAGCGCGAGCGATTCGCTGCGCATCGCGCGCGCGGTGGCACCGAAGCGGCGCGCCTCGGCATCGCTGGTGCGGAGCGTCAGCAACCAGATGATCCCGGCCAGCGCCGGTACGGTCGCGGCAGCGGCACCGAATTGCGCCAGCGCCAGCGGCGGCATCGTCGCCAACGCATCGCGTGCGATCCACAGCAACGCGGCGACCCAGGCGGCAGCCAGTATGATCGCGATCCAGCCCAGCACGGCACGACGACGCAGCGGCGCCACGGCGTCCTCGTCATCGGAGAAGACGGGATCGGTCACGTAACGTTGCGGCTCCGCATAAGGCGTCGGGACGAGTTGTTCTGCCGGCGTCTCGGCGCCTGCTGGTCGAATGTCGAAAATGGAAGACGGCCCCCCGTTCATTCCAACGGTGTAACACGTTTGCCGCGTCCGGAAACCCGTTTCAGAGGCGCGGCGCGGCTCGGTTCGGCGCAAGCGCCGGTCGTGTCAGGGATTGTTGCCAGTCGTCCGCGGCCATCCTAACAGCCATGACCATGCTTGCTGGCCTGTTATTCGCGACCCACGAGGCGGAGGATCGCTCCGGGATGCTCGCGGCGACGCTTCCGTTCGCGGCGGCAACGCTGATCGAATATCAGGCGCGACTGCTGGTGGCGTGCGACGTGGCGCAGATCGTCGTCGTGGTGTCGCGGCTGACCCCCGAACTGATCGGTGCGATGGCGCGGATCGGACGGCGGGGCGTGGCGGTGGATGCCGTGCGCAGCGCCGCAGACGCGCTCGCCAAATTGCATCCGCTGGCGCGTGTGGTGATGATCGCGGACGGGCTGGTCACGACCGAGGATGTCATCAGCCGCATGGCGGGGGAGGCGGGCGACGCGCTGCTGGTGGTGCCGGGCACGCAGGCCGGGACGACGTTCGAGCGGGTCGGCGGTGGTGCGGCCTGGGCGGGGGTGGCGCGGATCGACGCCGGGCGTGTCGCCGACGCTGCGCGGCTCCCCGAGGATTACGACCTGCAATCGACCTTGCTCCACGCCGCCGAACAGGCAGGCGCGCGACACGTGACGCTGCGGCTGGACAATATGGCGATGGGACACGGCATCGAACGCCGCGCCGTGGCACTGGAGGAGCGCGGCCGCGCCGTGCTGTCGGCGTCAATGGCCGTGCGGCCGAGCTGGTTCGAGCGGCTGGTGCTGCGCCCGCTGGCGCGGATGGCGATCCCGTGGATCGCGCGGCAGGGCATCGGGACCGAGGCGTGCAGCGCGGCGGCCGGAGCGGCGATGGCGGCGGGGCTGGTGACGGTCGGTGCAGGCTTCACGGGGATCGGGCTGGCATTGGTGCTGGCGAGCGTCCTGGCTGCGGAACTGGCGGGGGCGCTGGCGCTCTTCCGCGACGAGCCGGGGTTGCTCCGCGCCAACCGTGCCGCGATCCTGATAGCGCCCGCGCTGGCCGTGCTGTTGCTGGCGCATGTCGTCGATGGCGTCGCTGCGTCGACGAGTGCGCGCCTGCTCGCCTTGCTCGCGCTGGTGGCAGGGGGTGTCGGTGAGCGTGCGGCGAGCGCCGGGAGCCGCCGGCCGTGGTGGGGCGTCGCCCCTGCCTATCTCGCGCTTCTGACGCTGTTCGCGCTGCTCGGCCACCCGGCGGTAGGCATCGGGATCGTGGCGGGATATGCGATCGCGACGCTGATCGCGGCGGTGGAGCGGCTACGGCAGGCTTAGCCGCCCGTTAACTTACACGCCATAAGAGGGGAGCATGTCGGCTTCCTCCCCCAATGCCAGTGTTTTGGGCGACCCGGCGCGGTTGGCATCCTATGCCGCCGACGCCGAGCGTGCTGCCGAACGACGGCTTGCCGTGGCAGTCGAGGACATTTTCCTGTCGCAGCCCGGGAGACTGGACGATCGAACCCGCGCGGCCACCTTGCGACTGGCCGAGGCGACGATCTGCGCGGTCGAGCAGCATGTGTCGGGCGACGCCGCGCGCGCGCTGATGGCAGTGGGCCGGCGGGAGGCGGCGGCGATCCTGGGCTCGAACCGTTCGTTGGCGTGGCCGCGCCTGCTGGACGCCGGATTGATGCGCGACGCCGACTTGATCGCCGCGCTGATCGCGCAGGCACGCATCGACCTTCTCGACGAGTCGCTGGCCGCACAGCGCGCGCCGGATGCGGGGATGACGATCGTCACTGCGCTGATCCAGAACGGCGATGCGGCGCAGCGCGCGGCGGCGGGCGAGTATCTGTTGGCGGACGGGATGCGCCGGGCGGTTTCGGAGGGACGCCATGCGGTGCTGCCGGCGGCGATCCAGGCGCGAATCGTCTGGTGGGTCGCCGCGGCGCTGCGCGAACGGCTTGGCGCCGCGGGTGGAACAGCGGCGGACGCCGCCTTGTGCGAAGCGGCGCAGCACCGGATCGCGCGCGCCAACGAAGGTCAGATCGGCGAAGCCGCAGCGCGGCTGGTGCGCGCGCTGGCCCCATCGCGAACCGATCGGGGAGCACTGATGGTGCGCGCGCTGGAGAGCGCGCGCACCGCATTGTTCGCCGCGTTGCTGGCCGACGGGATCGGGGTCGATGCCGAAGCGGCCTTGTCGCTGGTGCTCGATTCGGCGAGTGACCGGCTGTGGCTGGCACTGCGCGCGGCCGGGCTCGATCGCGATACGATCGCCCGCGCGGGCTTCCTGTTGTCCGAGGCGGACCGCGAACGCGATCTGACGATGTTGATCGAGGTGCTCGATCCGCTCGGCGCGCTCGACCCTGGCGTGGCTGCAGAGGCGATCGCGACCCTGCGGCTGCCCGGTGACTTCCGCGCGGCAGTGCACGCGCTGACGTCGCGCGCGTCGGTTGAACGGACGAGGACATGACGCGCGGGGCATTCAATGCCTTGCTCGATAGCGACGAGCGCGTCCTGAGCGCCGATACACGGTTCGCCGAGCTCAACGGCCGCGCCAGCGGGCCGCGTGACAGTGGACTGGCGCTGGCGGCAGTGTCGGCGCTGGTGCGGATCGCACGCGGGCTGCGCGTGCCGGTCGCGCGTACGATCACGATCGGCGATGACGAAACGGACGGCGACTGGTACGTTCGCGTCGTGCCTGACGAAGGCGGGGCCGTCGCACTGGCAGGCACCCTGTTGCGCGAGCGTCCGGGCGCGACGCTGGCTCCGGCAGCGACGATCGCGAACGAGCCGCCCGCCGATGCATCATGGTCGTGGGAGGTCGATGCCGGGCTGCGGCTCACGCGGCTCGATGTGGTGGCGGCAGCCCGCCATGGCATCGATCCGGTGGCGGTGCTGGGTCAGCCAATCGCGATGCTATTCGTGCTTGAGGCTGGAGTCGATGGGGCGATGCCGTTGCTGGAGGCGATGTCGAACGTGCGCGACTTCGCGGGGCAGTCGGCGATGGTGCGCGCGAGTGGGGCGCGGGTGACACTGGCGGCAAGAGTGGCACTCGACGCCGCGGGCGGCTTCGCCGGGTTCGTGGGCGGGGTCTACACCGGGGTCGCGGCCGGCATCCGCGACGGGCTGACCACGGCGTTCAATGCGCGCCTGCGTCGCACCCTGCGCGAGCCGCTCGGCACGATCATTGCGCAGGCGGAGAGTATCAGCGGTGCAGCCGATGGCGGCCTCGATCCACATTATCGCGACTATGCGCTGGATATCGCCAGCGCCGGGCGCCACCTGATGGGGCTGGTCGACGATCTGGTCGATATGGAGGCGATCGAACGCGGCGATCTGGCGGTGGCGCGCGATGCGGTCGACCTCGTCGCCGTCGTGCGCGAGGGAACGGTTCTGGTGGCCGCGCGCGCGGCGGCACGCGGGGTGACCATTGC
This sequence comes from Sphingomonas phyllosphaerae, assembly GCA_036946405.1. NCBI lineage: Bacteria > Pseudomonadati > Pseudomonadota > Alphaproteobacteria > Sphingomonadales > Sphingomonadaceae > Sphingomonas > Sphingomonas phyllosphaerae. The sequence continues at coordinate 3,371,946 of JAQIJC010000001.1, read as the reverse complement.
GCCGTTCGCCGGCGATACGATCGCGGCCTGCGGCGATTACCGGCGTGTGTTGCAGATCGTGGTCAACCTGCTGGGCAACGCGGTCGATTATTCGCCTGCGGGCGGGGTGGTGCGCGTGCGCGCGCGGCTTCGCGACGCGGAGATACGGCTGAACATCAGCGATCAGGGGCGCGGGATCGCGGTGCACGAGCAGGCACGGATTTTCGAGAAGTTCGTGCGCGGCGACGACAGCGTGCCGGGCGGCAGCGGCCTGGGCCTCTATATCGCGCGGCGGCTGGCGCAGGCGATGGGCGGATCGCTGACCGTGGAGAGCGAGATCGGCCAAGGCGCGTGCTTCACGCTCGCGCTGCCTGCCGCGTCAGCGCAGGCGCCGGGCGAGCAGGATCAGCAGCAAGCCGAAGATCGCTAGGCCGCTGCCGTAATCGGCCCATATGCCGCGCCCCAGCATGAAGCTGGAGCGCGGCCAGTTCACATAGCCTAGCCCCTGCGCGATCCACAGAGCCCCCATGAGCGCGCAGAGCACGCCGAGGACGGTGAGGAGCGGGCGGAGCCGGAACATGCGGGCCTAGCGCTGGCTGACGGGGACGTAGCTGCGCTGCGTCGGGCCGGTGTAGAGCTGGCGCGGACGGCCGATCTTTTGGTCGGGATCGGTGATCATCTCGTTCCACTGCGCCACCCAGCCGACGGTGCGGGCGAGCGCGAACAGCACGGTGAACATGCTGGTCGGGAAGCCGATCGCCGAGAGGATCACGCCCGAATAGAAATCGACGTTCGGAAACAGCTTCTTCTCGACGAAATACGGATCGTTGAGCGCGATCTCTTCCAGCCGCAGCGCGGTCTCGAACAGCGGGTCCTGCACGTTAAGCGCCTCGAACACTTCGCGCACCGTCTTCTGCATGACGGTCGCGCGCGGATCGTAGTTCTTGTAGACGCGGTGGCCGAAGCCCATCAGGCGGAACGGATCGTTCTTGTCCTTGGCGCGCGCGATGAACTCGGGGATGCGCTCGGGCGTGCCGATCTCGTGCAGCATGTTGAGCGCCGCCTCGTTCGCGCCGCCATGCGCCGGGCCCCACAGGCAGGCGATGCCCGCCGCGATGCACGCGAACGGGTTGGCACCCGACGAACCGGCCAGACGGACGGTCGAGGTCGAGGCGTTCTGCTCGTGATCGGCGTGGAGGATGAAGATCCGGTCCATCGCCTTCTCGACCGCCGGGTTCACCACATACGGCTCGGCCGGGACGCCGAAGGTCATGCGCAGGAAATTGCCCGTGTAGGACAGCGAATTGTCCGGATACAGGAACGGTTGCCCGACGCTGTACTTGTACGCCATCGCCGCGATCGTCGGCATCTTGGCGATCAGCCGGTGCGACGCGATCATGCGTTGCTGCGGATCGTGAATGTCGGTCGAATCGTGGTAGAAGGCCGACAGCGCGCCGACCACGCCGCACATGATCGCCATCGGGTGCGCGTCGCGACGGAAGCCGCGGAAGAATTGCGCGAGCTGCTCGTGGACCATCGTGTGGCGGGTGATCGTGCGCGAGAACGAATCCAGCTCGCCCTGGTCCGGTAGCTCGCCGTTGAGCAGCAGGTAGCAGACTTCCATGAAGCTCGACTGTTCGGCCAGCTCGCCGATCGGATAGCCGCGGTGAAGCAGGACGCCCTCGTCACCGTCGATATAGGTCAGCTTCGACTGGCACGAGGCGGTCGAGGTGAACCCCGGATCGTAGGTGAAGGCGCCGGTCTGGCCGTACAGCTTGCGGATGTCGACGACGTCCGGGCCGACGGAGCCCGAAAGGACCGGATAATCGAGCTCTTTGCCCGACAGCGTGAACTTGGCGGCTTCGGTCATGATCTTCTCCTGTCAGGCCCCGGTCGGGGTCATGTGGTCCGCAATGCGGGCCAGGCTTTCCGCGCGTCCTAGAAGGACGAGTACGTCGAAGATGCCCGGCGAGGTCTTCCGGCCGGTCAGCGCGACGCGGAGGGGTTGCGCGACCTGACCGAGCTTGACGCCCGCGTCTTCGGCCACCGAACGCACCACCGCTTCGGTCGTCTCCGTATCCCAGTTGTGCACCGCGTCAAGCGCCGTGTGCAGGCGCGAGAGCAGGGCGGGCGCCTCGCCGCCGAGCAATGGCTGCGCGGCGTCTTCCACCGCGAGCGGACGCGCGGCGAAGAGGAAGGCAGTCGCCTCGGTCAACTCGTTGAGGTTCGCGGCGCGCGGCTTGAGTGACGGCATCGCCGCGCGCAGGATCGAACGACGGGTATCGTCGTGGTCGAACTCGAGTCGCTCCGCCACCAGATCGGCGAGCCGCGCATCGTCTGCAGCGCGGATGTAATGGCCGTTGAGGTTCTCCAGCTTCTTCAGGTCGAAGCGGCTCGGCGACTTGCCGACCCCGGCGAGATCGAACCATGCGATCGCCTCGTCGCGCGAGATGATCTCGGCATCGCCATGCCCCCAGCCGAGCCGGAGCAGGTAATTGTCGAGTGCTTCGGGCAGGATGCCCAGTTCGTCGCGATAGGCCTCGATCCCGACCGCGCCGTGGCGCTTCGACAGCTTCGCGCCGTCGCTGCCGTGGATCAGCGGGATGTGCGCATAGACCGGATCGGGCCACCCGCCTTCGATGGCGTCCATCGCGCGATAGATCGGCAGTTGGCGGAAGGCGTTGTTGAGGTGATCGTCGCCGCGGATGACGTGCGTCACGCCCATGTCGTGGTCGTCGACCACCACCGCGAGCATATAGGTCGGGGTACCGTCGGAGCGGAGCAGGACGAGATCGTCGAGCTCGGCATTCTGGACGGTGACGCTGCCCTGCACGCGGTCCTCGATCGTCACCGCACCCTCGGTCGGCGCGCGCAGCCTGACGACATACGGCTTGTCGGCGGGATAGTCGGTGCGGTCGCGCCACGGCGAGCGGATGCGCAGCGGCTGCTTGGCGGCCTGCGCCGCGGCGCGCATCGCGTCCAGCTCTTCCTGGGTCAGATAGCAGCGATAGGCATGGCCGTGCTCGATCATCGTCTGCGCGACCGCGGCGTGGCGATCGGCGCGTTCGAACTGATAGACCTCCTCGCCGTCCCAATCGAGCCCGAGCCAGCGCATCCCCGAGAGGATCGCGTCGATAGCGGGCTGCGTCGAGCGGGCGCGGTCGGTGTCCTCGATCCGCAGCCGGAAGGTGCCGCCGTGATGGCGCGCATACAGCAGGTTGAACAGCGCGGTGCGCGCGCCGCCGATGTGAAGGAACCCCGTCGGCGACGGGGCGAAGCGGGTGACGACGGCGCGGCCGTCCGCGCTGGCGGTTTTGTCGGTTGCGCTCAAGCGCGCTTGCTCCCAGGCTGGAAATTCGAATGGCCAGTTCAGCCGCGCCCGCCTCTAGCAAAGCATCGTCGGCGCTTCAAACACGCGCCGCGCATGGCATCGCTTTGATACAGGGGGCGGTCGAGCGCCGGCTGGAGGCGGAGCGCGACCAGCTCGTGCTGTGGGTACCGGTTGCGCTGGGTGCGGGGGCGGCGGCCTGGTTCGCGTTGCCCGACCCGCATGGCTGGCTGGCGGTGCTGCTGCTGGCGCTGGCGACCGCATCCGGAGCGCTGGCCGTGGCGCGGGGCGGGCGAGGACCGGTGCTGGTGGCGGTGCTGTCGCTGGCGGTGGCGATCGGGCTGGCGCTGACGTGGGCGCGGGCCGAACGGGTTGCCGCGCCGGTGCTGACGCGGCCGACGATCGCGTGGGTGAGCGGGCGCGTCGAGCAGGTCGAGCCGCTCCCGGCGCGCCGGCTGACGCGGGTGACGCTAGCGGTGCTGGGGTGGGACGGGGAAGGGGCCGCGCCGGCGTGGGTACGGGTCAATCTGGAGACGACCGCGGTGCCGACGGGGCTGGCGCGCGGGGCGGCAATCAGGGTGCGCGCACGGTTGATGCCGCCTGCGCCGCCGGCGGTGCCCGGCGGATATGACTTCGCGCGGGTGGCGTGGTTTGCGAGGCTGGGCGCGACCGGGCGCGGCTTTGCGCCGGTTCAGGTCGTGACCCCCGCTGCAGCTGGCGCGGCCGACGTCCGCGCCACCCTCACCCGGCATATCGAAGCGCGGCTGGCGGGCAGCGCGGGCGGGATCGCGGCGGCGCTCGCGACCGGCGACACCGGCGCGATCGATGAGGCCGATGCCGAGGCGATGCGGCGTGCCGGGCTGGCGCATCTGTTGTCGGTCAGCGGGTTGCACATCACCGCGGCGGTGGGGTTGGTGATGTGGCTGACGTTGCGGCTGCTCGCGCTGTCGCCGCGGCTGGCGTTGACCGGGCGGCTGCCGCTGGTCGCCGCGGCGGCGGGGGCGGTCGCGGCGATCGGCTATACCTGGCTGACGGGATCGCAGGTGCCGACGATCCGGAGCTGTGTCGCCGCGCTGATGGTGCTGGTGGCGCTGGCGCTCGGGCGTGAGGCGCTGACGCTACGGCTGGTCGCGGCGGGGGCGGTGGTGGTGCTGGTGTGCTGGCCCCAGTCGGTTGTGGGGCCGAGCTTCCAGCTGTCGTTCGCGGCGGTGACGGCGATCATTGCGTTTCATGAACATCCGCGGGTTCGTTCGTGGTTCGGGGAGCATGAAGAGGCGCGGTGGCGGGGGGTGCTGCGGGCGGCGGCGTCGCTGCTGCTGACCGGGTTGCTGGTCGAGCTGACGCTGATGCCGATCGCAGTCTATCACTTTCATCAGGCGGGACTTTATGGCGCGATCGCCAACATCGTCGCGATCCCGCTGACGACCTTCGTGGTGATGCCGGCCGAGGCGGTGGCGCTGCTGCTTGATCTGGTCGGCGCGGGGGCGCCGGGGTGGTGGATCGCGGATCAGGCGCTGGCACTTTTACTGTGGATTGCCAAGACGGTAGCGGCGGCGCCCGGTGCGGTGACGGCGTTGCCGGTGATGCCACAGGCGGCGTTCGGCGCGATGGTGGTGGGCGGGCTGTGGCTGGCGATCTGGCGGACGGGATGGCGCTATGCCGGATTGCTGCCGGTGGCGATTGGAGCGGCGTGGACGATCATGACGCCAGTGCCGGACCTGATCGTCACCGGCGACGGAAGGCATCTGGCGCTGCGCGGCGATAGCGGCGGCGTGGCGATTTTGCGTGATCGCACAGGGGATTACGTCCGCGATCTGCTCGCCGAGGCGGGCGGGCTGGACGGGGAGCCGGGGCTGCTGAGCGAGGTGGAGGGCGCACGATGCAACCGCGAGCTGTGCTGGATAGAGCGGCATGCGAACGGGCGCGTCTGGCGGGTACTGGCGACGCGGAGTCTGTATCTGGTGCCGGCTAACGAGTTGATATCGTTATGCCGCCGGGCGGATGTGGTGGTCAGCGAGCGCCGGCTGCCGCGTGGGTGTCGGGCGCGGTGGCTGACGCTCGACCGGACGACGCTGGCGCATACCGGCGGGGTGCGGGTGACGTTTGCGACCGGGCGGGTGGCGACGGTGCACGAGGTGGGGGATGCGCATCCGTGGGTGCTCGCCGGGCACCAAAGGGTGGGAGAGGGAGCGAAACACTCGTCGATATTGGCGAGGTGGTTGTCGATGTTGCCGGTTGCGGGCTCGAAGGCGACGCGGCCGTAAAGGGTTGGGTGCGGCGCCGGGCGGTCGTTGGCTTCGCTTGGCGATGGGCGCTAAATCATTGCGAAGATTCGCCCAACTGGGCCCCGGCGTTCGCCGGGGTGGTGGGTGAGGGAGGCAGCGCGGGGCTTGCGAAGGCCCCGATGTTTGCGAAGGTTGTGCCTACGCGGTTCGTTTTGGTTTGATCGTCCAGAAGAAGCGGGACCGGATCAAGTCCGGGGCGACGGCCTCAACTCCTATGAGTAACGCCGCAATAGCCCCGCGAGCTTGCCCTGTACGCGGACCTGCGCCGGGGCGTAGCGTTGCGGGTCGTAGGCGCGGTTGGCGGGATCGAGGCGGATCATCGCGCCCTCGTGGCGGAAATATTTGAGCGTCGCCTCGCTGTCCTCGATCAGCGCCACGACGATTTCGCCGTCACGCGCCACTTCCTGGCGACGGATCAGCGCGTAGTCGCCGTCGAAGATGCCGGCCTCGACCATCGAGTCGCCCGCCACCTCCAGCGCGAAATGCTCGCCCGCGCCGAGCAGCGCGGCGGGCACCGGGAGCATCGTCGAGCCCTCGAACGCCTCGATCGGCACACCGGCCGCGATCCGGCCGTGCAGCGGGATCTCGACCACGTCGTTGGCGGGCTCGGGCATATTGCGCTTGATCGAGGGCGGCGCGGGGCGCTTCGCCTCGGGACCACGCTCGGGCGCCTTGATGACCTCGAGCGCACGCGCGCGATTGGGGAGGCGGCGGAGATAGCCGCGTTCCTCGAGCGCGCTGATGAGACGGTGGACCCCGGACTTGCTCTTCAGCTCCAGCGCGTCCTTCATCTCCTCGAACGAGGGCGAGACGCCCGTGTCGGCGAGGCGGTCCTCGATGAAGCAGATCAGCTCGTGCTGCTTGCGCGTCAGCATGTCCGGGCGCCTTCCTAGTGAACGGATTGCGAACCTTTATGGAACATAGCGCTGTCCGTCAAGCGATCATCAGGATTTCCGCCGAGTCGCCCGCGCGCGCCGCCGGGGCGTGCGGATCGCGGACGATCAGGCAGGTCGAGCGCGCCAGCGTGCGGAGCATCGAGCTGTCCTGAATTGTCGAAGCGAAGGCGCGGCCGTCGCGCAGTTCGGCGCGGAGGTAATCGGTGCGCTCGTTGTTGGCGGGCAGATCTTCGCCGAGCAAGGCGCGGGAAACGGGGGGGAACGGGTCGGCGGCGCCGGCGAGATGCGCCACGAGCGGGCGGACGAAGAGCAAAGCGGTGACGAACGCCGAGACCGGATTGCCGGGCAGGCCGACGACTGCCATGTCACCGCGCCGTCCGGCAAGCATCGGCTTGCCGGGGCGCAGCGCGATCCGCCAGAAATCGAGCGTTGTGCCCGCGGCGAGCAGCGCGGGGCGGACCAGATCGTGGTCGCCGACCGATGCGCCGCCAGTGGTGACGAGGACGTCGGCGTCGACGGTAGCGAATGCCTCGGTCAGCCGGTCGAGCCGGTCGGGGAGGATGCCGAGGTCGACGATCTCGACGCCGGTGCCCGCGAGCAGCGCGCGGAGCAGCAGCCGGTTGGATTCGGGGAGCGCGTCGCCGGGGGTGCCGGGCTCGACCAGCTCGTCGCCGGTCGCGGCGAGCGCGACGCGGACCGGGCGCGCGACCGCGATCTGTGCCACCCCGCCGGTGGCGGCGACCGCGAGCCGGGCGGGCGTAAGCCGCTGACCTTGCTCGACGAGCACGTCGCCCTTCGCGAAGTCGAGCCCGCGGCGGCGGACGTTGCGGCCGACGTGTGGGGGGCCTTCGCCGTCGAGCCGGAGCGTGTCGCCGTCGCGCGCGGCTTCTTCCTGGACGAGCACGGTGTCCGCGCCGGGCGGCATCGCAGCGCCGGTGAAGATGCGAACCGCCTCGCTCGCGCCGACCGTGCCGGAAAAGGGCGCACCTGCAGCGCTTTCGCCGATCACGCGGCAGGGGCCGGGCAGGTCGGCGAAGCGGAGGGCATAGCCGTCCATCGCCGACAGATTTGCCGAGGGCTGGGTGCGGCGGGCGATGACGGGGGCGGTGGCCCACCGGCCGAGGGCCTGATCTAGCGGCACTTCCATCGTGTCGACCGGGCGGCCGAGCGCCAGCACGCGCGCCTGCGCCTCGGCGACCGGGAGCGGCGTCATGGCGCGCGCCAGTCGCCGGAGCGGCCGCCGCGCTTTTCGAGCAGACGGATGTCCTTGATCGTCATCGCTTTGTCGATCGCCTTCGCCATGTCGTAGACGGTCAGCAAAGCGGTCGAGACGGCGGTCAGCGCCTCCATTTCGACGCCGGTCTTGCCGTCGGTCGCGACGGTGGCGGTGGCGGTGATGCCGTCTGCGACCGGTTCGAGATCGAGCGATACGCGCGTGATCGGGAGCGGGTGGCACAGCGGGATGAGGTCGCTGGTGCGCTTTGCGGCCATGATTCCCGCCACGCGGGCGACCGCGAGGACGTCGCCTTTCTTCACAGCGCCGTTGCGGATCGCGGTCAGCGCCGCATCGGACATGGTGATCGCGCCGGTCGCGACCGCCTCGCGGCGGGTGACGGCCTTGTCGCCGACATCGACCATGTGCGCCGCGCCATCGGCATCGAGGTGGGTGAGGTTCGTCACTTGCCGGGCGGCGTGCCGTGGGCGCGTGCTTCGACAAGCTCAGCACGAACGGTTGAGAGGAGGCGGGGCACTAGCCGACCATCGCGCGCGTCGCGGCGGCGACGTCCGCGTGGCGCATCAGCGCTTCGCCGATCAGGAAGCAATGGACATCGTGCGCCGCCAGTTCGTCGAGGTCGGCGCGGCTGGTGAGGCCGCTTTCGGCGACGAACGTACAGCCGGCGGGCGCGTGCGCGATCAGCTCGTAGGTAAGGCGGAAGTCGACCGCGAAGGTGCGCAGGTCGCGGTTGTTGACGCCGATCAGGCGGGACGTGAGCCGCGCGGCGCGTTCCATCTCCGCGGCGTCGTGGACCTCGACGAGCACGTCGAGCCCCTGTTCGATCGCGGCGGCCTCGCATTCGGCCATGCAGGCGTCGTCGATCGCGGCGGCGATCAGCAGGATCGCGTCGGCGCCGATGCTGCGCGCCTCGACCACCTGCCACGGATCGACGGTGAAATCCTTGCGGAGCACGGGGAGATCGCAGGCGGCGCGCGCGGCGATCAGATAATCCTCGTGACCCTGGAAATAGGGCGCATCGGTGAGCACCGACAGGCAGGTCGCACCGCCTGCGGCATAGGCGCGGGCGTGCGCGGGCGGGTCGAAATCGGCGCGGATCAGCCCCTTGGACGGGCTGGCCTTCTTGATCTCAGCGATCAGCGCGTGGCGACCGGCGGCGACGGTCGCGTCGAGCGCGGCGCGGAAGCCGCGCGGGGCGCTCTGCGCAGCGGCGCGCGCGGTGAGGTCGGCGAGCGAGGTGGTGGCCTTGCGCGCGGCGACCTCGCTGCGCTTGGTCGCGCAAATGTCGGCGAGGATGGTCATGACCAGGCGATCCAGCGATCGAGGAGCGTGTTGGCCTGGCCGGCGTCGATCACCTCGGCGGCCTGCGCGGCGGCGGCGGGCAGCTCGGTCTGGCGGCCAGCGAGGACCAGCGCGGCGGCGGCGTTGAGCAGCACCGCGTCGCGATAGGCGCCGTGCTCGCCGGTCAGCAGGCGGCGGAGCGCGGCGGCGTTATAGGCCGGGTCACCGCCGCGGATCGCGATCGTCGGATGACGCGCGACCCCGGCATCCTCGGGAACGATCCGCGCGGGGAGCGGCACCGCGCCGACCGTGACGACGCGGGTGGGGCCGGCGCCGGAGATTTCGTCGAGCCCTTCCTCACCCGCCACCACCGCGGCGGCGTCGCTGCCGAGCTGGTCCAGCGCCTCGGCATAGATCGGCGCGTAATCGGGGCGTGCGATGCCGATCAGCTGGCGGGTGACATGCGCAGGATTTGCGAGCGGCCCCATCAGGTTGAAGATCGTCCGCCGGCCGATCCTGCGGCGGATCGGGGTGATGCGGCGCATCGCGGGGTGATGGTTGGCGGCGAACAGGAAGCAGATGCCCAGCTCGCGCAGCGTTGCCTCGGCCTGTGCGCCGGCGCGCTCCATGTCGAGCCCGAGCATCTCGAGCGTGTCGGCGGCGCCGGCCTTTGACGAGGCGGCGCGGTTGCCGTGCTTGGCGACCGGTACGCCGCACGCGGCGACGACGAGGCTGACCGCGGTCGAGACGTTGAGCGTGTGCTGGCCATCGCCGCCGGTGCCGCAGACGTCGATCGCATCCCCCGGGGCGGCGATCGGGATCAGCCGCTGACGCAGCGCGCGCGCCGCCTCGGCGATCTCGATGCTGGTTTCGCCACGCTCGGCGAGGCGGATCAGGAAGTCGGCGACCGCTTCCTCGCTGGTCTTCGCGTCGAGGATGTCGGCGAACGCCTGCGCCGCCGACTCGCGCGCGAGCGGTGACGACGGATCAGGCAACAACGCCACGGTCGTCACGCGGCGATCCGTCCCGCATGATCGACGCCCGCCAGCCGCAGGAAATTGGCGATCAGCTCGTGGCCGTGCTCGGTGGCGATGCTCTCGGGATGGAATTGCACGCCGTGGATCGGCAGCTCGCGGTGGCGCAGCCCCATCACCGAGGCGTCGCCGGCCGTCGCATTGACGACGAGGCAATCGGGCACGTCGGTGACGATTAGCGAATGATAGCGCGTCGCGGTGAACGGTGAAGGGAGCCCGGCGAACACGCCGGTGCCGTCATGCTCAACCGGGCAGGTCTTGCCGTGCATCAGCCCGCCGCGCACGACCTTGCCGCCGAAATGCTGGCCGATCGCCTGATGGCCGAGGCAGACGCCGAACAATGGCCGGCGTGCCGACGCGCAGGCCGCGACGAGCTCGAGGCTGACCCCCGCCTCGTTGGGCGTGCACGGGCCGGGCGAGATCAGGATCGCCTGCGCGCCGCTCGCTAACGCCTCGGCGGCGGTGAGCGCGTCGTTGCGGACCACGCGGACCTCTGCGCCCAGTTCCATGACGTAATGGACCAGGTTCCACGTAAAGCTGTCGTAATTGTCGATCACCAGGATCATGCGCCCGCCATAGCCGATGCGCCGCCGACCGCAACCGCCGAGCGATCCCGCGCACGACAGGAATATTGCAACGGCGCAAAGATTCGTCATGGCTGGGCAAATCGTGGCGCGGAGAAAAGCGCCACCCTGCGCGTTCGCGGGACCAAGGAGAAAGACGATGCGCCGTCCGATGATCGCCGTGCTGAGTGCCGCCATGCTGGTGCTGCCGACCGGGGCCATGGCGCAGGTCGAATCGGCGGGGGATGCCGGACGCGCGCCGCAGCGCGTGCGCAGCGTCACGCTGGAGGGCGACGAAAAATGCCCCGTCGCGCAGGGCGACGAGGTGGTGGTGTGCAGCCGGCTCAATCCGGACGAACAATTCCGCATCCCCAAGCCGCTGCGCGACAGTGCCGAGCCCGCGGCGAAGAACCAGGCGTGGACCAATCGCGTCGCGACCGCCGATCAGGTGAGCCGCGTGGCGGGCGGCTTGCCGGATACGTGCTCGCCGGTCGGATCGGGCGGGCAGACCGGCTGCGCGCTGGCGATCAACCGCGCCTGGGCCGCGGAGCGTCGCGCGGCGGAGAAGAACGACTCGATGATCCCGGGCGGGCGGTGAGGGGATCGTTCCAACCGTCGTCTTCGGGATGACGGACGGGCTTCCGGTCCGCCGGACGAGTGCGCATGTCGTTCGTTGATCGGCTAACGCTCGATCTGCCTCTGGTCCAGGCGCCGATGGCGGGAGTGTCCACCCCCTTGCTGGCGGCGCGCGTGTCGGAGGCGGGCGGGCTCGGGTCGATCGGGGTCGGTGCGGTGGATGCCGAGATGGCGCGGGCGTTGATCGCGGCGGTACGGGAGCGCACCGCACGGGCGTTCAACGTCAACCTGTTCGTTCACCGACCGGCGACCTCCGACCCGGCGCACGAGGCGGCGTGGCTGGCGTGGCTCGCGCCGCTCTTCGCGGCGTTCGGTGCGTCACCGCCGATCGCCTTGCGTGAGATCTACACGAGCTTCGCCGATGATCCGGCCATGCTGGCGATGTTGCTGGAGGTCGCGCCGCCGGTGGTCAGTTTCCACTTCGGCTTGCCCGGCACGGGCGTGATCGAGGCGCTACGAGCGCGCCGCATCTACACGATGGCGACCGCCACCAGCCTCGCCGAGGCACGGCAGGTCGCAGCGGCGGGCGTCGATGCGATCGTGGCGCAGGGGATCGAGGCGGGCGGGCATCGCGGCATCTTCGATCCCGACGCCGCAGACGATGCGCTGGGAACGGTCGCGCTGACGCGGCTGCTGGTGCGCGAGACGCCGCTTCCAGTGATCGCGGCGGGCGGGATCATGGACGGCGCAGGGATCGCCGCCGCGCTCGATCTGGGCGCGGTCGCGGCGCAGCTTGGAACGGCGTTCATCGCCTGTCCCGAGTCGGCGGCAAGTGACGCGTATCGGACGGCGCTGGCGGGGGAGGCGGCCTATCACACCGTGCTCACCTCGCTGATCTCGGGGCGGCCGGCGCGGGCGCTCGCCAACCGCTTCACCGCGCTCGGCGAGCATGTTTCCGGGCACCGGCCGCCAGATTATCCGATCGCCTATGACGCCGGTAAGGCGCTCCATGCCGCGGCGGCGGCGACGGGTGAGCATGGATTCGGCGCGCATTGGGCGGGGCAGGGCGCGCCGCTGGCGCGGGCGATGCCGGCGGCCGAGCTTGTCCGGCTGCTGGGGGAGGAACTCGCGGCGTGTGGCCGATAAAGGGAGAAGCGGGATCCCGGGTCGAGCCCGGGATGACGTAGAAGGTAGACCTTACTGCCCGAAGTCGGGCGTCGACGCTTGCCGCACCGCCTCGCGCGCGGCGGCGAGGAGCGCGCCGGCCTTGGCCTCGCATTCGCGCTGTTCATAGGCCGGATCGCTGTCGGCGACGATGCCCGCGCCGGATTGGACGTGGATCGTGCCGTCCTTGACCACTGCGGTGCGCAGCACGATGCATGAATCCATCGACCCGTCGGGTGAGAAATAGCCGACGCCGCCGGCATAGGCGCCGCGCTTCTCGGGCTCGAGTTCGGCGATGATCTGGCAGGCGCGGACCTTGGGCGCGCCGCTGACGGTGCCGGCCGGGAAGCCCGCGAACAACGCATCGATCGCGTCATGTTCCGGCGCGAGCCGGCCGATGACGTTCGAGACGATGTGCATGACGTGGCTGTAGAATTCGATGCCGTAGCTGTCGGTCACCTGCACCGTGCCCGGCGACGCGACGCGCCCGACGTCGTTGCGGCCGAGGTCGAGCAGCATCAGGTGCTCGGCGCGTTCCTTGGGATCGGCGAGCAGGCTGTCGCGGTTGGCGGCATCCTCCAGCGCGGTCTTCCCGCGCGGGCGGGTGCCGGCGATCGGGCGGATCGTGACCTCGCCGTCGCGCGCACGGACGAGGATCTCGGGGCTCGACCCGGTGAGTGCGAAGCCGGGCAGGTCGAGATGGTAGAGGAACGGCGACGGGTTGATGCGACGCAGCGCGCGGTACAGCTCGAACGCCGGGAGCGAGAAGGGCGCGGTGAAGCGCTGCGCGAGCACGACCTGAAAGATGTCGCCGGCTGTGATATAATCCTGCGCGCGAGCGACCATCTCCGCATAGCGACCCGGCGCGAGCGTCGGGGCGAGCGCGACCTCGGTCAGGTCAGCGCGGGCACGCGGCGGGAGCGCGGCGGCGGCGAGCCGTGCCTCGACCGCATCGAGGCGTTCTTCGGCGGCGGCGATCTGGCGGTCGGGCGCCTGCGCCACATCGGGCCAGACCGGTGCGACGAGGAACAGTTCGTCGGCGAGCCGGTCGAACATCAGGATGACGGTCGGGCGCACGAACATCAGGTCGGGGAGGCCGAGCGCATCCTGTTCGGGCTGCGGCAGTTTCTCGACCAGTCCGATCGTCTCATAGCCGAAATAGCCGACGAGGCACGCCAGCGCGCGCGGCAGTTCGGGGGGCAGGTCCATGCGGATCGAGGCGACGAGGTCGCGCAGCGCCGTCAACGTCGGTGCGGCGCACGGCGTGAAGGCGTCGCGATCCTCCAGCCAGCGCGGGTTGATCTCGGCGCGGTCGCCTTGCGCGCGCAGCACGAGATCGGGGGCGAGGCCGATCATCGAGTGGCGACCGCGCACCGCGCCGCCCTCGACCGATTCGAGCAGGAAGTCGCCGCGGCCGGGCTCGATCAGCTTGAGCGCGGCGGCGACCGGCGTCTCGGTGTCGGCGATCCGCCGCCGCCAGACCAACGCGGGACGGCCGGCGGCGAGCGCCGCGGCCGCCGCAGCCGGGGCGTCACTGTCCGGCGTCGCCACCGAGCAGGTCCTTCTTCAGCGTGGCGATGGCGTCGGGATAGCGCTTGGCGCCCTGCGCGGCGGCGACGGCATTGGCGAATTGCTGCGCATATTCGCCGCCGATCGAGCGGCCGAGGTCGGCGCGGGTCGCCTGGATCGCGGCGGGCTGCTTGCTGGCGTCGCCCGGCACGATCTGCTCGACGCGCAGCACCAGCCAGCCGCGCCCGTCGGGGGCCTGGATCGCGCGCGCGCTTCCCTGCTTCATCCCGAACATCATTGCGAGTACCGGGTTCACTTGCCCCTGATTGGCGGTGATCTGCGCGCGGGTCGCCTCGACGCGCTCGACCGGTGCCTTGACGCCGGCCTGCGCGACCGCGGCGGCGAGCGGGGTGCCGGCGTTGACCTTGGCGACGATCGCGTTGGCGGCGGCCTGCGCGGCGCGGCGCGCGCGCTCGGCGGTGAGATCGGCGACGACCTTGGCGCGTGCCTGTGCGAGCGGGAGCGGGGTGGCGGGGACGATGCGGTCGAGCGCGGCGATCGCGAAGCCGCCGTCCTGCCCGATGCCGACCGTGGTCGGGGTGTCGCCGTCCTCGGCCGCGAAGCCGGCGGCGATCACCGGGGCGAGCGTCGCATCGGGCTGCGCCTGCGGCTGGTCGGGGTTGATCCCGCTCGACAGCACCGCCGGCGTCGCCTGCACATTGAGCTTCTGGTCGCGGGCGACCTCGGCGATGTTGGCGTTGTCGGCCAGCGCATCCTCGACCGCGTCGCGGATCTTGCCGATCGCGTCGTTCGCCTTCTGCTTGGTCAGCGCAGCGACGATCTCCGGGCGCGCCTGCGCCAGCGTCTTGCCGGGATCCTGCGTCGCCTTCTCGACGCGCGCGACGACGAAGCCGATCGACCCACGCAGCGGGCCGACGACATTGCCCTGCGCGGCGCCGAACAGCGCGGCGGCGACCGCGGGCGAGGTCTGGGTGGCGAGCGCGGATTGCTCGACCGCGGTGATCGTCCGCGCCTCCAGTCCGGCGGCGCGTGCGGCGGCGGCGAGCGGGGTGCCGGCCTTCACCTTGTCGGCGAGCGCCTGTGCGGCCTTCTGGTCGAGCACGGTGGCGATTGTCACGTCGCGGAGCGGCTTGGGAGCGTATCTCGCCTTGTCGGCGTCATAGGCCTTCTGGATTTCGGCGTCGCTGGGCACTGCCTGCGCGGCGACCTGCTGCGGGGTGACCAAAGCGTAGCGGATCACGCGGCGCTCGGGCGTGGTGTAGCGCGCGACGTTACGCTTGTACCAATCCTGCACCTCGGCATTGGTCGGGGCCGGACCGGACACGCTGGCGGGGATCAGCGCCGCCTGACCGGCGCGACGCTCGAGCAGCAGCGAGGCGTAGCGCAGCGCGAGCTGCTGCGGCACCTGGCTGGCGCCGACCGTCGGCACGATCAGGAATTGCGCCATCGTCTCGCGCGCGATCTCGCGCTGGACCTGCGCGTCGGTCATCCCGCGCTGCGCGATCAGGCGCAGGTACGCCTGCTGGTCGAACTGGCCGGTTGCGCCCGCGAAGGCCGGGATCGCCTTCAGCTCGCTGCCAACGAGGGCGCGGCTGACGCGCATTCCCTGTTCCTCGCCGAACGTCTCCAGCGCCAGCCCGGTCAGCGAGCGGGTGATGAGGCTCTCCACGCCGCCGGCGCGCACGAAGGTCGCCATGTCGAGATCGGGCTGCTGCTGGCGCGCGGCGCGGATCTCGTCCTGCGCGCGGCGGCGGATGTCGTCCGCGGTCACCTTCTCGCCGTCGACCGCCGCCAGCGGGTGGCCGAGGATGCCACCGCCGCTCGCCAGACCGGTAACGTCGCCGGCCGCGAACGCCAGCGCGATCACGATCAGGATGCCGAAGGTGACGATCATGCCGACCTTCGAATGGATGATGCCGCGGAGGAAGCTGAGCATGGAAGAGGCAGACCGGGACAGGAGTGAAGCTCGCCGCTTTAGGCACAGGTCCGGCTGGCATCAAGCCGCACGGTCGTATAACAGGTTTAACAAGCGAGTAGGAGAATGACGGTGCGGCGCAAGCTGGTGGCGGGCAATTGGAAGATGAACGGCGATCTAGCGCTACTGACGGAGCTGGACGCGGTGGCGGCGGTGGCGGCGGCGCACCCCGATGTCGATGTCGCGATCGCCGTTCCGTCGACGCTGATCGCGCCGGCCGCCCAGCGGGTGCCGGGGCTCGCGATCGGGGCCGAGGACGTCCACGAGGCGGACAGCGGCGCCTATACCGGGAGCGTCTCGGCGGCCATGGTGCGCGAGGCGGGGGCGCGGTTCACGATCGTCGGGCATTCGGAGCGGCGCGAGTATCAGAACGAAACCAGCCAGGATGCGTGGGCGAAGGCGGCGGCGGCGCGGCGCCAGGGCTTGTCGGTGATCCTGTGCTGCGGCGAGACGGGAGCGGAGCGCGATGCCGGTCGCGCAGAGCGCGTGGTGCAGGCGCAGATCGAGAAGTCGCTGCCCGAGCAGGCGCATGGCGACTGGCTGACGCTGGCCTATGAGCCGCGCTGGGCGATCGGGAGCGGGCGCACGCCGACGCTGGACGAGATTGCCGCGATCCATGCGATCGCGCGCGCGAAGATGCGGCAGCTGATCGGCGAAGCGGCGGACGGCGTGCGGATCCTGTACGGCGGGTCGGTGACCGGCGACAATGCGCGCGAGATCATGGCGGTGCCGGATGTCGATGGCGCGCTGGTCGGCGGGGCGAGCCTGACCGCGGCGAAGTTCGTGCCGATCATCGAGGCGGCGGGGTGAGGGTGCTGCGGTCAGATAAGGTGGCGTCTGTATAGCGCCCCTGCGGAGGCAGGGGCCTATGGCTGTGTCGTTTCCCGGGCGGTTTGACACATGGGCGTTGGTTCGTGTGTCAGACCTTACGCGGCGCGAGACAGACATGGGCCCCTGCCTGCGCAGGGGCGACGGGGGGCTGACATGTGCTCTCTCCACGTCGCCCCGGACTTGATCCGGGGTCCCGCTTCTTCTTTTCGGCGGCGGGGCAAAAAGAAGCGGGATACCGGATCAAGTCCGGGATGACGTAACCCTATCAGGCGAACCTTTTCTTCAGCAGTGCCCATGTCGCGCGCAGGCCGTAGGCCTCGCCGCCTTTCGGTCGGCCGGGACGCGGCGACGGGCGCCACGCGAAGGTGTCGAAGTGCGCCCACGGCACGCTCGCGGGCACGAAGCGGCGGAGGAACAATGCCGCGGTGATCGAACCCGCGAAGCCGCCGTCGGGGGCGTTGACCATGTCGGCGACGTCCGACTTGAGCATGTCGTCATAGCCGTCCCAAAGCGGCAGCCGCCACAGCGGATCGTGGACCGCCGTCCCTGCCGCGAGCAGCTCCGTCGCCAGCGTTTCGTCCTGTACGAAGGTCGCGGGCAGGTCCGGCCCGAGCGCGACGCGCGCCGCGCCGGTCAGCGTCGCGAAGTCGATCAGCAGGTCGGGCGCGCCCTCGACCGCCCTGGTCAGCGCGTCGCCGAGGATCAGCCGGCCTTCGGCGTCGGTGTTGGTGTTCTCGACGGTCAGCCCCTTGCGCGTCGTCAGCACGTCGCCGGGGCGGAAGGCGTTGCCGGCGATGGCATTCTCCACCGCCGGAATTAGCAGGTGGAGCCGCACCTTCAGCCGCGCCTGCATCACCAGCGCAGCGAGCGCGAGCGCGTGCGCGGCGCCGCCCATGTCCTTCTTCATCAGCCGCATCCCCGATGACGGCTTGATGTCGAGCCCGCCCGAATCGAAACACACGCCCTTGCCGACCAACGCGACACGCGGGGCGGCGGGGTCGCCCCATTCGAGCTCGATGAGGCGCGGCGCACGGTCCTTGCTCGCCGCCTGACCGACCGCGTGGATCATCGGATAGCCGGTGGCGAGCGCGTCGCCGCGCGTGACGGTGACGGTCGCGCCATGCTGCGCGGCGAGCGCATCGGCCTCCGCCTCCAGCTCGGCCGGGCCGAGATCGCTGGCGCCGGTGTCGACCAGATCGCGGACGCGCGCGGTGGCGGCGGCGAGGCGGACGGTTTCGTCGATCGCGGCGACGTCGCTGGTGAGCAGGACGCGCGGTGCGGCGGGCTCGACCTTGCGATAGCGGGTGAAGCGATGCTGCGCGAGCAGCCAGCCGAGCCCCGCCGCACCGGTCGCGCCGCCGTCCGCGAGCCGGTACGTGCCCTCGGGCAGCGTGTCGGCGAGCGAGGCGATCCGCCACGGCGAGTCGAGCGGCTCGTCGCAGACCAGCAGCATCGCCCAGTCGTCCGCCGCCTCGCCCGGCAGGATCGCGCGATTGCCGGCGCGCCCGGTGACCTTGTTGGCGGCGACCGCGGTGCGGACGCGGACCGGCTGCGCGGCCAGCCAGTCGGCGAAACGATCGGGGTGGACGACGTGAATGTCGCGGGCGGGCTGGCCGCGATCGGGCTGAAGCAAGGCGCTAAAGTCGGTCATCGCGGGACCAAAGCAGGACTTGGCGCGGGGTGCAACGCGCGCGGTTCCCTTGCGCGACGCGCCATCCTACATCGCGCGCATGACGACACATTCGACTCGCATGTTGATCCTGGGCTCGGGCCCGGCCGGGCTGTCCGCCGCGATCTATGGCGCGCGCGCCGGGATGGCGCCGATCGTGGTGCAGGGCATCCAGCCCGGCGGCCAGCTGACCACCACCACCGACGTGGAGAATTATCCCGGCTTCAAGGAGGTGATCCAGGGGCCGTGGCTGATGGAGCAGATGCAGCGCCAAGCCGAGCATGTCGGCACGCGGCTGATGTGGGACACGATCGTCGCGGTCGACCTGACGTCGCGCCCGTTTCGGCTGATCGGCGATGGCGGCGACGTCTACGAAGGCGAGGTGCTGGTGATCGCGACCGGCGCGCAGGCCAAGTGGCTGGGGCTCGACAGTGAGGACGCGATGAAGGGCAAGGGCGTCAGCGCGTGCGCGACGTGCGACGGCTTCTTCTACCGCGGCAAGAAGGTGGCGGTGATCGGCGGCGGCAATACCGCGGTCGAGGAGGCGC
Organism: Sphingomonas phyllosphaerae; assembly: GCA_036946405.1. Classification (NCBI taxonomy): domain Bacteria; kingdom Pseudomonadati; phylum Pseudomonadota; class Alphaproteobacteria; order Sphingomonadales; family Sphingomonadaceae; genus Sphingomonas; species Sphingomonas phyllosphaerae. The sequence continues at coordinate 3,353,053 of JAQIJC010000001.1, read as the reverse complement.
TGTACCTGACCAACCACAGCGACGACGTGACGCTGATCCATCGCCGCGACACGCTGCGCGCCGAGCGGATCCTGCAGGAGCGGCTGTTCGCACATCCCAACGTCAAGGTGCTGTGGAACAAGGAAGTTCGCGAATTTGTCGACGGCGGCGGGACTGCCGGGCTGGTCGCGCTCGAACTGGAGGACACCGTCACCGGCGCGCCGTCGCGAATCGATGTCGAGGGCGGGTTCGTGGCGATCGGGCACCATCCGGCGACCGAGCTGTTCCGCGGGCATCTCGCGCTTGACGAGGACGGCTATATCGCGGTCGAGACAGGCTCGACGCGCACCAGCGTGCCGGGCGTGTTCGCGTGCGGCGACGTCATGGACAAGGTGTACCGCCAAGCGGTCACTGCGGCCGGGACCGGATGCATGGCGGCGCTGGATGCCGAGCGGTTCCTCGCGGCGGCGGAGTTCGAGGCGGTCAAGGAAGCGGCGGAGTGATCGACTCCTCGTCGCCCCGGACTTGATCCGAGGTCCCGCTTTTTTTGTCCGGTGGCGAGAGGAAGAAGCGGGGCCCCGGCTCAAGGCCGGGGCGACGAACAAACGTCATTCCCGCAAAGGCGGGAACCCAGACGCGCGGGTCTTCGCAAGGGTCGCGAGGTCAGAGGTTCTGGCTCCCCGCCTTCGCGGGGATGACGATCAATCTCAGACCAGCGCCTTGCCGGCCGCGAAGGTCACCAGCGCGCCAAACGTTTCCAGCATCTCGCCGTCGACCTCGTCGTCCTCGATGACGATGCCGAGCCGGTCCTCCAGCTCGGTGAGCACGCCCGCCACCGCCATCGAGTCGAGTTCGGGCAGCGCGCCGAACAGCGGCGTGTCGGCGTGGAAGGCGGCGACGCGTGCCGGGTCGAGCGCCAGCACGTCGACCAGCACCGCGCGCACGGTCGTCTCGATTTCGCTCGTGCCTTCGGGAATCACGCAACCTCCACCTTTGCCGCATTGATCCGGCGGCAAGCCGGCGTCGCGTTAGGCGCAAGGGGTGGATTCCGCAACGCCTGAGCCTAGAAGCCAAACACATGGTGTCCCCTGATGCTACGCCGCGCCCGATCGACCATGTGTTGCGTGGGGAAGCGCACGCGCCCGCGCTGATCGATCGCGAGGGGGTGGTCGCTTTTACCGACGCCGAAGACGCGGTGGCGCGGCTGGCGGGGTGGCTGGCGGGGCTGGGACTTGCGCCGGGCGCGCGGGTCGCGACGTGGCTGCCGAAGACGCGGGTGGCGTGCTGGATGCCTTTGGCGGCGGCACGCGCGGGGCTGGTGCATGTACCGGTCAATCCGGTGCTGCGGCGCGCGCAGGTCGCGCATATCCTCGCCGATAGCGGCGCGGCGCTGCTGCTGACGCAGGACACGCGGGCAGCGACGCTGGAGACGGATGATGTGCCTGACGGTTGCCGCGTCGTGACCGATGCCGGGGCGGGTGATCCGTTGCCGCCGTCGGCCGCCGATCCCGATGCTTTGGTCGCCTTGCTCTATACCTCGGGGTCGACCGGCCGGCCGAAGGGGGTGATGCTCAGCCATGCGAACCTGTGGCTGGGGGCGATCGGGGTCGCGCACTATTTGGAGATCGCGCCCGACGACCGGGTGCTCGCGGTGTTGCCGCTCGGGTTCGATTACGGGCAGAACCAGTTGCTATCGAGCTGGTCGGCGGGGGCGTGCGTCGCGCCGCTCGACTATCTGACGCCGCGCGACGTGGTGAAGGCGGTGGCGCGGGTCGGGGCGACGACGCTGGCGGGGGTGCCGCCGCTGTGGACGCAGCTGCTGGAGAGCGACTGGCCGGCGGAGGTGGCGGGGCAGTTGCGGCGGCTGACCAATTCGGGCGGCGCGCTGACGGCGACGATGGTGCGGGCGTTGCGCGCGCGGTTTCCGGCGGCGCAACTGTTCCCGATGTACGGGCTGACCGAAGCGTTTCGCTCGACCTTTCTCGACCCCGCGCTGGTCGATGCGCATCCCGATTCGATCGGGCGCGCGGTGCCGTTCGCCGAGGTGCTGGTGGTGCGGCGCGACGGGACGCTCGCGGCGGCGGGGGAGCCGGGCGAGCTGGTCCATGCCGGACCCTTGGTGGCGCAGGGCTATTGGCGCGATGCCGAGCGCACCGCGCTGCGCTTTCGACCGGCGCCGGCGGGGTCGCATTACGGCGGGACGGCGGTCTGGTCGGGCGACACGGTGGTGGCGGATCGCGACGGGTTGCTGCGGTTCGTCGGACGTGATGACGAGATGATCAAGAGCGCCGGACACCGCATCAGCCCGCAGGAGATCGAGGAAGCGGCGACGGCCGGACCGGAGACTGCCGAGGCGGTGGCGGTCGGGGTGCCCGACGCACGGCTGGGGCAAGCCATTGTGCTGGTCGCGCGGGGCGATGGGGCATCTGAGGTGGCGTTGCGGGGTCGGTTGAAGCGCGAGTTGCCCGCCTACATGCAGCCGGCGCGGATCGACTGGCACGCGGCGCTGCCGCGCAACGCCAATGGCAAGCTGGATCGCGCGGCGATCGCCGCTGCGGTGATGGAGCGGCGCGCATGAAGCCGATGGGGCCGCTGCCGCCCGCGTTCGCCGCGCAGCGCGGCGCGCTGATGATCGGCGGGCATGATGCGACAGCGTTGGTCGCCGCGCACGGTGCGCCGCTGTTCGTTTATGACGCCGGGCTGGTCGCCGCGCAGGTGGCGCGGTTCCGCGCGGCGATGCCGGCGGAAATCGACCTGCATTATGCGATCAAGGCCAATCCGTTGCCGGCCTTGCTGGAGCGAATGGCACCGCTGGTCAACGGGCTTGACGTCGCCTCGGCGGGCGAGCTTGCGCGCGCGCTGGCCGTGAAACCGGGTGCCGCGATCAGCTTCGCCGGGCCGGGCAAGCGCGACGACGAACTGGCGGCGGCGATCACGGCAGGCGCGACGATCAACCTCGAATCCGCTGGCGAGGCGCGACGTGCCTTGGCAGCGGGTGAGCGACTGGGGATCGTGCCGCGGTTGGCGGTGCGGGTAAACCCCGATCTGGAATTGCGCGGGTCGGGGATGAAGATGGGTGGGCGCGCCTCGCCGTTCGGGATCGACGCGGAACACGCCGCCTCGGTGGCGCGCGCGGTGATCGCGGCGGGCGCGGACTGGCGCGGCTTCCATATCTTCGCGGGGTCGCAGGCGCTGGACGCCGCGGCGGTGATCGAGACGCAGGCGGCGACGCTGTCGCTTGCGGCGCGGCTGGCGGAGGAAGCGGGGGCGGTGCCGCCGCTGGTCAATCTCGGCGGCGGGTTCGGGGTGCCATATTTCGCGGGGGACGTCGCGCTGGATGTCGCCGCGGTCGGGGCGGCGCTGGGCGAGGCGGTGGCGGCGCGTGGCGAGGTGCTGCGCGACAGCCAATTCGCGATCGAACTCGGGCGCTGGCTGGTCGCGGAGGCGGGCGTGTACCTGACGCGCGTCGTCGACGTGAAGCAGAGCCGGGGCGAGACGTTCGTGGTGGTCGATGGCGGGCTCCACCACCAGCTGGCCGCAAGCGGCAATTTTGGGACGGTGGTGCGGCGCAATTATCCGCTCGCGGTGGCGGGGCGGATGGGCGCGGCGGCGGAGGGCGAGGCGTCGGTGGTCGGTTGCCTGTGCACGCCGCTCGACCGGCTGGGCGATCGCGTAGCGCTGCCGCCGGTCGACGTGGGGCAGGTGATCGCGATCTTTCTGGCCGGGGCTTATGGCGCGACGGCGAGCCCGGCGGCGTTCCTCGGCCACCCCGCACCCGTGGAGATCGTGGTGTGAGCCGATCAGCGTCCAGCCAGAGCGTGATCCACCGCGCTAGTTCGTCATTGCGCGCTTAGCGAAGCCGTAACGGATCAAGTTGACGTCTTGCCGTTCTAGCGGAACAGCAGCGCCAGTGCGCCGATCAGGGTGGCGCCGCCGATCGGCGCGACGAGCAGCAGCACGACGTTGAAGCCGAGGATCGCCGCCAGTACCTTCTCCTGACCCGCGGTCAGCCGCGGGCAGGGGCGCGGGGGTTGCCACGGCGGGGGCGGTGGCTGATCGCGGAAGTCGACGAACATGCGCGTCTTTCGGAAACGGACGACCGCGGCATTGTAGCAGGAATGATCGCGTGTCGCTTGCTGTTTCGCTATGCCGCCTGCGGGATCGGATCGCGGCGGCGGTGGCGGATGTGGTCGTCGATCGCGGCGACGATCTGCTCGACCAGTTCGGGCGGCAGCGTGTGACCCATCCCCTCGATCTCGAGCAAGCGCGCGCCGTGGATCGCCTGTGCGGTGGCACGACCGCCCGCGACCGGGACGAGCGGATCGTCGCTGCCGTGGATCACCAGCGTCGGCGCGGTGATGCGGCGCAGGCGATCGGTACGGTCGCCGTCGGCGATGATTGCGGCCATCTGGCGCAGGAAGCCGGTCGGGCAGCGGTTGCGCAGTGTTTCGGCGCGGATTCGTTCCGCCATGATCGCATCCTCGATCGGGAAGCGTCCGCCGACCGCGCGAGCGGCCATCGTGCCGTGCGCGACGATCGCCTCGATATCGTCGCTCTTCGGATGGCGCAGCAGCAGCGCGGTGGCGCGCATCGTCGGACGCGAGCAATGCGGATGGCCGGTGGTCGACATGATCGAGGTGAGCGTGCGGACCCGCTCAGGCCAGCGCGCCGCGATCAGTTGCGCGATCATCCCGCCCATCGACGCGCCGACGACGTGCGCGCGGTCGATGCCGAGCGCGTCGAGCAGGCCGATGCCGTCCTGCGCCATGTCGGTGAGCGTGTAGGGGACTGCGGGCACGCGGCCGAACTGCATCTGCATCGCGGTCCAGACGATGTGCGGCGCGCCGCACTCGTCGAACTTGGTGGAGAGGCCGACGTCGCGATTGTCGAAACGGATGACACGATATCCACGCTCGACCAGTGCATCGACCATCGACTGCGGCCAGCGAACCAGTTGGGCACCGAGGCCCATCACCATCAAGATCGGTTGTCCGTCGCGCGGACCTTCGTCCTCATATTCGATCTGGATGCCGTTCGCCGTGATCGTTGCCATCGCCTGCTCCGTTGCGCCTCCCGAATGTGACTCCGTGAAAGTGATACAGTGTCCTTGTGCCCTGTGTCACATTAATGCAACGTTTCGGGTTCTGGTTCCGATCGTTTCTTTCCCGTACTTTGCTGGGTGTCCCATGGTAGAACGCCTCCATCTCGAGCAGTTTCTCCCGTATCTGCTCTCGGTCACCTCCAATCGCGTCAGCGGGCGGATCGCAGGCGCCTATGAGGCGCTGTTCGGCCTGAGTGTGCCCGAGTGGCGGCTGGTGACGCTGATCGCCGAATATGCGCCCGTCACGCAGGCGCAGCTCGGCGAGCGCAGCCGGATGGACAAGGTGACGGTCAGCCGCGCCGCGATCGCGCTGACCGAGCGCGGATTGCTGACGCGTACCCCGAACGCCACCGACCGGCGCTCGCACCATCTCCGCTTGAGCCCGGAGGGCGAAGCGCTGTACGCGCAGGTCGCGCCGCAGGCCGTCGCGCTGGAGCGCCGGATCTTCGGGCGCTTCGACGCGGAAGAACTGGCGCAATTCACGGACATGCTGCGGCGGATCGACGCCGCGGCCGAGGAGGAAGACTGAATGGCGCAGCTGCCGTTGATCGCGGGCGTGGAACTGGGCGGCACGAAGTGCATCGCGGTGCTCTCCAGCGGACCCGACGCGATCCTGGAGGAAGTGCGCGTTCCGACCACCCGGCCCGAGGAAACGCTGCCCGCGCTGGAGGCGGCGATGGACAAATGGCGCGGCGTCGCGGCGATCGGCATCGCCAGCTTCGGACCGGTCTCGATCGACCCGCAATCGCCCGATTACGGCAAGATCACCTCGACTCCCAAGCCGCATTGGGCGGGGACCGATATCGCGCGGCGGCTGGCGGCGCGCTATGACGTGCCGGTCGGCTTCCACAGCGACGTGGTCGGTGCGGCGATGGCCGAGGCGCGCTGGGGCGCAGGGCAGGGGCTGGGCGACCTCGCCTATGTCACGGTCGGCACCGGCGTCGGCGCGGGGATGATCGCGCATGGCCGTCCCGTCGACGGGCTGACGCACAGCGAATTCGGCCATGTCCGCCCGCCGCGGCTGCCCGGCGACGACTGGGCGGGATCGTGCCCCTATCACGGCGCATGCGTCGAGGGGCTGGCCGCCGGTCCGGCGATCGCGGCGCGGACCGGGATCAAGGGCGAAGACCTGCCGCACGACCATCCGGCGTGGGAGACGGTGGTCGGCGCGCTGTCGTCGCTGTTCGCGACGCTGACGCTGACCGGCGTGCCGCGCCGGATCGTGCTGGGCGGCGGCGTGATGGTCGGCAATCCGTGGCTGCTGCCGCGACTGCGCGCGGCGACCGCGGCGAGCCTGAACGGCTATGTCGCGCTGCCGGCGGTGGCGGATATGGACACGTTCGTCGTGCCGGCGGCGCTGGGCGGAAACGCCGGGCCGCTCGGCGCGGTGGTGCTCGGCGCACAGGCGCTGGAGGACCGGACCGGGATCAAGGTGCTGGTTTCCTGACCATCGTCACCCCCGAACTCGATCCGGGGTCCCGCTTTCTGCGCACCGTAGGAGAAGAAGCGGGGCCCCGGCTCAAGGCCGGGGCGACGGGTTAGTTAGCTCAGCGCGTACGCCTCTGCCGCCGCGACCTGTGCGTCGGTTGGGCGGACGCCGGTGTAGAGCACGAATTGCTCCAGTGCCTGGAGCGTCGCGATCTGCGCGCCGGTGACGACCGTCTTGCCCGCCGCGGTCGCCGTGCGGAGCAACGGGGTTTCGACCGGCTTGGCGACCGCATCGATGACGATCTGCGCCGCGGCGATCTGGTCGGGCGTGAAGGCGAGCGCATCCTGATCCGCGCCGGTCATGCCGAGCGGGGTGACGTTGACGAGCAGCGGCGCGTCGCCGGTCGCCTGCGCCTGCCAGCGGCAGCCGAGCCGCTCGGCGAGCGCGCGGCCCGCACCCTCGTTGCGCGCGACGATCGTGCCGTCGGGGAAGCCGGCGTCGACCAAAGCGGTTGCGACCGCCTTGCCCATCCCGCCGCTGCCGCGCAGCAGGAACGGTACGCGCGGCAGGTCCGCGATCAGGTCGCGCACGGCGCTGTAATCGGTGTTGTAGCCGAGCAATTCGCCGTCGGTGTTGACGATCGTGTTGACGCTGTCGATCGCCGCAGCACTGTCGCGCAGGCTATCGAGCATCGGGATGACCGCTTCCTTGAACGGCATCGACACCGCGCAGCCGCGGATGCCGAGCGCGCGGATGCCGGTGATCGCGCCCGCGAGATCCTCGGTGGTGAACGCCTTGTAGACGTAATCCAGCCCGAGCGCGTCGTAGAGATGGTTGTGGAAGCGCGAGCCGAACGTGCCGGGGCGCGCGGCGAGCGACATGCACAGGCGGGTGGCGGGGCCGATCGGCGGCTTCATCGGCAATTCCTTGTAGATCAAAGGGGAAGGGCGGGCTGCACGAATTCCTCGTCGCGCAGGATGCCCGACAGCGTCAAGCCGAGCAGCCGGATGCCGCCCGGGGTCGGCAGCAGCGGGGCAAGCAACCCGCGCCCAAGATCGAGCAGCTGGTCCTGCGTCGCGATGATGCCGGTGACTGACCGCGCGCGGGTGAGCGTCGTGAAATCGGCGCGGCGCAGCTTCAGCGTCGCGGTGCGCCCGCGCACGTCGGCACGCTCGACGCGCGTCCAGGCGGCGGCGGCGACCGTCTCCAGCGCCGCGTCGATCTCGATCGGGTCGGTGAGGTTGGTGTCGAAGGTGCGTTCGGCGCCCACCGACTTGGTCTGGCGCTCGGCGCGGACCGGGCGGTCGTCGACGCCGCGCGCCGCGCCGTGCAGATAATCGGCGTGGCTGCCGAAATGCGCGCGCAGGAACTCGATCGGGCGGTCGCGCAGATCGGCGCCAGTGTGGATGCCGAGCCGCGCCATCTTCTCGGCGGTGACCGGGCCGATGCCGTGGAAGCGCTTGACCGGGAGCGCGGCGACGAACGCCGCGCCTTTGGCGGGTGGGATCACGCACAGGCCATCGGGCTTGTTCTGGTCCGAGGCAAGCTTGGCGATGAATTTGTTGTAGCTGACGCCCGCCGAGGCGGTGAGCCCGGTGTCGGCCTTGATCCGCGCGCGGATCTCGGCGGCGATCGCGCTGGCCGAGCCGAGCGCGCGGCGGTCCTCGCTGACGTCAAGATAGGCTTCGTCGAGCGACAGGGGTTCGATCGCATCGGCGTAATCGGCGAAGATCGCGTGGATCTGGCGGCTGACCGCGCGATAGACGTCGAAGCGCGGCGGCACGAACACCAGCTCTGGGCAGCGCCGCGCCGCGACCACCGACGGCATCGCCGAGCGTACCCCGAACACGCGCGCTTCGTAGCTGGCCGCCGCGACCACGCCGCGCGCGCGATTGCCGCCGACCGCGACCGGCCGTCCGCGCAACGCGGGGGCATCGCGCTGTTCGACCGACGCATAGAAGGCGTCCATGTCGATATGGATGATCTTCCGGCGGGCAGCGACTCGATCGGCCATGCAGTTCAACGACGTAACGGCTCCGTGGCAGATAATGGCATCGGCGCTGCCATCGACGGCGAGGTTACCCGACGATCGGCATCCATGCCAGTCCGATGAAGAACAAACATGGAATATCGCCACGCGGCTGGCTTCGATAGCGCAAGGCATGGGGGTGGAGCCGCTGATACGCGTTCGACGACATGGCTTGCGCCATTGTGGCTAAACTCGCGGGCAATTTGCGCTACATGCAACGCGATGCGCACCCTCTCTCCCGCAACCCTGCTGTCCGCCCTCGCCCTCGCCACCAGCATGGCGGGCCATCCGGTGTTCGCCGCCGATTATGCCACGCGCGACGTCGGCGCGTGGATCGTCGCCGCGAGCAGCGACCAGAAGGGGTGCTTCATCACGCGCACCTATCCGGCGCCACGGGGCACCACGCTCCAGTTCGGTCTCGATATGGACGGCAGCAACCGGCTGACGTTGCTCAACCCCAATTGGTCGATCCGCGCACGCGAGCAACTGCGCCTCGACTTCCAGCTCTCCCATTCCGCCTTTCCGCGGCACCTCGCGATCGGCATCGCGCCGCAGGGCAAGCGCGGCTTCGTTACCGACTTTGGCGCGACCTTCCCGCGCAGCTTCGCCACCTCGGCCTTTCTCAAGGTGCGGCGCGGCGACGTGCCGGTCGAGGAGCTGACACTGGACGGGAGCGGTGCCGCCGTCGCCGAGTTGCGTCGCTGTGTCGATCGGCAGCGCACGCCCGTGGCAGGCAAAGCGGCGCGAGAGGGCGGGGCCCGCATTCCGCTCGACCCGTTCGCCGGCGACGTGCGACGCGATTCGGGCAAGTGAAAACCAAAGTCGTTCTGGTTCAGCAATGGTTAATGGTGAAGTATTTCCCGCGTTTCGGAAAGAGCTAGGCCAGCTTACCACGAACATTTGGGTGAACCATACCTCGTTTCGACGTGCGCATGGCTCATTTGGTCGCCTCGACTATTGCCGCTGCGTTACGTTCCGGGCTCCCTTCGCGGGCTAGAGATTATTTGGAAGATTGTGATGCTTACCTCCTTTGTCAAACTCTCCCCCGCGATTGCGATCCTGCTCATCGCGCCGACGCTGGGCGGCTGCGCCACCAAGAGATATGTGCGCGAGCAGATCGAGCCGGTCAGCGCGCGGGTCAGCACGCTGGAGACGCAATTGCAGGCCACCGACGGCACCGCGAAGCAGGCGCTCGCCGAGGCGCAGGCCGCGTCGGGGCAGGTCCAGCAGCACGGGCAGCGCCTCGATCAACTGAACGGTCGCGTCGACGGTGTCGAGCAGCGGCTCCAGCAGCAGGAGCAGCGCGGCAAGCGTCCGCGCCACTAAGTAGGCTGCGCAAGCGCGGCCGTTAGCCGGCGGGACGGCGGCACCTCGAAGGCGCCGCGCGCGACGGTTGACAAGATCCGGCGGCCGTCCGCAATGGACGGCCGCTTTCGTTTCGTGGCGTTAGACAATGATTTCACCGATATTTGCCGGCCTCGCGCTGGTCATCGCCGCCGCGCCGTCCGGCGCGAAGACGAAGCCGCATCGGCCAGCCGCGACGCCGGTCGCGGCAGCGACGGTCGAGCCGACGCCGTCGCCGTCCGCCGACGCGCTGCGCGTCGCCGACTGGATCGCATCGTCGAGGGACAATCACGCGCTGCCCTATGCGGTGATCGACAAGCACGCCGCCGCGCTGTTTCTGTTCGACGGCAGCGGGAAGATGGTGTCGCAGGTGCCGGTGCTGATCGGGATCGCACCAGGCGACGATGCGACGCCGGGCGTCGGGAGCAAGAAGCTCGGCGAGATCGGCCCGGCCGAAAAGACCACGCCGGCCGGACGCTTCCTCGCCAAATTCGGTTATGCCGCGGGGCGCCAGCGCGTGCTGTGGGTCGATTACACCAACAGCGTCGCAATCCATCCGATCCCCGGCGATGCCGCCCGTTCCGAGAACCGCCGCGCGCGAATGCTGTCGCCTGAACCCGGCGACAATCGCATTACCTTCGGCTGCATCAACGTCCCGCGCAGCTTCTACGCCACAGATTTGCGCCCGTTGTTCCAGAGGAAGGGCGGTTATGTGTACGTCCTGCCCGATACCAAGGCGCTGGAGGAGGTCTTCCCCCGGCTGCGCGTCCATGCGCTGATGGCGGGGCAGGGCGTCTAGGGTCGCGACCCGCACGGTCGCGAGACGCTTCTAGCGCATCGCCCGTACTGCCGGCGTGTCGAGGCAGGCGAGCATCGTGGCAGGCGTCGCCGTCGGCTGTGAAGGCGGGGTGGTGGCGAGCGGGATCTCGACCGTTCGCCCGATCGCCGCGGCGTCGAAGCCAATCCTGCCGAGGCAGCGCATCGCCGCCGACAGCATCCGTGGCGGTGTATCGCGCGCCTCGTAGGAGAGGCGGAACGTGCCCCAGTGAATCGCAATCGCCCGCGCGGCGCGTAGCCGCTCGAACACCAGCGCGGCATGCGCAGGGCCGACATGCGCGCCCGATGCCATCTGGCCGGGAACGAAGCGGAACGCCCCGATGGGCAGCAACGCGAGCCGGATCGGGCCGAGCGCGGTGGCTTCGGCGGCCCATCGTCCATCGCCGAAGCCGGTGTCGCCCGCGAAGAACAGGTTGCCGCCGGTGGGGAACTGCACGACGAAGCTGGACCAGAGCGCGCGGTTGCGATCGGCGAACCAGCGGCTGCCCCAATGATGATTGCGCGTGACGGCGACGCGGATGCCGGGGCGCACCTCCACCGTGCCGCGCCAGTCGAGCGCGGTGGCGCGCGCGCCGGTCTGCGCGATGACGCTGTCGTTGCCGAGGCTGGTGACGATCGTCGGCCGGTCGCGCTGCCACAGCCGCTTGAGCGTCGCCTTTTCGAGATGGTCGTAATGGTTGTGGCTGACCAGCACGAGGTCGATGCGTGGCAGGTCTGCGAAGCGGATGCCCGGCGCGGCGACACGGCGCGGCCCGAGGCTGAGCGGGCCGGCGCGCTCGCCCCACACCGGATCGGTGAGGATGTTGAGCCCTTGCGTCTGAATCAGCACGGTGGCGTGGCCGACCCATGTCACGAGCATCCGCGTCCCGTCGACGCGCGCCGGCGGGCGGGCGGGGGTGACCGCGACCTTCTCGGGCCACGCGGGGCGGTCGTCGTTTTCGGTCAGTTGCCGCCACAGGAACCCGCCGCGGCTGCCGCCGGCGGGCGGGGCCATGGTGTCGTCGCCATCGGGGTTGAAGAAGCGCGCGCCGTCGAAGTGATCGCTCGCCGGGCCTTCGTAATAGCCTCGGTCGAGGAAGCGTGGGACGATCGTGATCGCGAGGCCGATCGCGATGACGAGCAGCAGCAGCGCGGCGAGGACGGTCCTGACGATCTTGCTGACGACCGGCACGCGCCGTTCCTTCCGCGGGAGGTGAAGTGGCGGAATGATCGCGGAGGCGGTTCGATCCCGATGCGGACCGGCGTTCGTCATTGCGAGCGTAGCGAAGCAATCCAGAGCGTCCTGGTCCGGCTCTGGATTGCTTCGCTACGCTCGCAACGACGTAGAGCGCGCGCCGCCGACTTCGGCCTTCGCCGGAGCAACGACTAACCGTTTACTGGCAGGCGAGGCACTCGTCATAGTCGGTCGTCTCGCCGATCGAGAATTTCGGCGTGGCGATCGTGTTGTCGGCCTCGACCCCGCCCGATCCCTCCGAGCCCGCGAAGCCGGCGCGCTGCACCGACTTGGAACGGAGGTAGTAGAGCGACTTGATGCCCAGTTCCCACGCGCGGAAGTGGAGCATCAGCAGGTCCCACTTTTCGACGTCGGCCGGGATGAACAGGTTCAGCGACTGCGCCTGATCAATGTACGGCGTGCGGTCGCCGGCGAGTTCGAGCAGCCAGCGCTGGTCGATCTCGAACGAGGTCTTGTAGCAGTCCTTTTCCTCCTGCGAGAGGAAGTCGAGGTGCTGCACCGAGCCGCCATGTTCGAGGATCGAGTTCCACACCGAATCGGCGTTCTTGCTCTTCTCGCTCAGCAGCTTCTCCAGATACGGGTTCTTGACCGCGAAGCTGCCCGACAGTGTCTTGTGCGTGTAGATATTGGCCGGGATCGGCTCGATGCACGCGCTGGTGCCGCCGCAGATGATCGAGATCGACGCGGTCGGCGCGATCGCCATCTTGCAGCTGAACCGCTCCATCGCGCCGACGTCGGCGGCGTCGGGGCACGGCCCACGCTCATGCGCGAGCACCATCGACGCTTCGTTCACCTGCGCGTTGATCTGCTTGAAGATGCGCAGGTTCCAGCTCTTGGCCATCGCGCCCTCAAACGGCAGCCCGCGTGCCTGAAGGAACGAGTGGAAGCCCATCACGCCCAGACCCACCGAACGTTCGCGCGCCGCGCTATAGGCCGCGCGCTCCATGCCGGGTTCGTGGCGGTCGATGTAATCCTGCAGGACGTTGTCGAGGAAGCGCATTACGTCCTCGACGAAGCCCTTCTCGTCCTTCCACTGGTCCCACGTCTCGAGATTGAGCGACGACAGGCAGCAGACCGCGGTACGGTCGTTGCCGAGGTGGTCGGTGCCGGTCGGCAGCGTGATCTCGCTGCACAGGTTCGAGGTCGACACCTTCAGCCCCAGCTCGCGGTGATGCTTGGGCATCGTCGAGTTCACATGGTCGGCGAAGACGATGTACGGCTCGCCGGTCGCGAGGCGGGTCTCGACCAGCTTCTGGAACAGCGCGCGCGCGTCGACGGTCGCGCGGACCGAGCCGTCCTTGGGCGACTTGAGCTGCCATTCGGCGCCATCGCGCACCGCTGCCATGAAGGCGTCGGGGATCAGCACGCCGTGGTGGAGGTTGAGCGCCTTACGGTTGAAGTCGCCCGAAGGTTTGCGGATCTCGAGGAATTCCTCGATCTCGGGATGCGAGATGTCGAGATAGCAGGCCGCCGAGCCGCGGCGCAGCGAACCCTGCGAGATCGCGAGCGTCAGCGAGTCCATGACGCGGACGAATGGGATGATGCCGCTGGTCTTGCCGTTGAGTCCGACCGGCTCGCCGATCCCGCGGACGTTGCCCCAATAGGTGCCGATCCCGCCGCCGCGCGAGGCAAGCCAGACATTCTCGTTCCACGTCTTGACGATGCCGTCGAGGCTGTCGGGGACCGAGTTAAGATAGCAGGAGATCGGCAAGCCGCGCCCGGTGCCGCCGTTTGACAGAACGGGCGTTGCCGGCATGAACCACAGCTTTGAGATATAGTCGTAGAGCCGCTGTGCATGCGCCTGATCGTCGGCATAGGCGCTGGCGACGCGGACGAAGAGGTCTTGGTAGCTTTCGCCGGGGAGCAGGTAGCGATCCTTGAGCGTCTCCTTGCCGAAGTCGGTCAGCAGCGCGTCGCGGCCGTGATCGACATCGAGCGGGAAGGGCGCGGTGCGCGCGCCGTGCCTGGCGATCGTCTGGTCGGTTGCCGTCGCCTCCGCGGTTGCCGTAGCCGTCATCGCTTCGATCATGTCGGCGCTCATCGCCTCGGCGTCCGTGGTCGTGAAGTTCATGGTCTCGCGTCCCGCCTGTCGTTGGTGCGATCCTTTCGGATCGGCTCATCGAAATGTCCGGCCGATCGCGCCAGCGATGGTGTGCGCCCCACGCCACCTTACCACCACTAGCGGCGCGACCCAGCCTCTACCTCTACAGATTGTGGCAGATGCCGCCGCCGGGCAAGCCCCAGTTCGCGTTCTGCAAACTGGCGAAGACAGCGACGCGCGGACTTCCGCCGCTTTTCAAAAGTGCAAGCGGGACAAAATATTTTTCGTCGCATCGACGATGCCACCACCGACGCGGCGTGCTGTTGCTCCGGCCCCGCCACGCTTATAGAGCGTCGCCATGACGACCGTGATCCGTACCGCCGACCTGATCGAGAGCGTCGCCGACGCGCTCCAGTTCATCAGTTACTATCACCCGATGGATTATATCCGCGCGCTGGGCACCGCCTACGAGGCCGAGCAATCGCCCGCCGCCAAGGATGCGATAGCGCAGATCCTGACCAACAGCCGGATGTGCGCGGAGGGGCATCGCCCGATCTGCCAGGACACCGGCATCGTCAACGTGTTCGTCAAATGGGGCATGGACTGCCGGCTCGACGACAACAGCCGCTCGATGCAGGAGGTCGTCGACGAGGGGGTGCGCCGCGCCTACCTGCACCCGGAGAACAAGCTGCGCGCCTCGGTGCTCGCCGATCCGGCGTTCACGCGCCGCAACACCAAGGACAATACGCCGTGCGTGCTGCACGTCGAGATGGTGCCGGGCAGCACCGTCTCGGTCGACGTAGCGGCGAAGGGCGGCGGCAGCGAGAACAAGTCGAAGTTCAAGATGATGAACCCTAGCGACTCGATCGTCGACTGGGTGGTCGAGATGCTGCCGCAGATGGGCGCGGGCTGGTGCCCGCCGGGGATGCTCGGCATCGGCATCGGCGGCACCGCCGAGCATTGCGTGCTGCTCGCCAAGCAGGCGTTGATGGAGCCGATCGACATGGGGCCGCTCAAGGCGCGCGGGCCGCGCAACGACATCGAGGCGCTGCGCATCGAGATCTTCGACAAGGTCAACGCGCTTGGCATCGGCGCGCAGGGGCTGGGCGGGCTGTCGACGATCCTCGACGTCAAGATCAAGGACGCGCCGTGCCATGCCGCGGGCAAGCCGGTGGCGATGATCCCGAACTGCGCCGCGACCCGCCACGCGCATTTCACGCTCGACGGCTCGGGGCCGGCGTTCCTCGAGGCGCCGAAGCTCGCCGAATGGCCCGACGTCAACTGGACGCCCGACAAGGCCGCGATCCGCGTCGATCTCGACACGCTGACGCCGGAGGTGGTGCAGTCGTGGAAGCAGGGCGACCGGCTGCTGCTCAACGGCAAGATGCTGACCGGCCGCGACGCCGCGCACAAGCGGATCGCCGACATGCTGGCGAAGGGTGAGGAACTGCCGGTCGAGTTCAAGGGCCGCGTCATCTATTACGTCGGGCCGGTCGATCCGGTCGGCGAGGAAGTGGTGGGGCCGGCGGGTCCGACCACCGCGACGCGGATGGACAAGTTCACGCGAATGATGCTCGATCAGGGCTTGCTGGCGATGGTCGGCAAGGCCGAGCGCGGCCCGGCGGCGACCGATGCGATCCGCGACGCGAAGAGCGCCTATCTGATGGCGGTCGGCGGCGCGGCCTATCTGGTCGCGCGTGCGATCAAGGGCAGCAAGGTCGTCGGGTTCGCGGATCTCGGAATGGAGGCGATCTACGAGTTCGAGGTGTCCGACTTCCCGGTGACGGTGGCGGTGGATGCCGAGGGCAACAACGTCCACCAGCTCGCGCCGCTGGTGTGGCGCGAGAAGATTGCGCGCGAGGGTTTGCTGGTCGGGGCGTAACAAAGCCTCGTCATTGCTTCGCTCAGCTCGCAATGACGAACGGGTTTACGTCCGCGGTTTGCGCCCCCACGGTTCCTCGCGGAACCACTTGGTGATGATGTACTTCGTACCCTCCAGCACCGCCATCCCCTCGTGCAGCGTCGCGGTGTTCGGGCTGCCGTCGGGGTTCATGTTGTTCCACGCCAACAGCATCCCCTTGCGCGGCGCGACGCGCAGGCCGCCCTTGGGGAACCAGGTCGCGCCGCCTTCCTCGACATCGTTGAGGTAGATCATCGCGGTGAAGGTGCGCTGCCCGCCGTTCTCGCGCATCGCCGGCCAGTAGCTTTCGGCCTCGTGGAAATAATCGTGGTGCGCGCGGAACAGCTGGCCGGGCGCATAGCGCTGCCCCTGCATCGTCTCGCCGAGTTCGGGCGCGATGCCGAGCGAGGCGGCGATATATTGGTCGATCTGGCGGATACCGTCGGCGTTGCGGTCCATGTCGCAACTCTCGCTGGTGCGGCTGGCCGGGCCGCCGCGATCGCTGAACAACGTCGAGGGGCGGCGGTTGCCGTCGATCACCTGCACCAGCCAGTCGCAATTGGCGGCATCAAGGAAATCGGGACAGCGCCATGCCGCGACCGTATCGCTGGGCAGGCGCTGCATCCGCGGATCGGCGTCGAGCCACGCCGCCACCGCCGCGCCCTGCTGGGCGCGGACGGCGGACGGGTGGCCGGGTGGCGTGGTGGCGAGCGACATGACCGCCGGTGTGTCGCGCTCCGCCGCCACTTTCAAGCCGCTGCTACTCGAAGATGTCGTGGATCACGTCCACCACCGTGCCGTCTTCGATATCGACCAGCAGCGCATCGTCGTAATAGCGGACCCAGCGATACGGCTCCTCGGCATAGGGTAGCCGGTACGTATAGGGATCGTAGATCCAGTAACGCGGCGTGTAGAGCACCGGGGCGAGCGCGAAGCCGATATCGAAGCGACGATAGCCGCTGGTCCAGCCATAAGGCGCGTAATAGCGCGGCAGCCGGAACGCGGCGCGCCGCTCGCTCCGATAGCGGTTCCAGTCATATTGCGGTTCGCGCCGCCAGCCACGATCCCAGCGGCCATCGCGTTCCGACCGCCAGACTGCGGCGGGCGGCGGTGCGCCACGACGGTCGTACTGGCGCCGACCCGGCTCGGCGCTCCAGCTCCGGTCAGGGGCGACGCGTGCCGGGCCGCGCCAGTCGTCGCGGCGGACCTGCACGTCGCGGTCGCGCCGCCAGTTTCCGCGCGGATCGTCGGGTGCGCGGGCGCTCCGCCAGTCGCCGTTGGGGGCGGGCGGACGCGGTACGCCATCGGCGCGGGGGGCGCCCTGCTCACCACCTCGCGCCCAGCGCGGCGCGTCGCGCCGTTCGCCGCCACCCTGACGATCCCAGCGTTGCGGCGCAGCCTCCGGCGGGCGCGGCGCTTCGGCGGCCCGCGCAGGTCGTTCGGGCAACCCAGGGGGCGGCACCGGGCGTTCCGCGCGCCCACGCCGCCACTCGCCACTGTCCATGGACCGCTCGTCCCGCTGCTGCGCCAGAACCGGCGGCACCAGTGCCGTCATCGACAACAATCCCGCCACGATCGCCTTCAGCATCGCCATCCTCCGACCATCATGCCGTGCTTGTCGCACGGCAAGCGAGAACGATGACTGAACCGCGCGTGCAGCCGATTGAAAGCTATGCGCCGTCCTCGGCAAGGATCGCGCGGACGCGCTCCAGCAGCAGGCGGCGCGGATAGGGCTTGCGGATCAACCGTTCCTCACTGACGCCCTCCATATCGGACGGATCGGCATGGCCGGTGACGAACAGCACCTCGACGTGACGGTGCAGGTCGTGCACGCGCCGCGCGAACTGGATGCCGGTCATGCCGGGCATCGCGATATCGGTGACGACCAGCCGGATCGCGGGTTCGTGGAGCAGCGCCTCAAGCGCCGACTCGCCGTCCGCTGCCTCGACCACGCGGCATCCCGCCTCGCGCAGTGCCTCAACCGCGACCTGGCGGACGCGATCGTCGTCGTCGAGCACCAGCACCGTGACGCCGTTCAGCAACCCGACGGCCGGGGTGACGTGACTGTCGGAAGGCGGCGGAGTGGCTTCGCTGGCGGCACGGGGGACGAACACGCTGACCGTGGTGCCCACGCCCGGCGTGCTGTCGATCCGCACGCCGCCCCCCGATTGCTTGGCGAAGCCGAACACCTGCGCCAGCCCGAGCCCGGAGCCCTTGCCAACCTCCTTCGTGGTGAAGAACGGCTCGAACGCGCGCGCCAGTACCGCTTCGGACATGCCGGTGCCGGTATCGGCCACGGCGACGCGCACATAATCGCCGGGCGGCGGTTCCTCGGCGCGTTCGGGCCGGCCGAGCGTGGCGTTCTCGACCGACAGCACCAGCGCCCCGCCATCCGGCATCGCATCACGCGCGTTGATCGCGAGATTGAGGATGATGAGTTCCATCTGCGTCGCGTCGACCAGCGCCGGCCAGATGTTGGGCGGAGTCCGGGTTTCGATCGTGATATCGCGCCCCAGCGTGCCGCCGAGCAGATCGAGCAGGCCGGTGACGGTGCGGTTCAGGTCGACGACCTTCGCCTCCAGCCGCTGCCGCCGCGAGAAGGCGAGCAATTGGGCGGTCAGCGCGGCACCGCGTTCGGCAGCGATGCGAACATGCTCGAGCCGGGTTTCGAGCCGCGGATCGAGCAACCCACGTTTGCCCGCGGCGACGAGCGAGTCGACGTTGCCGAGGATCACCGTCAGCAGATTGTTGAAATCGTGCGCGACCCCGGAGGTAAGCTGCCCGATCGCCTCCAGCCGCTGCATCTGGTGGAGCGCTTCCTCGACGCGCTCGCGCTCGGCGATCTGCTGGGTCAGCGCGGCGGTGCGATCCGCGACACGCGCCTCCAGCCGCTCGCCGGCGAGGTGCGCGTCGGTCACGTCGATCGCGCAGGCGGTATAGCCTTGGAAAGCCTCGCCGATGAAGCGGGGGCGCGCCTCGATATGCATCCAGCGCGTCGCGCCGTCCCGCCGCAGCAACGGATGCTCGCCGCTGAGCGGGCGGGGTCGCGCGAACCATCCGGCCCTTGCCTCCAGCGCGGCCGCGCGCCGATCGGGCCGGAGCAAGTCGGTCCAGCCCCGCTCGCCGACCTGGTCGGGCGTGACGCCCAAAATCGCCTCGAAGCCGCGGTTGGCGAAGGTGACGCTGCCATGCGGGTCGGTCATCCACACCAGAGCGGGCAGGCTGTCGGCGAGCGTACGGAAACGTGCCTCGCTTTCGCGCCACGCCTCGGTCTGTAGCTTGCGTGCAGTGATATCGATGATCGTGCCGACGACGCGGACGCAGCGATCGCCATCGAAAATGCCGCGCCCGCGCACCGACAGCCAGCGGACGCCGCCGACACGCTCCTGTGCAACGCGATATTCGACGTCGAACGCGGCCCGTACCGCCGGATCGACGACCGGCGGGAAAGCCTGCTGCAATATCGGGAGATCGTCGGGTTCCACCAGCGTCTGAAACGCCTCGCGCGTCAGCGGCTGGCTGTCGGGCGCGAGCGCGTAGAGCGCCATGCCGAGCGGGGAGCAGGTGAAGCGATCATGCTGGACGTCGTAATCCCACGTCCCGATCTCCCCCGCTTCGGTCGCCTGTTCAAGCGACGCGCGACCGCGTGCCAGCGCCTCGCGTGCGCGGTGGCGGTCGGTACGGTCGATCCCTTCGATGAAGATCGCGGTGACATCGCCAGCTTCGTCGGTGATCGGCTGGCAGATGAAGTCGATCCAGAAGTCGCGCAGCACGCCCGGCGTGCTGGTCGGCAGCCGCACCGGCATATCGACCGCACGGAACGGCTCGCGGGTGCGACGAACCTCATCGAGCCGCTCGATGAAGCCGGCTTCCGCCACCTCCGGCAAGGCATCGGCATACCGTCGCCCGACCAACGTGCGCCCGCCGCTCATCCGCTGATAGGTCGCGTTGGCGAGTTCGATCATATAGTCCGGCCCGCGAAGCACCGCGATGAAGCCGGGTGCCTGATCGAACATCTGGCGAAGACGCTCACGTTCGCGCGTCGCGGTCTCGACGATGCGCACCCGTTCGGTGATGTCCGATACCACCCCCAACACCCCGCCGACCGTGCCGTCGTCCTGCATCACCGCGGACAGCGACATGTCGAAATGAACGGTGGTCGGCTGTCCGTCGGCGAGCAGGTCGAAGCGATGATTGCCGACCGTCATCGTCCGTCCGGTCGAGAACACGTCGTCGACCATCGGCGACACCACGTCCCAGCCGCGATGCCAGCGCTTGTCGGCGGGCTGTCCCAGCGCGGCCGGGTGCCGCTCGTGCAGCAGCGCGGCGTAAGCCTCGTTGTAGAAGACGCGACGCTCGGCACCCCAGATCAACAACACCTGTGCGCCCGCCGGCAACAGCAATTCCAGCGCATCGCGCAACGCCGCCGGCCACGTCTCGATGGGGCCGAGCGAGGTGGCCGACCAGTCCGTCGCGCGAAGCAGCTTCCCAATTTCTCCGCCCCGCGCAAAGGGTTGCCGGGAATCATCCGCGCGGGAAGAGGGAGGCATCATCCTGACTGATGTAGCTTAGCGGATGCACCGCGAACAGTTGGCAAAGTCGGCATGGCACCGGTATTCGAGCGACATGAACCCAGCCTTCCGCTCGCTGCATCGCCACGGGATGGTGCGTGTCGCCGCCGCCACCCCGCTCGCCACCGTCGGGGACGTCGCGGCCAATGCCGAAGCGGCGATCACGGTCGCGCGGACAGCGGATGCGGCGGGGGTCGATCTGGTCGTCTATCCCGAACTGAACCTGAGCAGCTATGCGATCGACGACCTGCACCTGCAATCGGCCCTGCAGCGCGCGACCCGCGCGGCGATCGCGGCCGTGATGGCGGCGAGTGTCGATCTGCGCCCGGTGCTGCTGGTCGGCGCGGCGCTGGAGCGCGGCGGGCGGCTCTATAATTGTGCGCTCGCGATCGCGCGCGGGCGGGTGCTGGGGGTGGTGCCGAAGACCTTCCTGCCCAATTATCGCGAATATTACGAGAAGCGCTGGTTCGCGAGCGGGGCGGGGCTGACCGGGTTGACGATCGCGATCGACGGTGAGGAGGTGCCGTTCGGGACCGACCTGATCTTCGCTGCCGACGATCTGCCGAACTTCACGGTTCATGCCGAGATTTGTGAGGATTATTGGTCGCCGACCCCGCCCTCGACGATGGGGGCGCTGGCGGGGGCGCTGATCTGCGTCAATCTGTCGGCATCGAACGTCGTGATCGGCAAGTCGCGTGAGCGGATGATGTTGTCGGCATCGCAATCGGCGCGCGCGATGTGCGCGTATGTCTATTCCGCCGCGGGGCCGGGCGAGAGTACGACCGATCTGGCGTGGGACGGGCAGGGCAGCGTCCATGAACTGGGCGAGTTGCTGGCGACCTCCGAGCGGTTCGCGCACGAGCCGGGGCTGACGATCGCCGACGTCGATACCGAGCGGCTTGTGCAGGAGCGATTGCGCAACGGCACCTTCAACGACGCCGCCGCCGTCGCCGGGCATCCCGAGACGCGTTTTCGTCGCATCGGCTTCCAGCATCGGCCTGATTTCGCCGACGTCGGCCTGAAGCGCGAGATTCGCCGCTTTCCGTTCGTGCCCAATACGCCCGACAAGCTCGACGAGGATTGCTACGAGGCCTTCAACATCCAGGTCGAGGGGATCGCGAAGCGATTGGTCGCCGCGCGCGCGCAGCGGCTGGTGATCGGCGTGTCGGGCGGGCTCGACAGCACGCACGCCTTGATCGTCGCCGCCAAGGCGCTCGACCGGCTAGGACGACCGCGCAGCGACATCCTCGGCATCACGATGCCCGGCTTCGCGACAAGCGAGGGGACGAAGGGCAATGCGTGGAAGCTGATGCGCACGCTGGGGATCACCGCCGAGGAGATCGACATCCGCCCGGCGGCGACGCGGATGCTGGAAGATATGGGGCATCCGTTCGGGCGCGGCGAGCCGGTCTATGACGTGACGTTCGAAAACGTCCAGGCCGGGCTGCGCACCGATTATCTGTTCCGCATCGCCAACCAGCGCGATGGGCTGGTGGTCGGCACCGGCGATCTGTCGGAGCTGGCGCTCGGCTGGTGCACCTACGGGGTCGGCGACCAGATGAGCCATTATGCGGTCAATGCCGGCGTGCCGAAAACGCTGATCCAGTTCCTGATCCGCTGGGCGATCGGCACCGACCAATATGATCGCGACACCGATGCGGTACTGGAGGCGATTCTGGGGCAGGAAATCAGCCCCGAACTGGTTCCCGGCGAGGCGTTGCAGAGCACCGAGAGCAAGATCGGGCCGTATCCGCTCAACGACTTCTTCGCACATTATCTGATCCGCCATGGCCTTGCGCCGTCGAAGGTCGCGTTCCTCGCCTGGCACGCATGGCACGATGCATCCGCCGGCCGCTGGCCGCTCGGCTATCCGGAAAATGCACGCACCGCTTACGATCTGGCGACGATCATGCACTGGCTGGAGCGCTTCCTGATCCGCTTCTTCCAGACCAGCCAGTTCAAGCGCTCGGCGATCCCGAACGGGCCGAAAGTGTCGGCGGGCGGCGCGCTGTCGCCACGCGGCGACTGGCGTGCGCCGTCGGACGGAACCGCGGCGGCATGGCTGGCCGAGCTGAAGGCAAACGGGCCGGGCGTTTAGAGCGGCTCCGATAGTCCTCGTCACCCCGGACTTGATCCGGGATCCCGCTGCTTTTCGGCGATCCGGGCAAGAAGAAGCGGGGCCCCCCTGAGTTCACAAACGAAGTGCAACACCTGAAACAGGTGCGGCCATGTCGACCTATCGCCAGCTATCGCTTGAGGAACGGTGTTCGATTGCCCGGCTTCATGAAGCCGGGCAATTGATCCGGAAAATCGCTGCAGCTCTGGATCGCGAGCCGTCGACCGTCTCGCGTGAGTTGAAGCGCAATGCCGGTGCCAGGATCGGATACCGCCCCGGCTATGCGCGGGCGCAGGCCGAGGCTCGCCGCTGGCATGGCTGCCGGCTGGAGCGCGAGGACGCGCTGCGTGAAAACATCCTCGACCGTCTCGCCGCCGGCTGGTCGCCCGAGCAGGTTTCAGGCCGCCTCGCCCGCGAGGCCGGCCACCGGATCATCAGCCACGAGACGATCTACCGCTTCGTCCATGCCCAGCTCAAGCGCACCAACGACCGGCGGTGGCGGCATTATCTGCCGCGCGCCAAGTACAAGCGGGGCTGGCGCACCAAAGGCGGATGGCCGCGCCGAACCGGCCCCTCGATCCACGATCGGCCGCCGCATGTCGCCACCCGCCAGGAACCCGGGCATTGGGAGGCAGACGCCATGCTCTTCTCCAAGCCCGGACATGCGGTGATCATCGCACACGAACGCACGTCGCGGCTCACCATCGCGGTGCGTCAGGACAGCCTCAAGGCCGATCCCGTCGCCGCCGCGCTCGTGCGGATGCTGCGCGCGGTCCCGCCGCGCGCACGACGATCCATTACCTTCGATAACGGCTCGGAATTCGCCCGCTACCCACAGATCGAACGCCAGCTCGGGCTCGATACCTGGTTCTGCGATCCCCGCTCGCCGTGGCAAAAGGGCGGCGTCGAGAACGCCATCGGACGACTCCGCCGCGACATCCCCCGCAAAACCGATCGCCACGGCTTGTCACAGCAAACGCTCGGCGCCATCCTTGCCAGACACAACCATACACCAAGAAAATGCCTCGGCTTCCAAACCCCAGCCGAGGCCTTCTTCCCGTTGCACTTCGATTGTGAATCCACACCCGGATCAAGTCCGGGGCGACGGGGAAGGGATCGGGGCGGTGACCCCGAGCTTCGCCCGCAGGCTTCCCTTCCTTACAAGCGGGTCGTAAAAGGCGCCATGCTACAGGCAAGCCCGGGTTTCTCGCTCTCCACGCGTCCGGCGGCGCTCGCGCGCTGGCTCTACTGGGTCGCGGCGCTGATCGTGGCGATGGTGGTGATCGGCGGGATCACGCGTCTGACCGAATCCGGGCTGTCGATCACGCAGTGGAAGCCGATCAGCGGCGTCGTCCCGCCGCTGACGCAGGCGCAATGGCAGGCCGAGTTCGCCAATTACCAGCGCATCCCCGAATATCAGCAGCTCAACCGCGGCATGACGCTCGACGGGTTCAAGGCGATCTTCTTCTGGGAGTATCTGCACCGGCTGCTCGGGCGCGTGATCGGGCTGGCCTTTGCGCTGCCGCTCCTGTGGTTCGCGGTTAAGCGGCAGATCCCGCGCGGCTATGGCTGGCGGTTGACGGCGCTGCTGGCGCTCGGCGGGTTGCAGGGGGCGATCGGCTGGTGGATGGTCGCCTCGGGTCTTTCGGTGCGCACCGACGTCAGCCACCTGCGGCTCGCGACTCATCTCGGCACCGCTCTGTTCATCCTCGGCGGCATCATCTGGACCGCGCGCGACCTGAGCGCGCTTGCCGCCAATCCGCTCGCGCGCCCGGCGGCGCTGCGCACCGGCCCGGCGCTGGTGATCGCGGCGCTGGCGGTGCAGATCACGCTCGGCGCGCTGACCGCCGGGCTCGACGCCGGTTATGCCTTTTCGAGCTGGCCGCTGATGGGCGACGCGTGGTTCCCCGCCAACGCGCCGATGCTGGCGCCGGTGTGGAGCAATGCGATCGACAATCCGGTTGTCGTGCAGTTTCTCCACCGCTGGATCGCATTCGTCGCGGCCGGGGCGCTGGTGTGGCTGGCATATCAAGCGCGCAAGATGCGGGCGGACCGGATCGCGGCGGCGCTGACGCTGCTGGTCGTGGTGCAGATCGCGCTCGGCATTGCGACACTGCTCACGGGGGTCGAGATCATGGTCGCGGTGGCGCATCAGGCGAATGCCGCGCTGCTGCTGATCGCGACGGTCGTGGCCGCGCATGCGGTCAGCCGCCGCCGGGCTTAGCAGCTGGCGACGACGCTGCTGGTATCAGAATACCCGTCAGCAAACCCGCGGAAACCTTGACAGGATCGTCACCGCGCGGCATTGCGCCGCCATCGACGCGTGCACCCGGCGGGGTGGCGCGTTTTTTCTCTTTCGACGCGAAATGAAGGTCACCAGGCACCATGAAGGCGCTGATGAAGACCACCAAGGCGGCCAAGCCGCACGAGGTGGAAAAGAAGTGGCACATCGTCGACGCCACCGACCTCGTGGTCGGTCGTGCGGCGGTGGTGATCGCCAACGTGCTGCGCGGCAAGCACAAGACCAGCTTCACCCCGCACGTCGATTGCGGTGACAATGTCATCGTCATCAACGCGGACAAGGTGCGGTTCACCGGCAACAAGCTGACCGACAAGGTCTATTACAAGCACACCGGTTATGCCGGCGGCATCAAGGGCATCACGCCCGCCAAGGTGCTGGAGGGCAAGTTCCCCGAGCGTGTGCTGGAAAAGGCCGTCGAGCGCATGATCCCGCGCGGTCCGCTGGGCCGTCAGCAGATGCGCAACCTGCGCATCTTCGCGGGCGCCGAGCACCCGCACGAAGCGCAGAACCCGGAAGTCCTCGATATCGCGGCGATGAGCCGCAAGAACAAGGTGGGCGCATAATGTCCGACAACCGCCAGTCCCTTTCCGATCTGGGTGCGGCGCTCCAGCAGCAGCAGCAGACCGCGGTCGAGCAGGCCGACAACACCGCCGAGGCGTATCTGGCCGGCGACGTGCAGGAGCCGGTGCAGCGCGCCCCGCTGCGCGCGCAGGAGATTGACAAGTACGGCCGTGCCTATGCGACCGGCCGTCGTAAGGACGCCGTCGCGCGCGTCTGGCTGAAGCCGGGCTCGGGCAAGATCACGATCAACGGTCGCGATCAGGAAGTCTACTTCGCGCGTCCGACGCTGCGTCTCGTCATCAACCAGGTGTTCGGCATCACCGAGCGCGAAGGCCAGTATGACGTGATCTGCACCGTCAAGGGTGGTGGCCTGTCGGGTCAGGCCGGTGCGGTGAAGCACGGCATCAGCCAGGCGATCACCCGCTACGAGCCGGCGCTGCGCGCTCCGGTGAAGGCGGCAGGCTTCCTGACGCGCGATCCGCGCGTCGTCGAGCGTAAGAAGTACGGCCGCGCCAAGGCACGTCGTAGCTTCCAGTTCTCGAAGCGCTAAGATCAGGCGGATGGTGCCGGCTCGATCGGCATCGCTCGACGATCTGGCTTGCCAGCGATGGTACGAAGAGGCGGTCCGGCAACGGGCCGCCCTTTTCGTGTGAAATCGAGCCGGTGTGTCAGGAGGGATGACGAGCATGACGGGCATAAGCGTGTCATGATGTCGTTGTCATTCTTCCCTATGTTTACGTCATGACGCTGACGAATCTGCTCGTGCCGACCTACCGACAGATGCTGGAAACGCTGGCCGGCTTGCTGGACAAGGCGCAGAAGCACTCGCCGGATCACGCGGAAAGCTTGCTGACGGCGCGCCTTGCCGAGGATATGTTGCCGCTTGCTGCGCAGGTTCGCTTCGCGGCTTTTCAGGCGCAGGAGGCCGTCTTTCGATTGCGCGGCCAACCCGTTCCAGAGTGGCTGAATGCGATTGCCGCGGAGGGACGGAGCGCCGGTGAGGCCGCCGGGACCATGGCAGATGCCCACGCTCGCCTTGACGACGCGCTATCGTTTTTGGCGGACGTGTCGGAGAAGGCGTTGGATGCTGGCGCGGACCTCATGGTCACGATCGAACTGCCGGGCGGCCTGACGTTCGACATGACCGGTGAACAATATGCGCGCGACTGGGCGTTGCCGCAATTCTACTTCCACGTCATCACCGCTTATGCGATCCTCCGCCATACCGGCGTGACGATCGGCAAGGCGGATTATGTGCCGCACATGTTCGCGTACTTGCGGCCGGGCACAACTTCCGCAGGCTAGGCGCAAGCCTGTCGCCGGTGCTGTCCTCCGAAGGAAGATCGTAGACCGGGTCCGGCTACGCTGCGTCGTTCTGCGCCACGAACGCGCGCAACCGGTCGGCCATATCCTGCAGAGTCACTTGGCCGATGTCGTCTGCCGCGCCATTCGAGGTGCGCAGCAGGTCGGCGATCGCGAGCTGGATCTGCGTTATATGGTCGATGCGCTGAAGGCTGGCCATGTGCCGGCGCAATGTCGCGCCGTCGCTGCCTAGGTCGTAGGCGAGATCCGCCAACATGCTCGACGCGAGCACCAGCTCGGCGGCGAGCGCCTGCGCCAGCGGGCGCGGCACGCCGCCGGCCGGCACCTCCCCCTCCGGCGAGGGCAGCGCCGCCGCAGCGGTCATTTCGAGCACATCTTCATGACGCCGGCGACCAGCGCGTCGCTGGCGACCGGCTGCGACACCATCCCGCGCGTCAGCGTGTAGCCACCGCCGCTTTCCGCCGGCGCGAAGGCATAGCCGCCCGCCGCGTTGAGCGCGCGCAAGCCGCCGGCGCCATCCTCGTTGGCGTCGAGCAACAGCACACCGACCGCGTTCGCCGCCGCCGCCTTCGCCGCGGAGGCGAACAGCAGCGAGATCGACGGACGCTCGCCCGCGACCGGATCCTTGGCGAGCAGGCGCAGCGTGCCGTTCGGCCAGCTATCGATCACCAGATGCGCGTCGCCGTGCGGGGCAAGGTAGATCGTGCCCTGTTCAGGCTTCATCCCGTCGGTGGCGACCACCACCTTGGCCGCGCATTGCTCGGCGAGCTTCTCGGCCATGCTCTCGACCATGCCCGGTCCGAGATGCTGGACGACGACGGTCGGCGGGCAATTGGCGGGGAATCCCGCGAACAGGTCGAAGATCGACTTGGTGTTCGACGCATCGCCGCCGACCAGCAGCAGACGTCCGTTCCAGTCGATCGGCGGGGATTTGGCGGACTTGGGCGCGCTCTTCGGCTTCAGGTCAGCCTTCTTGGCGGCTTTGAGGCGCTTGGCGAGCTTGGCGATGATCGCATCCAGCTCGGCTGGCGCGGCGACGCGCGGCTTGGGGAAACAGTCGATCGCACCAAGCCGCAGCGCCTCGATCGATTCCGCCGCACCGTCCTGCGTGCGGGTCGAGAACATGATGACCGGCATCGGCTTGGTGTCCATGATCTCGGCGAGATAATCGAGGCCGCTCATCCCCGGCATCTCGACGTCGAGCGTCATCACGTCGGGGCGGGTGCTCTCCACCAGCCCGCGCGCTTCCGCCGCGCCATCGGCCATGCCGACCACTTCCACGCCCGGGATCCGCTCGAGCGCACCCGAGATCAGCGCGCGCATGGTCAACGAGTCGTCGACCACCAATACCTTCGTTCCAGCCATGACCCAGTCCTACCTTACGCGCATTAACTATTCGTTTTCAGGCGGCATCCGCCATCGCAGCCCGCTCCACCAGCCGCTCGAGCGCGAGCACGAGGATCAGCCGCTGATCGATCGTCGCGAGGCCGTCGAGGAATTGTTGGGCGGCGGTGTCGCCCATGTCGGGGAGCGGTTGCATGTCCTCGGTCTGGACCGTGACGATATCGTTGACCGCGTCGACGATAATGCCCTGTAATTGCTCGCCGATCCGCACGACGATGATGACGTGGCGCGCAGTCGGGTCGGTCATGCCCCAGCCGAGCCGGTGACGCAGATCGAGCACCGGGAGCACAACACCACGCAAATTTACCACCCCGCGGACGTGGCTGGGCACGTTCGGGAGCGGGGTTGCGGGCGACCAGGCGCGGATTTCGCGGATCGCCATGATGTCGACGCCCAGATACTGATCGCCGAGCTGGAAGGTGATGAGCTGACGGGACATGGGGTTCGTTCCTTGTGACATCAGTGCAGCACGCGCCGGATCGCGGCGGCGAGCTTTTCGGGGTGGAAGGGCTTGACGATCCAGCCGGTGGCGCCGGCCTGACGCGCGCGCTGCTTCTTCTCGTCGGAGCTTTCGGTGGTCAGCACCAGGATCGGCAGCGTGCGGCGGCCGTCGGCGCGCACGTTCTCGATCAGCCCGAACCCGTCCATGCGCGGCATGTTGATGTCGGTGATGAGCAGGTCGGGCTCGTCCTCCTCGTCGAAGCTGGCGAGCGTTTCCAGCGCATGGACGCCGTCCTCGGCCTCGACGACGTGATAGCCGAGGTCGGTCAGCGCGGCGCGCAACAGCATTCTCATGCTGGGCGAGTCATCCACGGTCATGATCGTCTTGGTCACGGGTAACGGCTCCTGGGCAGAATTCGGGGCGGGATCAGAAGAATTCGACGTCGCCGAGCGACGCGGGCGGGGGGGGCGGCGGGGCGGGACGCGGGCGGATCACCGGCGCCGCGATCGCCTGTTCGGTCACGACGCGGCACCGGGCGAGCCCCACCGCAGGGCGGAATTCGACCCGCCGCGCGCCGTTGCCGCCGACATCCTCGCCGACCAGCGGGATGCGCTCGTCGCGCAGGAACCGCCGCGCGAACGCGATGTTGTCGCCGCCGATGTCGCGAAAGCCGGTGCGCATCGTCGCGCCGCCGAAGATCCGCGCCTTGAGCCGCGACCGTGCCCCGCCCATCGCCAGCATGGCGTTGATGAGCACTTCCATCGCATAGACGCCGTAGCGCTGCATCGAGGCGGGATCGGAGGCATGGCCTTCCGCTAACAGGTAGTGGTTAATACCTCCTACCCTGGCGACCGGATCGTAAAAACATGCCGCGATACAGCTGCCAAGCACCGTGGTGAGCACCACGTCGGTTTCGTCGCTGACGCGCGTCTCGCCCTGCGCCACGGTGACCCGGCGCAGTCCGTCGCGGAGCGCGAGCCCCGTCATGCACGACACTCCTGAAGTAGCCGGGCGGCGATCCGGCGCAGCGGCATCTGTTGCACGACCGCGCCGATGCGATGCGCGACCGCGGGCATCCCGTAGACGACGCTGGACGATTCATCCTGCCCGATCGTCACGGACCCGGCCTGACGCATCGCCAGCATCCCCTCGGCACCGTCCGCGCCCATGCCGGTCAGGATCGCACCGACCGCATCGCCGCCGGCGATCCGCGCGACCGAGTGGAACAGCACGTCCACCGACGGCTGATGTCCGCTGGCCTTCGGGCCGGCGAGCAAGCGGCAGTAGCGGCGCGTCGCCGGGCCGGCGATCTCGAGATGCTGATCGCCGCCGGGCGCCAGATAGACCTTGCCGGGGCGCAGCACCGCGCCGGCGCGCGCTTCCTCGACGCTCGGTTTGCACAGCCGGTCGAGCCGCGCGGCGAAGCTGGCGGTGAAGCTGGGCGGCATGTGCTGCACGATCACGGTCGGCGGGCAATTGGCCGGGAAGCCGGACAGCAGCTCGATCAGCGCCTCGACGCCGCCGGTCGACGCACCGACCGCGATCATCGATTGATCGCGCGGAACGTAATCGGCCTGCGGCACGGGTTCCGCGGCGCGCGGCGCGGCCGCGGCGCTGCGTCCGCGCGACCCGGAGGCGGCGCGCACCAGCGCGGGCAGCCGGATCGCCTCTTCGGGGCGGCGCAGCGCCAGCTTGTCGAAACATTCGAACGCGCCGAGTTCAAGCGCGGCGATGCTGGCGTCGGCGCCTTCGGAGGTCAGCGTCGACAGCATGACGACCGGGGTCGGGCGCAGCCGCATCAGCCGTTCGAGGAAGTCGAGGCCGTTCATGCCCGGCATCTCGATATCGAGCGTCACCACGTCGGGATCGAGCTCCTTGATGCGCGCGCGCGCTTCCTCGGCGCTCGACGCGGTGCCGACGACCTGAATGTGCGGATCGCTGGCGAGCGTGCGCTGGATCAGCGCCTGCATGGTCAGCGAATCGTCGACGACAAGCGTTCGGACGCTCATGCGCGCACCTTCAGATAAGCGGTGCGGCCGACGCATTCGAACCGCGAGGCAATCTCGGGCGCGAGGCGCTCCGAATGGCCGATGTAGAGCATCCCCCCGGTCTCCAGATGATCGGCCAGCCGTGACTGCAGCTTGGCCTTCGTTGGTTCGTCGAAATAGATCATGACGTTGCGACAGCAGATCGCGTCGAAACGCCCCTTCATCGGCCACGCACCGAGCAGATTGAGCGGCCGGAACGAGATCGCCTCGCGAAGCGCCGGGTCGACCGTCAGCCGGTCGTCGACCCAGGTCGCGCGGAGCTTGGGCGGCACGGTGCGCAACGTGTCGGCGGAATAACGGCCGGCCCGCGCCGTCTCCAGCACGCTGGGCGACACGTCGGTGGCGAGCATCCGCAGATCGCCCTTCAGCAACCGTTGCGCCGCCGAACGATCATGACCGAGCGCGGCCATCAGCCAGGTATAGGGCTCCTCGCCGCTGGAGCAGGCCGCCGACCACAGCCGGACGCGCCCGCCATTGGCGAGCCGCTGCGACAGCGTCGGCCACAGCCGCTCGACGAAATCGTCGAAATGATGCGCCTCGCGAAAAAAGCTGGTGTGATTGGTGGTCAGCGCATCCAGCATCCGGTTGCGCTCTTCCTCGTCATTCTCGATCACCTTGAGATAGGCCGAGACGCTGGTCAGCCCGCAGGCGCGCACGCGCGGCGCGACGCGGCCATAGACGAGCTGCGACTTGCCGTCCGGCAACAGGATGCCGAGTGTGTCGTAGACGATCCGCGCGATCCGCTGGTGATCGGCGGGCGCGAAGTCGAACTCGCGCTTCGCCGCGGCGATCGGGAGTGCGGCGCTCACGCCGCGTGCGCCAGCTGCCCGCGCCGCGCGCGTTGCGAGGTGAGCGCATCGACGTCGATGATGAGCGCGACGCGCCCGTCGCCGAGGATCGTCGCACCGGCCAGCCCGTCGATCGCCTGATAATTGGCCTCGAGGCTCTTCACGACCACCTGTCGCTGATCCTGGATCGAGTCGACCAGCAGCGCGGCCTGACCCTGATCGCCTTCGACGACGATCAGCACCGCCTTTTCGGGATCGCGCTCGCCGCTGCCGATGCCGAGCTGTTCGGCGACCGGGTAGATCGGCACGTAGGAGCCGCGCACGTCGAGCACCGCGCCGTTGATGCCGATCGCCGTGACCGCGCGATCGGACGGGCGCAGGCTCTCGACGATGTGGCTGAGCGGGATGACGAACGTCTGGTCGCCGACCGTGACGATCATCCCGTCGACCACCGCCAGCGTGAGCGGCAGGCTGAGCGAGAAGCTCGATCCCGATCCGAAGCGCGAGTGGATGCCGATCCGCCCGCCGAGCGCCTGCACGTTCTTGCGCACCACGTCCATGCCGACGCCGCGCCCCGAGATGTTCGAGACGGTCGCCGCGGTCGAGAAGCCCGGCGCGAAGATCAGATTGTCGACTTCCTCATCGCTCAGCACCGCGTCGGGCAGGATGATCCCGCGCTCGACCGCCTTGGCGCGGACGCGCGTGCGATCGATCCCGCGGCCATCGTCGGCGACGGTGATGACGATGCGCCCCGAATGATGCGCGGCAGACAGCGTGACGACGCCGGTTTCGGGCTTGCCCGCCTTGATGCGCTCCTCGGTGGTTTCGAGACCGTGGTCGACCGCGTTACGGATCAGGTGGGTCAACGGCTCACCGATCCGCTCAACGACGGTCTTGTCGACCTCGGTCATCTCGCCTTCGATGTCGAGGCGGACGCGCTTGCCGGTTTCACCCTCCAGCTCGCGGATGATGCGCGGCACGCGGCTGAACACCGTCTTCATCGGCTGCGCGCGGATCGCCATCGTCGATTCCTGTAGCTCGCGCGTCAGGTGATCGAGATCGGTCAGCTCGGAGATGCCGGCCATGTCGTTCTCGCTCAGCCGCTGCGCAAGCATCGCCTGGGTGATGACGAGTTCGCCGACGAGGTTCACGAGCCGGTCGAGCTTGTCGAGATCGACGCGGATCGTCTGCGCCACCGGGGTCGGCGGCGCGGCCGGGGCGGCCGGGACCGGGCGCGCAGCGGGCGCGACGGCGGCAGGCGCGGGCGCCGGGGGTGGCGGCGCGACCACCGGCGGCGTCACGGCCACCGGCGTCGGGGCGACCGGCTCGGCCGGCTGCGGGGCGGGAGCGGGGGCCGGGTCCGGCGCGGCGGCGACGACGATCGTCGGCGGCGACACCGGCGGCAGCGCCGCGACGCGCTCGAGCGTCAGCGCGCAACCGTCGGTGAATTCGAAGACGCCACGGATGTCGTCTTCCTCGACCGTCGCGGGCACCGCGATCCGCCACGCCAGATACGACCATTCGGGGTCGAGGGTCGCGAGCGGCGGCAGCGCGTCGGCGTCGCACGACAGGACCTGCGCGCCCATCCGCAGCAACTCGCGGAGCAACAGCAGCGGCTCGCCGCCATTGTCGAGCGCGTTGGCGGGCGGGCGGAAGGTCAGCAGCCATCCGGGCGTGGTTCCTTCGCCGCCGTCAGCGGCGGGTGCCGCTGCGGCCGGGCCGCCGACGTCGTCGAGCATCGCCATCAGATCGTCGAAGTCGTCGCCGATGCCGGCCGGCGCGGTGTCGACGACCGTTCCGGTCGCCACCGGCTCGGCCGCGGGCGCCGCTTCACCGCTCGCCGCCGCGATCAGCCGCGCCAGCATCGCCGCATCGTCTGGCGCGTCGCCGCCGTCGCGTGCCGCGGCGACATGATCGGCGAGCATGTCGAACGCGGCGACGATCAGGTCGACCAGCGCCGGGGTCAGCGCCAGCGACTCGCTGCGCAACAGGTCGAGCAGCGTCTCATATTGGTGGGTATAGGCCTGAAGCCGCTCGTGCCCGAACGCGCCCGCGCCGCCCTTGATCGAGTGGACCGCGCGGAAGATGCCGTTGATCGTCTCGCCGTCATATTGCTGGTCGCGAAGCGCGGCGAAGGCGCTTTCCATGCCGGCCAGACCTTCTTCGCATTCCTGGAAGAAGATCTGCTGGATTGCATCGAGGTCCAAGGTCGGGCTCCTGCGCGAATAGGTCTTGAGGTCAGGCGGCGGTGAGGACGTCGAGCGCGGCGAGTTCGCCGGCCTCGACCATCGCGACGCTGGGGAAGGCGACCTGCCACGACAGCCCGCGCGACACCGCGGCGGCGCGCGCCGCGGCGAGCACCTGAAGGCACGCCTGTCCGATCTGGTCGACCGCGCCGGCATCGATCGCGATCGGCTCGGCAGCCTCGACCAGCTTTTGCAGCGACTGGCGCAGCGGGGCTGCCGCGGCGGTATCCAACCGGGAGCTGAGAACGATCGACATCGCGGACTTTCCTGTCAGATGACGCGGGTACGGCGCAGGCCGAAGCGATGTGCGATCACGGTCGTCCCTCCCGTCCCAAATAAAGGTCGGTCCCCCGCGCTTGATCCGCCGACGAGGAACCGTCAGCGGCCGATCTGCCCGATCTCTCCTAAGATGACGTTAAACGTGCCGGAGCGCGGCAAAGTAGCTGACAAGAGTTCGGCGGTTAATACGATCACAACCAATGACTTGCATGGCTGATCGTGGAACGGCGACGGTGCCGGCGGGGGTTCGTTTGTTGCAGTCGGTAAGGACGGTGATGCCGGAGGATCGATCGGGCGAATTGCTGCGCCAGTCGGCGGTGATGCGCGCGATCGGATCACCGTTCGTGGCCGAGGTGCTGGCCGCCGCCGCGCGGCAGCTGGCCTCTGCGCCGCTGACCCGCGCGCTGCTCGCGGATTGGCCGGGGGATCCGGCGGCGGCGGCGGTGGCGATGCGGTTGAACGCGGCGCTGCATGCGCTGGCGCGGCGAAATACGCCGCCGGTGCTCGGCGCATTGTATCGCGGCGCCCATCGCGATTTCGACGGTGCGGTGCGCGCGGCGTTGCTGGCGCATGACGCCTTCATCGCGCGCTGGCTGCGCGACATGCCGCAGACCAACGAAGTCGGGCGCGCCGGCGCGATCCTGGGCGCGTTGATGGAGGTGGTCGGGCGAGCGGCGCTACCCGTCGAATTGATCGAGCTGGGCTCCAGCGCCGGATTGAACCTCAACCTCGCACGCTATCGTTACGATCTGGGCGGCGTCGGCGCGGGACCGGCCGATTCGCCGGTGCGGATCGCGCCCGAGTGGCGCGGCGCGGCGGCACCCGATCGCGCGGTCGACGTCGTGGCGGCCGAGGGAGTCGACCTCGACCCGCTCGATCCGCATGATCCGGCGACCTGCGAGCGGTTGATGGCCTATGTCTTCGCCGACCAGCCGGCGCGCGCGGCGCGGCTTGCGGCGGCGTTGGCGGTCGCGCGGCAGCATCCGCCGCGGGTCGCCCGCGCCGACGCCACGACGTGGCTGGCGCACCGGCTGGCCGCGCCGCAGCCTGCAGGACGGTGGCGCGTGATCTTCCATTCGATGATGGCGCAATATGTCGACGCGGCGGCGCGCGCCTCGCTGGAGCGCTGCATCGCCGACGCGGGCGCACGGGCCGACGCCGATCGACCGCTGGCGCGGATCGCGTTCGAATGGGACGCGACGCGCAGCGCCGTTGAGCTGCGGCTCAGCTGCTGGCCGGGCGGCGACACCCGCGTGCTCGCGACCTGCCATCCCTATGGCGCGTGGATCGACTGGATCGGGTAAAAATCGCGCCTTTATCCATGTTTAACTAACTGGCGATAGACGCAGAACGTACATACAAGCCCGCGCGGCAGAAAGAACAGAGATGTTCAAGACTTTGAGCATACCGAGGAAGCTGGGTTTCTCCTTCCTCGTCATCAATGCCTCGGCGGCGATCATGATGGTCGTCTTCTTCGCCAATATCTGGATGATCCGATCGGCGACCGCGAGCAACAACCACAGCCAGGAGGTCTTCGCCAAGGCACTGACGCTCGAGACGTCGATCCTGCGCGAGAACAGCCAGTTGCGCGGCTATCTGGTGACGGCCGATCCGACGTATCTGAAGTCGTACAACGAAGCGCGGGCGGAATATGACCAGACGACGGTCGCGCTCGAACAGATGCTGACCAGCCCGGCGCAGCGTGCGCTGGTACTCACCTCGCGCGAACAGACCGCCAAATGGCGGCGCGACTGGAGCAACCGGCTGGTGGCGATGGTGAAGGCCGGGCAGCGCGAGGCCGCCGAACAGGCGGTGCGCGACGCCGGCAAGAAGGTGCTGACCAGCGCGATCGTGCTGCCGCTGCGCGACCTGCGCGATCAGGAAACCGCCGCCATCGACGAGAATGCCGCGGAGCAGGCGCAGGCGCTGACCACCGCGACAATCGCGCTGGTGCTGGGCGGGATCGCGCTGATCGGGATCGCGGTGCTGTTGCAGACCGCCTTGAGCCGTAGCATCGCGCGGCCGGTCAGCGCGCTGACCCGCCGCATGGCCGATCTCGCCGCGGGCAAGAGCGCGATCGACGTGCCGGATACGGCGCGCGGCGACGAA
The DNA here is from genome assembly GCA_036946405.1 of Sphingomonas phyllosphaerae. Lineage (NCBI taxonomy): Bacteria > Pseudomonadati > Pseudomonadota > Alphaproteobacteria > Sphingomonadales > Sphingomonadaceae > Sphingomonas > Sphingomonas phyllosphaerae. Next base: position 3,316,970 of record JAQIJC010000001.1, on the reverse strand, counting down.
CTGGGCGACATGGCGCGAGCGGTGCTGGTGTTCCGTGATGCCGCACAGGCCAAGCTGACCGCCGATCAGGAGCGTGAGCTGGCGATGCGCACGATCGGCGACGGATTGCACCGCCTGTCGGAGGCGGACCTGACCGTGCGGCTGGCGGCGCTGCCGGGTTCCTATGCGGTGCTGTCGAAGGATTTCAACGGCGCGGTCGGCAAGCTGTCCGACCTGACGTGCAACGTGCGGCGCAGCGTCGAGACGATCAAGCAGAACGCCGAGGAGATCAGCCAGTCGGCGCGCGATCTGTCGTCGCGCAGCGAGCAGCAGGCGGCGTCCTTGCGCGAGACCGCCGCGGCGATGGACGAGATCACCGGCACGGTGCGCGAGGGTGCGACCAACGCCGCCGACGCCAACAAGGCGATGGCCGAGGCGCGCAACGCCGCGCAGCAGGGCGGGGAGGTCGTCCGCAAGTCGGTGGCGGCGATGAACGGGATCGATCAGGCGAGCCGCGAGATCGCCGACATCATCAGCGTGATCGACGGCATCGCGTTCCAGACCAATCTGCTCGCGCTCAATGCGGGCGTCGAGGCGGCGCGCGCGGGCGAGGCAGGCAAGGGCTTCGCCGTCGTCGCCAGCGAGGTGCGCGCGCTGGCGCAGCGCTCCGCCGATGCCGCTGCCGATGTGAAGACGCGGATCATGTCAGCGATCCACCACGTCAAATCGGGGGTCGAACTGGTCGACGAGACCGGGCAGGCGCTGGAGCGGATCATTGATCGCGTCGGCAGCGTCAGCGACGTCATGGCGACGATCGCGCGCGCGTCGGACCATCAGGCCGAGAGCCTGGGGCAGGTCAATATCGCGATCAGCGAGATGGACGGGGTGACGCAGCAGAACGCCGCGATGGTCGAGGAATCGACGGCGGCCGCGAACCTGCTGGCGCGCGAGTCGGAACAACTGGCGGGGGCGGTGGCGATCTTCACGGTCGACGAACCGGCGGTGCGTTCGAAGCCGACGCCGGTGAATGCGCCGCGCGCGCGCCACATCACCGCACCGGCGCGTCCCGTCGCGCGCACGATCGGCAACACCGCGCTGAAGGCGAGCGAGGACGACTGGTCGGCGTTCTGAGGTCGGCTTCCTGCCCGGGGATCGCCCGTATGGCTTTTTCGGCCTTTCGTCATTGCGAGCGCAGCGAAGCAATTCAGGGCCGGATCAGGACGCCCTGGATTGCTTCGCTACGCTCGCAATGACGGATACCGGCCAGGGCGACGGCTTACGTTCATCACCCCGTGAACGCGCCGACCTCCGCCACCGTCAGATTGCCCGCCGGGATCGCCGTGGCGGCGAAGCGCAGGCGCAGGTAGCGCGCCTGTCGTACCGCGAAGGCCACCCGCTGCGTGGCGAGCGCATAGGCGATGTTGCCGAACTCGCCCGTCGCGGCGGGCACCCAGGTTTTGCCATCGGCACTGGTTTCAACGTCATAGCCGCGCGGCGGGGCGGTGTCCTTGGCGATGGTGCGCGACGGGGTCAGGCTGAAGCCGGCGAGTGGCAGAACGCGACCGAGATCGATCGTCACGCTCGCAGGATTACTCGCGGTCGGTGAGGGCACCGTCCAGCGGGTTTGCGCGTCGCCGTCGATCAGCTTTTCCGCGCCGGGTCCGCTGGCCGTGACGATCGACCAGCCGCGCTGCGGGATGATCGTCGGGTCGGACACCTTGGGCGGGGCGACCGGCACCGGCTCGACCTGCCGGAACAGCGAAATCTCGCTGATCGCGGGGCAGGCGGGCGCGTCGAGGATGCGCAGCCGCAGCCGGCGCGCCGACGATGGCTGGGGCAAGCGCACGATCCGCTGCGCGCTGATGCACTCATGTTCGGCGACGGTGCTCCATTGCCCGCCTTCCTCAAGGTCGATCGCGAACCTGGTCACGCGGACGCCGAGCGGGAGATATTCGCGCAGCCGGATCACGTCGAAGGTCCGGCCCGGCGGCAGGTCGAGCGTCAGCGTCGGCGTCTTGTCGCCATCCGGGGTCGACCAATAGGTGTCGCGTCGTCCGTCGAGCACCCGCGACGCGGCGAAGGCGCGCCCGCGCTCGGCGCTGGCGTGCGCGACCGCGCCTTGCGCCAGATCGCGGGCATAGGTCTGCGCCTGCGCCACACCGAAGCTCTTGAGCACCGCGACGTCATGATCGGCGATTCGACCGCGGCGGTCGGGCGGGATGTTGAGGTGCATGTTGGTGCCGCGCCCGACCGACTCGTCGAAATAGCGCAGCAGCCGCGCCGGGCTCTTCACCTTCGCATCCTCGTCCGCGTGGTAGAACCAGCCGGGGCGGATCGAGGTGTTGGTTTCGGCCGGCCACCAGAGCGGTGCGCCGCGCACGCCCGAATTGCCTTCCGACTGGACATAGGGATGCGCGGGCATCGTCGGCCAGCACGGGTCGCCCGCGACGCCGTCCTCGTTGCCGACCCAGCGGATGTCTGCGCCATAAGGGTCGAAGGTGCAGGCCATCGGCTGATGCTGGTGCACAAGTGCGATGATCGACGGCCAGTTGTAGTATTTCGGCGCGTCGATCTTCCGCGTCTCGCGCGCGCCGCCGTAATAGCCATCGCCGCCGTTCGCGCCGTCGAACCAAAATTCGAACAGCTCGCCATAGCGCGTGCAGAGTTCGACGACCTGCTTGCGGTAGTAATCGATGTATGCGGGGCGACCATATTCGGCGTGATTGCGATCCCACGGTGAGAGATAGAGGCCGAAGGCGAGCCCGGCGCGACGCGTCGCCTTTTCCATTTCGCCGACGATATCGCCCTTGCCACCCTTGTACGGGCTGTTGCGGATGCAATGTTCGGTCAGCAGCGTCGGCCACAGGCAGAAGCCGTCGTGATGTTTGGCGGTGAGGATGATCCCGCGCATCCCGCCCGCTTTGGCCGCGGCGACGATCTGGTCGGCGTCGAAGTCGGTGGGGTTGAAGAGCGTCGGGCTCTCGTCGCCATAACCCCATTCGCGATCGGTGAAGGTGTTGATCGAGAAATGGATGAAGGCATATTGCTCACGCATGTGCCACGCGGCCTGCCGCTTAGAGGGCGTTGCGCCCCACGGCTTCGGTGCGGCACCGCCCTGCGCGAGCGCAGGGAGCGCGGTGGTGGCGGCACCGGCGGCGATCAGCGCACGACGGGTGAGATCGGTCATCGGGGGCTCCTGAAGGAAACACGTTCCGCCCCGGCAGACGCCGGGGCCCAGTTGGGGGACGCCACCGCATCTCGCGAGCCGCCCGATACTGGACCCCGGCGTTCGCCGGGGTGGTAGAAATAGAGTGGGTGCGGGACGCTCACGCCGGGGTCCGCCCGAACGACGGCGGGCGGTCGGCCAGCGCACGCCCGAACGCCGGGTTCGGCGTCGCGCTCATCGTGAAGCGCAAGGTCCCGCCCTTCACCAGATCGGCGTGCGCGATCCAGCTTTTCGTCCACGGCCGGCCGTTCCACGTCACCGCGGTGACATAGGGCGTGGCGGCGGTGTTGCCCGGCGCCTCGACCACCAGCCGCTTGCCGCCGGGCAGGGCCAGCGTCGCGCGCTCGAACAGCGGCGAGCCGAACACATAGACCGCCTCGACCGGATCGACCGGGTAGAAGCCGAGCGACGACATCACGAACCACGCGCTCATCTGCCCGCAATCGTCGTTGCCGATCACGCCGTTCGGATCGTTCCGGTACATCTCGGTGAGCAGCCGGCGCACCATCCGCTGCGTCTTCCACGGCGCACCGACGAAGGCGTAGAGATAGGCGACATGCTGGTCGGGTTCGTTGCCGTGCGCATATTGGCCGACCAGCCCGCTGATGTCGGGCGGGGCGTTCTTGGGGAGCGTCGAGGGTGCGCTGAACAGTCCGTCGAGCTTGGCCTCGAACTTCGCATCGCCGCCCATGTGCGCGATCAGGCCGTAGACGTCGTGCTGGTTGAGGAAGGTCGCCTGCCAGCCGTTCGCCTCGGTATAGTCGCGCCACCACGGTTTGGGCATGTGGCCGAGCTGGATCGGGTCGTACTCCTTCCACCACGAACCATCCGCGAAGCGCGGGCGCGCGAAGCCGATCGAGGCATCGATGACGTTGCGCCAATTGCCCGAGCGCTTGAGCAGCCGGGCTGATTCTGCCTCCGCTCCCGCGACGCGCGCGAGCTTGGACGACGCCCAGTCGTCATAGGCATATTCCTGCGTGCGGCTGACGCTTTCGAACCATTTGTCGGCCGGGACATAGCCCTTGGCATCGTACAGGTCGCGCCCCTTGCTGTTGTCGAGGTCGGGCGCGCTGAAGTCGAACGAGCGTTTGGCGATCGCCGGCCAGGCGGCGGCATAATCGGCGGGGATGCCTTTGGCGTGCGCCTCGGCGAGCACCGACACGCCGTGCCAGCCCATCATCGTGCCGGTCTCGACTCCCTGCAGCGGCCAGATGAGCGGGCCATAGGGGCTTTGCTGCGTCTGGCGGATCAGGTCGTCGACCAGCGACCTGGCGCGTTCCGGCGCGACGATCGTCAGCAAGGGGTGGAGCGCGCGATAGGTGTCCCACAGCGAATAGGTCGAATAGGCGCGCTGCCCGGCGGCGACGGTGTGGACCTGCCGGTCGAGCCCGACGTAGCGGCCGTCGACATCCGAGAAGAGCGTCGGCGCGACCATCGTGTGATAGAGCGCGCTCGCCATGATCGTGCGCTGGTCGGCGGTGCCGCCCTCGACGGTAACCGCGGCCAGCGCCTCCGCCCAGCGGCGCGCGGCGGCGCGGCGGATGGTGTCGAAGTCGCCGCGCGATGCCTCGGCCTTCAGGTTCGCGCGCGCGCCCGCCACGTCGACCGCCGAGATGCCGCAGCGGATCACGATCGGTGCCGCGCCGGCATCGTCGTAGAACAGCACCGCCTTGACGCGCTTCGCCGCCACGGAGGTCGCGCCTTTCGGTTGTTCGACGTCATCGTCGCCGTAGAAGGCAACCCGATCCGGCTGGCGCGACAGCTGCATCGCGAAATGGATGCGGCGGCCCTTGGCCCAGCGATGGACGCGGCGGCTGCCGGTCAGCGTGCCGTCGGCGTCGAGCGTTAGGCTGCCGTCGTCGATCAGCGGCCCGCTGTCCCATTTGTCGAGGATCATGTGCGCCATGTCGATCAGGATGTGACCGGCGCCTTTCGGGAAGGTGTAGCGGTGCCAGCCGGTCCGCTCGGTGACGGTCAGCTCGGCGCGCACGCCACTTTCCAGCGCGACGCGGTAATAGCCGGGTTCGGCCTGTTCGTCCGAATAGCGTTGGCGGTAGCCCTGGTCGGGGTTCTCGATCGGGCCGGGCTGGAGCTGTACCGGTCCACGCGTCGGAACGACCAGCACGTCGAGCATGTCCCCGATCCCGGTGCCCGACAGATGCGTGTGGCTGAACCCCATGATCGAGCCATCGTCGTGATGGTAGCCGGAACAGGTGTCCCAGCGCGCGACGTCGGTGTCGGGGGAGAGCTGCACCATCCCGAACGGCAAGGTCGCGCCGGGATAGGTGTGGCCGTCGCCGCCGGTGCCGACGAACAGGTTCGGGGCGGCGCGTGTCGGTCGCGCGGCGAAAGCCGGGAGCGGGGTGACCGCGACGGTGGCGGTGGTCGCGAGCAGGGCGCGGCGGGTGAGCATCAAAGGGCTTCCTTGAGGATCGCAGGGTTGGTGCGCGCGAGCCGCACGATCAGTTCGCCGAACAGGCCGTTCGCCCAGGCGAACCAGTGGCGGGTCCATTTGGCGGGGTCGTTCATGTCGAAGGTTTCGTGCATGAAGCCGGTGCCCGCATCGGTGTCGCGCAGGGTCTTCAGGCAGGTGCGGATGACGCCTGCGTCGGTGGTGGAAAGCGCACGGACGATCAGCGACATCGGCCAGATCTGCCCCAGCCCGACGTGCGGGCCACCGATCCCTTCGCCCGCCGAACCGCGGAAGAAATAGGGGTTGGCCTCGCTCCACGCCGCCGCCTCGGTCCGCCGCCACAAGGCGTCGTCGCGCGCGACGCAGCCGAGATAGGAGAGTCCGGACAGCGACGGGACGTTCGCGTCGTCCATGAAGAGTGCGTTGCCGAAGCCGTCGACCTCATAGGCCCAGACCTCGCGGCCGTCGCGCAGCCGCATCGTGCCCCATTGCTTGAGCGCGGCCTCGACCTCGGCGGCAAGGGCGGTGGCGTCGCGGGCGAGCGCATCGTCGTGCGCGGCTTCGCTGGCGACGCGCGCCATCTCGCGCAGGGCGGTGACCGCGAACAGGTTGGACGGGATCAGGAACGGATATTGGCAGGCGTCGTCGGACGGGCGGAAGCCGGAGACGATCAGCCCCACCGGGCGCATCGGATTGCCCCAGCCCTCCAGCGGCATCGTCTCGGTGTTCCGGTTCGAGCCGCGCAGGAAGCTGTACGGGCCGCGCCCGTCCTTGCGCTGTTGCTCGCGGAAGGTGCGGACGCTCGCGCGTGCCGCCGCCGCCCAGGTGCTGTCGAACGGACGTGGGTCGCGGGTCGCCTGCCAGTACCCATGCGCGAGCCGCATCGGATAGCAGAGCGAGTCGATCTCCCATTTCCGCTCGGCGACACCGGGCTTCATGTCGGTCTGGTCCTTGAGCGACCACGACAGGTCGGTCTTCGCCGCCGGGTCCTGCATGAAGGCATTGGCATAGGGGTCGATCAGGATCGACCGCGCCTGTCGCGCGATCAGGCCGCGGAACAGCTCGCGCAGCTTCGGGTCGTCCTTGACCAGATGGAGGTACGGCGTGACCTGCGCCGAACTGTCACGCAACCACAAGGCGTTGATGTCGCCGGTGATGACGAAGGCGTCGGGCTGACCGTCGACCGTGCCCATCTTGACGGTGGTGTCGAGCGTGTTCGGATAGCAATTGCCGAACATCCAGCGCAGCTTCGGCTCGGCGATCTGGTTGGAGACGCGCGCGAGTTCGCGCTCGACCGCGGGGGAGGTGAAGCGGCGGTCGGTGCGCGCTGGGCGCTTGCTGGCGAAATCCGAGGGCGCGCCAAGGGCGGGTGTCGCGGCCAGCGCGGCGCTGCCGGCGAGGAAGTGGCGGCGGGTGGGGGTCATGCGGGGGTCCTTCGTGTCCCGGCGGAGGCCGGGACCCAGTTGCGGAACAGGCGTGGCGAAAGACTGTCCTCGATAACAAAGGCCTTCCCGACTGGGCCCCGGCCTTCGCCGGGGAACAGGGCGCGCGCGCTCACTTCGGCAGGTCCACGTCCGCCCCGGTCACGGCGAAGTCGGTCCATGCGCCCGCGGCACTCCCCGGCTGGCCGCCGCCGACCCACAGGCGGTACGCGCCGGGCAAGATGTGCCGCCGCCCGTCGCGCTCGACGACGCTCATCATGCGCGGATCGATCGTGAAGCGCGCAATCGCGCTCTTGCCGGCGCGCAGCGGTACGCGCTGGAAACCGACCAACTGGCGCTGCAGGACCGGCGCGGTGAAGCCGCCCCCGCCGACCTTCTGCGGAACAAGATACGCCTGCACCACTTCCTCGCCGTCGCGCCGACCGGCGTTGGTGACGCGCGCGGTGACGGTCAGCGGCTGTCCGCTCGTCACGCTGGTGGCAGCGGCCAAGCGATCATAGGCGTAGGACGTGTACGACAGACCGTGACCGAAACCCCATAAGGGCGTGCCGGTGAAATAGCGGTAGGTGCGCTCCTTCATCCCGTAATCGACGAAGGCGGGCAGGTCGGTGGTCGTCTTGTAGAAGGTGACCGGCAACCGGCCCGACGGGTTGGTCGCGCCGGTCAGCACGTCGGCGAGTGCGGTGCCGCCGGCCTCGCCCGGATACCAGAGCGCGAGCACCGCATCGGCCATGGTCGGGTCGACCGCCACCGCGCTGCCGCTTGCCAGCACCAGCACGATCGGCTTGCCGGTCGCTTTCAGCGCGGAGAGCAGGCGTTGCTGGGCGTAGGGCAGGGCAATGTCGCTGCGGTCGCCGCCGATGAAGCCGGGCACCTGCACCTGCAACGCCTCGCCCTCCAGATCGGGGGACAGGCCGCCGACCATCACCACGACGTCGGACGCCTGCGCCGCCTTGACCGCCTCGGCGACCAACGGCTCCTCGGGCGGGAGCCACAGCAGACGGAACGTCTCGTCCTGGCTGCTGTGGTCGAGCGTGAGGTCGAACGGCTGCGGCTGGCCGTCGCTGTCCCACGCGATCTCGACGCGGCCCCTGGCGATCGCGCCTTGATGAAGCACGCGCCCGCCGACCGACAGCGTCGCGGTGTCGTGCGTCTTGCAATCCTTCCAGCATTGCGCCTGATCGAGCACCAGCCGGTACGCGCCCGGCCCCGGCGGGGTCAGCGTACCGGTCCAGCGCGCGACATAGCCCTGCACCGGCAAGCCGGCGGCAGCGGGCACGCGGGTCAGGTCGAGGTCGATGTGGCGCTCGGCGCGCGTCAGCACCTCGCGTCCCGCGACGCTGTAGCTGGCGGTCAGGTCCTTGAGCGCGGTTTCCGGAAGCACGACGGGCGCGCCATCGGCGAGCACGGAGCCCTGCGCATAGGCGACATTCGCGAACCGCTGGCGCAAGCCGGCGAGGGGGGTGACCGGCTGAACCGCGGTGCCGTGGTAATTGCCCTGCAACACGCCGAGATCGTCGGCGTTCGCGCCGATCACCGCCAGCTTCGTGCTCGGGGCGAGCGGCAATCGCTGGCCGTTGTTCTGGAGCAGCACGATCGCCTTGCGCGCCGCTTCCAGCGCGAGCGCGCGGTTGCCGGGCGTGTTGATCGCGTCGGGCTTGATGCTCGCCCACGGGCTGGTCGCGCCGAACGCGATCCCGAGCCGCCGACGCGCATCGAGCGAGCGGTGGAGCGCGGTGTCGACTTCCGCCACGCTGACCAGTCCGCGCGCGACCGCTTGCGGCAGCGCCGAATAGGTGTTGCCGCAATTCAGGTCGTTGCCGCCCTTGACTGCCGCTGCCGCCGCCGCCGCGGCATCGAGCCGGAAATGGTGGAACATGTGGATGTTCGCGACCGCGTCACAATCCGAGACGGTGAAGCCCGTGAACCCCCAGTCGCGCCGCACGCGATCGTTGAGCAACGTGCCCGACGCGCAGGCGGGGGTGCCGTGGATCGAATTGTACGCGCACATCAGCGACTGCGCCTTGCCCTCGGTCACCGCCATGCGGAACGCGGGAAGATAGGTCGCCTCGAGATCCTGCGGGCTGGGATCGACGTCGAAGCCGTCGCGTCCGGCCTCGGGCCCGCTGTGCACCGCGAGATGCTTGGGCGTGGCGATCACCTTGGGGTGGAGCGGGTCCGGTCCCTGCAGGCCGGTGACGAACGCCACCCCCAGCTTGCCGGTGAGATAGGGGTCCTCGCCATAGGTTTCCTGCCCGCGGCCCCAGCGCGGATCGCGGAAGATGTTGATGTTGGGCGACCAGATCGTCAGCCCTTCGTAGATGCGGCGGTCGGCACCGACGGCGTGCGCGTTGAACTTGGCGCGCGCCTCGGTGGCAACGACGTCGCCGATGCGGTGGACCAGCGCGGTGTCCCAGGTCGCCGCCATGCCGATCGCCTGCGGGAAGACGGTCGCATGGCCGTTACGCGCGAGCCCGTGCAGCCCCTCGTTCCACCAGTCATAGGCGGGCAGCCCGGCCTTGGCGTCGGCGGGCGCGGTGCTTTGCAGCTGTGCGGCCTTCTCCTCGATCGTCATCGTCGCGATCGTCGCCGACACCGGGTCGGCGGCGGCGCTTGCCAACAGCAGCCAGATCATATGCGTTCTCCCCGCGAGCGCAGCGTCGGCGCGCGCGTCAATTGTACAAATGTCGGGTTTCGTTTCGTCAGTCGCGGCGTCGCCGACGGCGGCATGGCCAGCGACCGCATCAGCGGCGCTCGGTCAACTGGACGCTGGCGACCGCGTAATAGGGATCGCTGAGCGGCGAGGTGAACTGAAAACAGATGTCCTGATCTCCCGCCATCTTCGGCAGCGTGCCTTCGAAGGTGAAGCGTTGCGGCGCGCGCGCGGGATCGGGCAGCGGAAACGCGCCGATCGCGACAGGCCTGGCGGTCTTGTCGCCAGCGTCCTGCGCCTTGGTCGCGGCCACGCAGCCGAACTGGACCAGCAACTCGCCATAGGGTGACACCGCATGATGCTGTCGCGACTTCGCGCCGTCGTGGCCGAGCGCCCAGTTGCGCGCTAGCCGCACCACCTCGACCTTATACCCGCCCGCGACGTCCAGCGGCGCAGCCGGATAGACGGCGCAGGTGTTGAACAGATTGAGGTTGTACGCCGGGGACGCTTCGGTCGCATCGGGGGTCAGCGGCACGCGCAGCCCGAACGGCCCGGTCCCACACGGGGCCAGATCGTTGTTGCCGCGCAGCAGCAACGCGGTGCGTGACGTGTCGAAGGTGCGCATCGCGGCGGTCGGCCGCCCGGCTTGATCGAAGGCGGCCGCGCGCACCGTCACGCCGGGCGTCAGCGACAGCGGCGCACGATATAGGCGCGATCCGGCGCCTGGTGTGCTGCCATCGGTGGTATAGCGGATCGTGCCATAGCCCGCCTGCGTCGACAGTGTCAGCGGGACGCGGTTCGCGCGCAGGGCATCGCCGCGCGATCCGCCGACCGCGAAATCGACCGCGAAGGCGCTGTCGGCGACGGTGATGCCACCGCTCGCCCAGCGCGCCGACTGACGCTGCACGCGTGGCAGGAAGCCGGTGAGATCGCGCCGGTCCTTCGCCGACCAGGTGATCTCGGCGATCGCCGCCGCACGCGGGAACAGATGGAACTCCACTTCGGCCGGCGTGACCATATACTCGCTCCACGCATTGCCCTGCGCGCCGAGCACGTGATGCGCGCGGTCGGCAGGGATGCCGGCGGGCATCGGATCATAGGCGTAGACGTCGGCAAGCGAGCTGACGACATTCTGCCCCGGCACCTCGGTGGCCAGCCGGCTTTGCACGCGATCGAGGTAAAGCGGCGTGCCCGGCGACAGCACGACGTCATGCCCCAGATTGGCGGCGGCGACCGCGCCCTGCTCGCCGCGCCACGACATCACCGATGCCGATGCCGGCAGGCCGCCCTCTAGAATTTCGTCCCAGCCGATCAGGCGCCGGCCCTTGCCCTGCAGATAGGCGCCGAACTGCTCGATCATCCAGCTTTGCAGCGCGTCCTCGTCCTTGAGGCCCATCGCCTTGATCTGTGCCTGCACCACCGGGCTGCGCTGCCACTGGTCCTTGAGCGCCTCGTCCCCGCCGAGATGGATATAGGTGCCCGGGAAGACGTCGGTCAGCTCGTCGAGCACCTCCTTAACGAAGGCGATCCCCTTCGGCCCCGGATTGAACAGATAGGGTTCGATTCCCCAGCGATTGCCGACCGGCGGACGGTCGCCGAGGATGCCCAGCTCGGGATAGGTCGCGACCAAGGCGGTGGCATGCCCGGGCAAGTCGATCTCGGGCACGATCGTGATCGCGCGCTCGCCGGCATAGCCGACCAGCGCGCGCAACTCGTCTTGCGTATAGAAACCGCCGACACGCGTCGTTGGGGCGGCGCCGCCGGTCGCGGGCGGGGTGCGCCACGCACCAATTTCGGTCAGCTTCGGATAGCGCTTCACCTCGAAGCGCCAGCCCTGATCGTCGGTCAGGTGGAGGTGGAGCGTGTTGAGTTTCACGGCCGCCATCTGGTCGACGATGCGGCGCAGGTCGGCCATCGGCAGGAAGTGCCGCGCCGGGTCGATCATCAACCCGCGCCAGCCGAACCGCGGCGCATCGTCGATCGTCACCGCCTTGACGCGCACCGGCTGGCTGACACGCGCATCGGGGCTGAGCAGCTGCACCAGCGTCATCGCGCCATGCACGAACCCTGCGGGCGTCGCGGCGCGGATGCGGATCCCCTCACGCGTCGCGATCAGGCGATAGGCTTCCGCGCCCGTGATGCCGGCATCCTGTTCGAAGCGGATCCGTGCCGGGCCATCGGCGACGGCGAGGCGCAGCCCGCGCGTGGCGCGGACATGCTCGACCAGCAGCCGGGCCGCGGCACCGGCGGCGGCGGGCGCACTGACGGTCGTGCCATCCGCGATCGTCACGCTTCCCGATCCGGGCACCATCGATTGCGGCAGCGGCAACAACGATTGCGCAACGCCGGGCGTCGCGAGGCAAGTCATTGAAATGGCCGCAATGGCGGTCACGCAGAGACGGCGCATCGCTGCTCCTTGGTTCTGTTTTGGTATTTAGGGCATCATGCCGACCGCAGCCGCGCACGTCCATGCCGCGGACAAAAAAAATGGGCCCCCGCGGATGCGGAGGCCCAGGGCAGGAAAACATCAAGTTGTTGAGATTATAGGCGGAACGTGATGCTGCCCACATAAGTGCGGCCGTTCTTGTAGAAGGCCGACGGGCGATCGGGCGTCCCGCTGTACTGCAGATAGGTTTCATCGAGCAGGTTCTGCGCGTTGACCGTCAGCGAGATGTTCTTGGTCAGCGCCAGCGACGCCGATGCATCGAGCTGGTTGTACGGCGCCACCATCTCGAACGAGTTTAGGCGTCCGATCGAGCGGAAGTAGGACGAACGGTAGTTATAGCTGACGCGCGCCTGGAACGGCCCCTTCTCGAAATAGGGAATGACGTTGACGGTGTGCTTCGACAGATACGGCAGGTTCAGCGAGCCGGTGATGCCCGGGATCACCGAGGTCGAGCTGTCCTGATAGGCATAGTTCGCCTGGATACCGAACCCGCCCCAGATTTCGGCCTGACCGTTGACCAGCACGCCGTTGACCTTCGCCTTCCCGGCGTTGATCGGGCTGTTGACGCGGTAGGTGTTGATGACCCGGCCTTCGAGCGAATTGTAGAAGCTCTGCCCGGTCTGCGTCGTGGTGATGATGTAGTTGTTGATCTCACGACGATACAGTTCGACCGACAACAGCGCACCGGCACGCGGGTAGAATTCGGCGGTGATTTCGTAGTTGGTCGACTCGTACGGCTTCAGGTTCGGGTTGCCGCCGCCGGCATCCAGCGTGACGTCGTTCTGCGAGATCGAGGCGGCCAGATCCTGATAACGCGGCCGCGAGATCACCTTTGCCGCCGCGCCGCGCACGATGAACTGCGGCGACACTTCGTAGGCGACGTTCAGCGCGGGCAGGAACTTCAGATAGTCGGTCGAGGTGCTGGTCGGCACCGGCGTCGGGTTCGGGTTGGTCGCGGTCGGCAGCGACAGCGCATAATACGACGCGTCGTGGGTATAGACCAGACGACCGCCGAGGTTGCCGCGCAGCCCGCCCTGGTCGAAATTGACCTGGATATAGCTCGCCGCGGTCCGCTCCTCGACGCGCGTCGAGGCGCCGACCTTGTAGAACAGCGGGGTGTTGATGCTGTTCGCAAGGATCTCGATCACCGCCTCGCGCGGCAGGTTGAGATACTTGGTCGCGGTGCCCGACCCGCCCGAACCGTCGAAGATCCCGTCCGGCGTGGTCAGCGTCGTGACGCCGAGCTGCGAGCCGTCCTTCGACGTGGTCAGATAGCTGTTGATGCCGCGCGCGTCGATCTTGTTGACGTGATCGGTGATCCGCGCGCCGATCAGCACCTGCTTGAAGAAGCCGTCACCCAGCGGCACGACCGCGTCGAAGCCGCCGAACGCGTCGCGATCGGTGGTGACGCTATAGTCCAGCCCGCCGATCTGCGCGGCGTTCAATTGCGTGCCGTTGACGAGGTACGGGGTGCCCTCGATCGTGACAGGATTGTTGCCCGGATTGGTGAAGTAATTGGCCGGGTTGGTGAGATCGCCGGTGAAGTTCACTTCGGCCGACGTCGGTGAGATCGCGTAGCTGAACGGCAGCTTGGTCTGCACGTTGAACAGATATTCGGGATTGCGCCCGCCGGTCGCCTTGCTCCAGCCGGCGACGAACGACACCTTGGCGCCGTTATCGCCTTCCCAGTCGGCGAAGAAGTTGAGGTTGTCGGTCTTCAGCTTGGTCGAGCGCACCAGCGTATCGAGCTGCGCATTGCGCTGGCTGGTCGCCGCGCCGAAGCTGGCGTTGGTGACCACGCCGTTCGAGATCGTCGCGGATTGCAGGTCGGCACCGCTCCACGCGACCGGGATCGTGTACATCGACTGGCTGTAATTGTTGTAATTGCCGTCGATGTGCAGGCCGTTCAGCGTGAGCGTCAGGTTGCTGGCCGGGCGATATTGCACCGTGCCCGACACGCTGGTGCGCTCGCGCTGTTGCTGGAAATAGGCGTAGTTGATCCCGAACGGTGCGACCGCGTTGATCAGGTCCTCGCGGGTGCCGCCGCTCAGCGTGGCGGACTGGTTCTGCAGGATGCCCTGTCCCGAGGCATCGCGCCTTACCGAGCCGTCGGCGTTCTTCTGGAAAAAGTCGGCACCGCTCTGATAGCCGAAGAATTCGACACCGGCGCGGACCAGCTGCTGCTTGTCGTAGGTACCGGCGACGAGGAAGCCGAACGTTTCGTCCGCATTCTTCCAGCTGTACAGCCCCGAGCCGCGGACGCTGCCCTTCTCGGAACGGTCGTTGTAGGTGTAGCCGCCCGACGCGAACAGCGAATTGGCGTCCAGCTCCAGCGGGCGACGCGTGCGGACGATCACCGTACCGCCGAGGCTGCCGTCCTCGAGCCGCGCCTCGGGCGACTTGTAGACTTCCAGCCGGTCGACCAGTTCGGGGGCGAGCAGCGAATAGTTGAAGGTCCGGCTCGACGGATCGTTGTCGTTGCCGCCCCAGTCGGCCGAGGCGAGCGCGTGGCCGTCGAGCAGCATCCGGTTGAGCGCCGGATCGGTGCCGAGGATCGCGACCTTCTCGCCCTCACCGAAGCGACGGTCGATCGAGACGCCGGGAATGTGCGCGAGCGATTCGGCGACGTTGCGGTCGGGGAACTTGCCGATGTCTTCCGCCGAGATCGCATCGACGACCGCATTGGCGTTGCGCTTGAGCTCGATCGCTTGACGGAGGCTGCCCGCATAGCCGGTGACGACGATGTCGTCGCCAACCGTGCCGTCGGCCTGCGTATTGTCGGGGGCGGTGCTCGACGGCGGCGTTGCGGGCGCCTGCTGCGCCTGCGCGCTGACGGCGGTGAAGCCGATCATGGCGGTGGAAACCAGCATCATCTGACGCAAGCGCATAATTGAACCCCCTCTGATGCCCGTCCGCATGGGCGTTGGGAAACGGACCGTGAACCAACCGCTTGCCGTCACGGGTCGCATCGGTTCTGGACTGGTCTTATAACCAATTTGGATCAGCCCGGACATACCTCGTTACGAAATTGTTTCATGTGCAAAAGCGATTTTTAGGTTTTTGTTCAGACCTGTGTTTTTGATGTGACAGTCGCCACGGCGGGCACGCGCGATCGGCTGGTATCATGCGGGTCGGCCCGCGGGGTTGCGTGGCGTGGGCGTTGGGCTACGGTTACGTCAACGTGATGGGTCCGCGTACCGGCGGCGACAGGAAGGAACGCGGATGGCCTTTTCGGACGAGGTGGGACGGTTTCGGGAGGGCAATGCCGCGCCGCTCTACCTCCAGTTGCAACAGGTGATCCGCGAGGCCATCGACGGCGGCATTCTTAACCAGGGCGACGCGATTCCCGCGGAGCGCGATCTGGCGGTCGAATATGACGTGTCGCGGATCACGGTGCGCAAGGCGATCGGCGGGCTGGTCGAGGACGGCTTACTGACGCGGCGGCGCGGGGCGGGGACGTTCGTCGCCGGGCGCGTCGAGAAGAGCTTTTCCAAATTGTCGTCCTTTTCCGAGGATATGGCCGCGCGCGGCAAGACCGCGTCGAGCAGCTGGATCAGCCGTGTCGCCAGCACGGTGAACCCGGAGGAAAGTATGGCGCTGGGCCTGTCGCCGGGCGCGCCGGTGTTCCGCTTCCAGCGCATCCGCCATGCCGACGATGAGCCGATGGCACTGGAGGTGTCGACGATCGCCGGTTACTGTTTGCCGTCGGTCGAGGCGGTCGAGGACTCGCTGTACAGCGCGCTCGACAAGGCCGGCTGTCGGCCGGTGCGCGCGCTCCAGCGGCTGCGCGCGGTGCCGTTCGGACCGGAACATGCCAAGATGCTGGGTGTCGACGCCGGCCATGCCGGGCTGCTGATCGAGCGCCGCGGATTTCGTCGGGACGGGCGCGCAGTGGAGTTCACCCGCTCCTACTACCGCGGCGATGCGTACGACTTCGTGGCAGAATTGTCCGATCTCTGACCACCATCCGTCGTCCCGGACTTGATCCGGGACCCCGCTTCTTCTTCACGCTTGAGGCAAAAGCGGGACCCCGGATCTAGAGCGTTACCGGACCAAGTTGAACCACCGTCATCGCCCTGCGGGCGACCGCTGCGCGGCGGGGCGCTTTCGGTGTGATGCCGCGTTGCTCGTCGGTCACGATGCTTTTGCATCGCTCCCTCCTCACGCCTCGCACCACACCAAAATCTCCTCCGTGCCGATGATCCAACTTGGTCCGGTAACGCTCTAGTCCGGGGTGACGTTCAATCGGTTAACGCTGCCGCATCCGCGACGAGCAGGTGCAGCGTGCCATCTGCCGGGCGCGCCACCGCGCGGACACCCAAGGTACGCAGCGCCGCTTCGTCGACCTTCGCCTCCGTCAGCGTCACCCGCACGCGCCCCGGATGGACGCTCGCCGCGCGCACGTTCGCTGCGCCGCCGAGCGCCGCCAGCGCGGGCCCTGACAACGCAACCGGTGCATCGGCGGCGTCATCGACGACGTTGACCGCCGCGACCGTCACCCCACCGGCCGCGAGCGCATCGCGGATCTCGACCGCGACGACATCGGCGATCGGGCCGAGCACGACCTGCAACGCGGTCGGCGAGGGGCGGATCAGCCCGCGTGCGCCGAGCGCCTTGAGCGCGGCATCGTCGACTGCCTGCTGGTCGCGGACGTTGAGCCGCAACCGCGTGGTGCACGCCCCGACCTCGACGAGGTTGGCCGCCCCGCCCAGCGCGCGGGCATAGGCCGCGCCGCGCTCGCCCGCCGCCACCGGCACCGCCGCCGCAGCCTCGCCCTCGACCGGCTCGCGGCCAGGTGTCTTGAGATCGAAGCGCGCGATGAAGAAGCGGAACAGCCCGTAATAGAGCGCGAAATAGACCGCGCCGACCGGGAGCAGCAGCAGCGGCCGGGTCGCGAGCCGGAAGTTCAGCACGTAGTCGAGCAGTCCCGCCGAGAAGCCGAAGCCGAGCTTCACCCCCAGCGCGTCCATCAGCGCCATCGACGCGCCGGTCAGCACCGCGTGGACCGCATAGAGGATCGGCGCGAGGAACATGAAGCTGAACTCGATCGGCTCGGTCACGCCGGTCAGCATCGAGGTGAGCGCGAGGCTGAACAGCATCCCGCCGATCGCCTTGCGCCGCTCCGGCAGCGCGGCATGGTACATCGCGAGGCAGGCGGCAGGCAGGCCGAACATCATCACCGGGAAGAACCCGGCCATGAACGCGCCCGCACTCGGATCGCCCGCGAAGAAGCGCCGCAGGTCGCCGGTGCTACCGTGATAGTCGCCCATCACGAACCACACGATGTTGTTGAGCAGGTGGTGCAAACCGGTGACGAGCAGCAGCCGGTTGAGCAGCCCGAACAGGAACAGCCCCGCGCCGCCCGACGCGGCGATGCCGTAGCTCAGCCGGTCGATCCCGCCCGCGATCGCCGCGAAGCCGGTGCCGATCACGACGGCGAGCACCAACCCGGCGAGCCCGCTGACGATCGGCACGAAGCGCCGCCCGCCGAAGAAGGCGAGATATTCGGGCAGCTTGATCGTCGAGAAGCGATTGTAGAACAGGCCGCCGACCAGTCCGGAGATGATCCCCGTCGGCACGTCGAGCCGTGCGATCGCCTTCGCCTTCCACGCCGCGATCGCCAGATCGGCCGAGGGGCCGGTCAGCCCGGCGGTGACCTCGGGCGGGACGACCAGCAGCACCTTGGCCGCTTCGGTCGCGACGAGGAAGCAGACCACGCCGGCCAGACACGCCGCGCCGTTGCCGTCGCGTGCGAAGCCGGTCGCGACGCCGATCGCGAACAGCAGCCCGAGGTGCGAGAAGATCGCGTCGCCCGCCGCGCTGACGAAGGCGATGTTCAGCAGGTCGGGCTGGCCGAGCCGCAGCAGCAACCCGGCGATCGGCAGCACCGCGATCGGGAGCATCAAGGCGCGGCCGAGCGGCTGTAGCGTGCCGAGGATCGACTTCATCGCGCAAACTCCCGTGCGAGGCGGCGGACGGCGGCGGCGTCCGGGCAGGCGAGCGCCGCGCGCGCATGGTCGCGCGCCGCCGACAGGTCGAGGTCGCGCACCAGCGCCTTGATCTCCGGCACCGCAGCCGGCGCGACCGACAATTCGGTGACGCCGAGCCCCAGCAGGATCGGCACCGCGAGCGGATCGGAGGCGAGGCTGCCGCATACGCCGGTCCAGCGATGGCGGAGCGCGCCGCCGCGCACCGTCTCGCCGATCAGCCGCAGCACGGCGGGGTGAAGCCCATCGAGCGCGCCGGCGACCGCTGCATTGCCGCGATCCATCGCCAATGTGTATTGCGTCAGGTCGTTGGTGCCGATCGACAGGAAGTCGGCCTCGGCGGCGAGCAGATCGGCACCGATCGCGGCGGCGGGCGTCTCGACCATCACGCCGAGTTCGATGTCTCGCGCGCCGTCGGTCAGCCGGTCGAGGACCGCGCGGACCTTGAGCAATTCATCGACGCCCGCGATCATCGGGACCATGATCCGGCAGCGCCCGCGCGGGCGGACCGCGAGGATCGCCTTGAGCTGATCCTCGAGGATGTGCGGATGCGCGAGCACGACGCGGACGCCGCGTAGCCCGAGCGCGGGATTTTCCTCGCCGTTGATCGGCAGATAGGGCGCGGGCTTGTCGCCGCCGATGTCGAGCAGACGGACGATCAATGGTCGCCCGTCGAGCGCGTCGACCACCGCCTGATAATCGACGGTCTGTTCGGCCACGTCCGGGGCGGTGTCGCGGTCGAGGAACAGCAATTCGGTGCGGAGCAGCCCGCAGCCCTCCGCGCCGTTGCGCACCGCGAACTCGGCGTCCGCGGGCGAGCCGCAATTGGCGAAAAGCTCGATCCGCGTGCCGTCGGCGGTGCGGCATTCCTCATTGGCGCGCGCGAGCGCATCGGCGCGGCGGGTCGCGGCGGCGGTAACGCGGGTCTGCGCCTCGGCGAGCAACGCGGGGGAGGGGGCGGGGTGGAGCCAGCCGGCGCTGGCGTCGAGCACCACTACCGTCCCGTCCGGGACCGCACGTAATGCGCTGCCGAGCGCGACCAGTGTCGGTACGCCGCGCGCCGCGGCGAGGATCGAGACGTGCGAGGTCGGCCCGCCATGTTCGATCGCGAGCCCGGCGAGACGGTCGAGATCGAGCGCCATGAACTGCGACGGCAACAGGTCGTCGGCGAGCAGGATCGCGCCATCCGGCAGCGTTACCGCTTCCTCTTCGGCGCCGACCAGCCGTGCGATCAGCTGTCGTTCGAGATCGAGCATGTCGTCGGCGCGTTCGGCGAGCCGCGGGTCGCCACCGGCACGCAACGCATCGGCCTGCGGGCGGATCGCCTCCCGCCAGGCGTGCGCCGCACTGTTGCCGCGCGTGATCGCCATCAGCGTGTTCGCGATCAACTTGGGATCGTCGAGGATCGCGGCATGCGCCTCGAGGATTGCGCGCGCGCCGGCCGGGCCAGCGGCGGCACGCTCGGTCAGTTCGGCGATCAGGCCGATGCGCGCGGTCTCGAATGCCGCTTCCTCGGCGGCGACGCCATTGCCGCTGGCGGCGACGGTCAGATCGGTCACCTGCCAGCGGTATGCCGGTCCGATCGCGAGCCCCGGTGCAGCGGTGACGCCGGCGAGCGCGCCTTCGGGCACGTTGCGTGGCGCAGGCGGGGCTGGGCGCGGCGCCGGGGGAGCGGCATCTTCCTTGATGCCGTGGAGGATCAGTTCGGCGACCGCTTCGACCGCCGCGTCCGCCTGTGCGCCGGTCGCGGCGATCGTGACGCGGTCGTTGTGCGCGACGATCAGCGACAGCAGACCGATCGGGCTGGTCGCGCCGACCGGCTCGCCGTCCTTGGCCAGCGTCACCACCGCGTCGAAGCCGCGCGCCACCTCCGAGATGCGCGCGGCGGGGCGGGCGTGGATGCCGTGCGGCAGCGGCACGACGATCGTGCGCGACGCCACGGGGCCGTCACCCGCCGCCTGCTGCGCCTGCGCATCCAGCACGGTAAGCGTCATGACCGGATCGCCGAGCGCGACGATCGCGCCGGTCGCGCGGCGCGCGATCGTGAAGCGGTCGCCATTGGTGACGACGATCGGCGTGACCGCCGCGCGCGCGTCGCGGACGATCCGGTCGAGGTCGAAGCGGATCAGCGGTTGCCCGCGCGTCACCGCATCGCCCGCCGCGACCAATGTTTCGAACCCGGCACCCTTCAGCCCGACAGTGTCCAGCCCGATGTGGATCAGCAGTTCCGCGCCCTCGGCGGTGCGCAGCGTGATCGCATGGCCGGTCGGCTGCACCGTTATCACTCGCGCGTCGCATGGCGCGACCAGCGTGTCGCCGGTCGGGTCGATTGCCACGCCGTCGCCCAGCATCCGCTCCGCGAACACCGCGTCGGGCACGTCGTCGAGCGAGCAGGCCCAGCCATCGAGCGGTGCGTAGAGCGAGAGGAAAGCCATGGCGTCTCCGGAAACGATCGTGGGTCAGGCGACCGGCTGCGCGCCGATCCAGGTGCTGGCGGGATAGAGGTCGCGGGTGAGGATCGCCCAGTCGGCGCGCTGCCCGATTGCGAGCGTGCCGCGTTCGTCGGACAGGCCGAGGAACGCCGCCGGGCTGGTCGCCGCCAGCCCTGCCGCTGCCTCCGGGGTAAGCCCGAGCCGCGTCACCGCGCCGCGCACCGCGCCCGCCATGTCGAGGTCCGATCCGGCGAGCGTCCCGTCGGCACCGACGCAGCGCCCGTCCTCGACGTGGATCGGCTTGCCCTGCAGCACGAAGTCCTTCGACGCCGCCCCGACGCACGGCATCGCGTCCGACACCAGCATGAAGCGGTCGGCCGGACGCGCGCGGAGCGCAATGCGCAGCGCGGCGTCGTCGACATGGAAGCCGTCGACGATGATCCCGCACCACGCATCGTCATTGGCGAGCGCTGCCCCGACCACACCGGGCGCGCGGTGCACGAGCGGCGACATCGCGTTGAACAGATGGGTCACCCCGGTCGCACCCGCGGCAAACGCCGCGGTGGCGGTGGCGTAATCGGCGTCGGTATGGCCGAGGCAGACCCGCACGCCCGCGGCGGCCAGCGCGGCGATCTGATCGGTCGTCACGCGCTCGGGCGCGAGCGTCACCATCACGCGTCCGCGGCGTGGCGCGGTGAGCAGCGCGAGCAACTCGTCGTCGAGCGGGCGGAAGCGCGCCGGATCGTGGATGCCCTTGCGTGCGACGCTGATGACAGGCCCTTCGACATGGATGCCGATCACGCCCGGCACGCCGGCCTCGATCGCGGCATCGACCGCGTCGAGCCCGCGCGCGATCACGTCGGGCGTGTCGCTGATGAGCGTCGGCATCGTGGCGGTCGTGCCGTAGCGGGCGTGCGCGCGCGCGATCGTCGCCAGCCCGTCGACGGTCGGCGTGTCGTTGAACAGCACCCCGCCGCCGCCGTTGACCTGGACGTCGATGAAGCCGGGCATCACCCAGCCGCCGTCGAGATCGGTGGCACCGGCATCGACCTGCGCGTCGATCGCGTTGATGATCTGGTCCGCGACCGTGATCGTCGCGGCGGACAAGGTGCCGCCGGGGGTGACGATATGGCCGTTGGTAAAGCTGTGCCGCGTCATAGCGTGCGGGTGACCTTGCTCAGATGACGGGGTGCGTCCGGGTCGAGCCCGCGCGCGACCGACAGATTGTTCGCCATGCGATAGAAGCTCTGAATCGTCAGGATCGGCTCGATCGCGGGGTGATCGGCGAGCGCGGGCGGGTGGCTGGCGGCATCCGCACGCGCATCGGCGAGCGCGACGCGCGCGCCGCGCGCCGCGAACTCCGCCGCCGCCTCGCGCACGCCGTCACCGGCCACATCGGAGGTGGCGAAGGCGAGCAGCGGGAAGCCTTCGTTCACGATCGCCATTGGGCCGTGGCGGACCTCGGCGGCGCTGAACGCCTCGGCATGGAGCGCGCAGGTTTCCTTGAGCTTGAGCGCGGCCTCCTGCGCGACGCCGAAGCCGAGCCCGCGGCCGATCACGAACAGGTTGTTGGCATCGACCAACAGATCGACCACTTCGCTCCAGTCGAGCGCCCATGCCGCGACAAGCCGATCGGGGAGCGTCTCCACGGCCGCGCGCAGCCGTTCGTCGCCCGACCATTCGGCAACCAGCAGCGCCAGTGCGGCGAGCGCGGTGATGTACGATTTGGTCGCGGCGACCGACTTTTCCGGCCCGGCCATCAGCGGCACGACCGTATCGGCGGCTTCGGCGAGCGGCGAGGTGGCGTCGTTGACCAACGCGACGATCCGCGCGCCCGCGGCCTTTTGCGCGGCGACGGTGGCGAGCAGGTCGGGGCTGCGTCCGCTCTGCGAGATCGCGATGCACAAGGGCGCGGCCGGGGTCTTCACCGCCGATTCGTACACCGACGCCACCGATGGCGCAGCCGAGGCGACCGGCACGCCGACGAAGGTTTCGATCAGATATTTGCCATAAGTGGCAGCATGATCCGATGAGCCGCGCGCGCAGGTGACGACCACCGCCGGCGGCGTTGCGCGCAGGTCGCGTGCCAGGTCGCGCAGCGTGTCGCGATTGGTGGCGAGCGTTCGCGCGACCGCGGCAGCGGACTCGCGCGCCTCCGCGAACATCAACGTCTGATCGGCGTCGGGCATGTGGTGGCGCTTCCCTCGCGAACGGTGCGGGCCGGTGTGCCGCTCCCCTGTTCCGACAGGGTTAAGTCATACATTGGTATTATTCAAGTCTCTGCGGCGCGAAGCATCGTTGCTAGAGCAGCGACGGTCGCCACATCGGTGGCTTTGGCGACGGGCGGACTGAAGCCGAAGCGCATGAGCGTCGCGTCCTGCTCGGCAAGCGCGGCGCGACACGATGCGTGCACTTCCGTGACGCCGCTCGTCAGGACTGCCGGCAGGGTTTTCGCCGACAGGCCGCTGCCGGCAAGGATCACGATCCGCCCTGCGGCACGTTGCACGAGTGTCGTCAGCATCGGCAGCGCATCGACGGCATGGGGCTGGCCACCCGAGGTGAGGATCCGATCGAAGCCCAGCGCGACCGCGACCTCCAGCGCGACAGTCATATCGGGTGCGAGATCGAAGGCGCGGTGCAGCGTCAGTGACAGCGGTTGCCCGCGCGCTGTGCCGAGATCGCGGGCGAGTGCGATCCACGCGGCGAGCGTTCCGGCGTCGAGGGAATGGTCGGAGAGGCTCGCGCCGATCACCACCCCGGCGAGCCCGGCCTCGGCAGCCATACGGATATCGTCGGCAACCAGGGCGCGCTCGGCGGCGTCATGGACGAAGCCGCCGGCGCGTGGGCGCGCGAGCAGGTGGACGGGCAGCGGTGCCTGTGCCGCCGCGCGCACCAGCGACGCAGGCGGTGTCAGCCCGCCGACATCGAGCGCCGCGCACAATTCGATCCGATCCGCCCCACCGGCGACCGCCGCTGCGACCCCGCGCGCATCCTCGACGCAGACCTCGAGCAGCCGGCGGGTCATGAGGCGAACAGCGACGGCGCCTTGTGGACGATGGTGCGCCCGGCGGTGTCGGTGACCGCATAGGTGAAGCCGGGCAGCAGGCAGAACGCCCCGACGTTGCCGCGCGGATCGAGCGCGAGGAACCCGACCTGCACGCCCTTGATCGCGTCGCCGCGCAGCGTCGCGATGTGGCGCACCACCTCCTCGCAGGCGCGCTGCGGCGACAGGCCGGCGCGCAGCGACGCCACGACCCGCGCGCTGCCCGAGACGCGCGTCACTTCCTCGCCGACCCCGGTCGAGGTCGCGCCGCCGATGCCGCGCTCGACGTATAGCCCCGCGCCGACCTGAGGCGAATCGCCGACGCGCCCGCGCATCTTGAACGCCATGCCCGAAGTGGTGCACGCCCCCGCCATCCGCCCGCCCGCGTCGCGCGCGAGCAGGCCGATCGTGTCGTGATCGAGCGCGCCGCCGGGGGTCACATGCCGCTGCGTACCGTACGTGCCGGTTTCGCTATTGGCGACCGGCTGGTATTTGGCGGTCTTCAGCCAATCGCGCCACGCCTGTTCCGCTTCGGGGGTCAGCAGCTTCTCCTGCGGAAAGCCCTGATCGCGGGCGAAGCGCGTCGCGCCTTCGCCGACCAGCAGGGTGTGCGGCGTCTTCTCCATGACGCGACGCGCGACCGAAATCGCGTGGGTGGTATTCTCCAGCGCTGCCACCGCGCCGACCGCCCCGGCATCGTCCATGATGACCGCATCCAGCGTGACGTGACCGTCGCGGTCGGGATACCCGCTATACCCGACCGAATGGTTGTTGGGATCCGCCTCCGGCACCTTCGCTCCGGTCTCGACCGCGTCGAGCAGCGAGCCGCCCGATTTCATCGCCGCAAAGGCAGCGTCGTTCGCCGCCGCACCGAAATCCCAAGTCGAGACGATCAGCGCCGGGCCGCTACGCGGTGCTGCTGCCCCGGGCGTCGCCGCACCCAGCGTGGCCAGTCCAGCCATCACCGATCGTCTGTCCGTCATTGCACCCGCCCTGTTCGTCTTGTCGCCTAGCATGCACGTCTGTCCGCTTGCCGCAACGGGAAGCTGCATTGGTCATGCGGAAGGTCCTACACAGGTCTCCGTGCGTCGAGCGATGCTGCGGCGGGTGAGCGGGTGACAGCAAAAAGGCCGCGGGATGGACCCGCGGCCTCCAGCTTTCGGTCGCGACGTCACCGGGCGACGCCCGCGATGACCGGCGACGGCAGGCGTTATCTCTGCGGCGCGCGACGGGCGAGAACCACGACCATCGCCAGCGTGCCCAATGCACCGACCGCGCCGACCGCGATCACCATGAAGCTCGGTACGTCCATCATCCTCTCCCTGCCGCATCGTGGCGGCTATTCATTTTGTACGTGGGAGAGTGGCCGGAAGCCGGTGGGACTGCAACCGGAAAGTCAGCTTCGCATCATTATTGCGCGCCCTTTATTCGAGATCGCTTTCGCTGACGATAATTGGCTGGGCATCGGCGTTGCGCGCCAGGGCGGACAGCGCCGCATCGTTGATCGTGTCCGAAAAGCGATTGAACATGTCGATCGCGTCACCATCCGGAGCGTCTCCGCTCAGCGCTTCCAGCACATCATATTGAACGGCAAACTCATATTCGTCGCCGTCCGCTTCACCGGTAAACTCCACCTGACGTTCGTCGATGTTGTCGAGCAGCGTGCTGAGATCGACTTCGAGCCGTTCGATCGCCATTCCTTCGTCCTTTCTCGTTCGTCAGCAGCCAAAAAACAGGAGCGGCGACGATGTTCCGCCGCGTCGGTCGGCCCGGCTTAACCATACTGGCGCGCGTCGCGCACGTCCGGTCGCAGCATGGATGGTCGGCGACGCGGCGATGGATCAGCGATATGACGTCAGGGGAGACGGCACAGCAGCCGCAGGTCGCTGATGTCAGAGGGAGAATTTTCATGCGTCATCGTTCGATCATGCTCGCCGCGTGCGGCATGTTGATGCTGGGGGCCTGCGCGAAGAAGGCGCCGCCGGCACCGTTGCCGCCGCCACCCCCGCCGGGTGCGGTTGCCGGCAGCCATGCCGCGGACCGCGACGGCGACGGAATCGTCGACGGCTATTACACGTCCGACGGCATCTACCACCCCTATGCGCCGCCGGCCCCGCCGCCGCCGCCGCCCGCGCCGACGCGCCGCGGGGAGCGGGGCTGATCACCCGGTCGATGGAGGGGCGGTGGTGCCGCTCCTGCCTGACCGGATTTGCGATCATATTGGCAGTCGCCGCGCCGATGACCTCGGCGTCGGCGGCTGCGTCGCGTTCGGCGAAGGCGAAGGCCGCTGCCGCAAGGATCGCGAAGCCGAAAACGACGAAGAGCCGGGTGCAGAAGCCCGGAGCCAGGCCTGCGAAATCCGCGGCCGATCTGGCGCGCGATCGCGTGGTCGCGGGCGCGATCCGCGCCGCAGCGGGCGGCTGGATGGCGCGCGTCTATGCACAGCGCAACTACGCACCCTTATGGGCCAGCGGCGGCCGCATCGGCCCGGCCGCGGACACGCTGATCGGTTATCTAAGCGACGCTGACCTCGATAATCTCAAGCCGTCGTCCTACGATGTCGGCAAGTTGCGCGAACGACTGGGTGCGGCGCGCGGCGGCGACCCTGCGGGGGTGGCGGCGGCGGAACTGGCGCTGTCCGAGGCGTTCGTCCAGTTTGTGCGCGATCAGCGCAAGCCGCGCGACGTCGGGATGAAATGGGCCGATCCTGTGCTCAAGCCGAAGCGGCCGAAGCCGGAGGCGGTGCTGCGCGCGGCGAGCTTCCCCAAATCCTTTGCCGGTTATGTCAAGGACATGGGCTGGATGAGCCCGCGCTACGTCGAATTGCGCGACCTGTCTGCGCGGGCGCGTCGTGGCGGGATCACCCCCGCTGCGTTGCTGCGGTTGCGGCTCAACCTCGATCGCGCACGTCTGCTGCCGGGGCCGTGGACGCGACATGTCGAGGTCGACGCCTCGTCCGGGCGGTTGTGGTTCTATGAGGCGGGCGCGACCAAGGGCACGATGCGCGTCGTGGTGGGCACGCGCGAGACGCAGACGCCGATGCTCGCCGGCACGCTGCAATGGGCGATCCTCAACCCCTATTGGAACGTCCCAGATTATCTGGTGCGCAAGAACATCGCGACCAAGGTGCTCGGCGGGCGCACGCTGGCGTCGCTGAACATGGAAGCGCTGAGCGACTGGACCGCCGCCGCGCGCCCGATCCCGGCGAGCGCGATCGACTGGCCGGCGGTCGCCGCGGGCAAGCGCGAGCTGCGGTTGCGCGAGCTGCCGGGGCCGGCGAACTCGATGGGCAAGGTCAAATTCCTGTTCCCGAACGACGAGGGGATCTATCTGCACGACACCCCCAATCGTGCGCTGCTGACGAAGGACGATCGTCATTTCAGCAACGGATGTATCCGGCTGGAAGATGCGCCGCGGCTGGCGCGCTGGCTGATGGGTAAGCCGCTCAATCCCGGCAAGAAGCCGGAGCAGGCGGTCGCGCTCACCGCACCGACGCCCGTCTATCTCACCTATCTGACCGCCACCAGCGGCGGGCCGCGGAGCATTGCGTTCCGTGATGACGTCTACGGGCGCGACGGCCGGACGAGCTAGCCCCGACCGGCTCGCCGACTATTTTCCCGGGTTGAGCGCCGGCACACGCCGCGCCGCGTCGGCAGGTTCGATCCCCGGCCGCGGCGCGGCGGGCAGGCGTTCGTCGCCGCGGATCGCGCGGCCGGCGCGCTGGATCGCCTCCACCAGCCGCGGATAGATGCCGCAGCGGCAGATATTGGTGATCGCGGCGCGGATCGTGTCGTCGGACGGCATCGGATCGCGCTTGAGCAACGCCGCGGCGGCCATGGTGATGCCCGGTATGCAATAACCGCATTGCGGCACGTTCGCCGCGATCAGCGCAAGCTGGACGGGATGCGCGCGCTCGCGTGACAGGCCTTCGATCGTCGTGACGAACGTTCCCTCCACCTGCCGCAACGGCACCTGGCACGATCGTACCGCATGGCCATCGATATCGACGGTACATGCACCGCAACTTCCGGTGCCGCAGCCATGTTTGGTGCCGGTCAGATTGGACGCGTCACGCAGCGCCCATAACAATGGCGTGTCGGGCGCCATCCGAAATTCGACGGCCTCGTTGTTGACGGTCAGGCGGGTCATATCGCCGACCTATCGTCGCGCGGGCGGTGCAACAACCCGCTGGTGCGGAGCGCCCGCCCCGACAAAGGGTCAGGCGTCGCGTCGGCGGTAGGCGTGATGAAGGTTGTCGATCCACCCGGCGCTCGCCTTGGCCGTGGTCGCGCCGCGATCGCGCGGCTTGCGCGCCTCGGCCAGATCGATCGCCCCTTTGGTGAAATGCAGCCCCGTATGATTCGCCGACGTCCACATGACCTCGGCGGGCAGATCGACCAGCGACCCCATCGTCACCTCGACATGGTCACCCTTGGTCAGTTCGCCGGGATTGTCGATGCATGCGCCGGTCGCGGAGAGATTGCGCACACGTGCTTCCGTCGCGCGGTCGCGGTGAGCGATACGCGCATAGAGGATGACGCTGCTGCGCGGTTCGCGGGGAGGAGAATCGGACATCAGGCATCTCCCTTGGCACGGGCATGGCAAACAGGTGGTTAAGGCGGCCCTTTGACCCCCAACCGCCGGACGCGGTTTAATCGGTTGATCTGCGTAAGAACGGTTGCCAGTCGTCGCGACATTGCCATAGTGGCATCGGATGGATCCGCAAACGGCGTCGAGCGACGCACTTCTTTCGGCGGTTAGTGCCCTCACGCCTTGCGATCGCGAGCCTATTCACCTTTCCGGCGCGATACAACCGCATGGTATCATGCTGATCGCCGATCCGCAGACGTTGCGGATCACCGCAGGCGCGGGCGCGATCGAGCAGGTCCTGAGTGCGGACTGGCTCGGCGCGAATCTTTCGGCGCTGTTGCAACAGGACGTGGCCGCAATGACCGATGCCGCGCCTGGACCCGGCGGTACGGTACTGGGCATGCCGGTTTCGGGGCATGACGTGGCCCTGCACCGCGCCGGGTCGTGGCTGATTGCGGAACTGGAGCCGATCGAGGCGGAGCCGGGCTCCGTTGCCACCACGCTCAGCTGGCTCGACGCGATCACCGCCGGTTTCGAGCGGGCGGGCACGTTGCGCATGCTGGCCGATCGCGCGGCGGTGGCGTTCCGCGCGCTGACCGGGTTCGACCGCGTCATGATCTATCGCTTCCTTGATGACGAGGCGGGCAGCGTTATCGCCGAAGATCGCGACCCCGCACTGCGGTCGTTCCTCAACCATCATTTTCCGGCCAGCGACATCCCGCGGCAGGCGCGCGCCTTGTACGTCCGCAATCGTACCCGCGTGATCCCCGATGCCGGCTATGTCCCTGCCCCGATACGTCCCGCGGGGTTCGAGCAGGTCGACCTCAGCGATGTCGCGATCCGCAGCGTGTCGCCGGTGCATGTGGAATATCTCCGCAACATGGGGGTTCAGGCATCCGCGTCGATCTCGATCGTCAAGGACGGCTTGCTGTGGGGTCTGGTCGCCTGCCACAGCATGACGCCGCGGTTGATGCCGCGCAGCGTCCGCGCCGCGGCCGCGGCGATGGCCGGCGCGCTGGCCCGTCAGATCATCGCCAAGGAGGAGGCGGAAGCATATCGCGTCCGTCTTGCGCTCCGCAGCGAGGAGGACGCGCTGCGTCCGCTGCTGCAGGAGGACGATCCGTTCCGGGTGCTCGGCGAGCGTGGCGACGAGCTGCGGCGGATGCTCGATGCTGATGGGCTGGCGCTGGTCCGCGACCAGACCGTCACCACATCGGGCATCGCACCGGCCGATCTCGATCTATTGGACCTGCTACGCTGGGCTGCGCTGCGCGAGGACGGGCCGGTGTTCTCGACCCGCGAGCTGGCGGTCGACTGGCCCGATGCCGGCACGTTCGGCGCGATTGCGGGTGTCCTGGCGCTGCGCATCGACGAGCGGCACACGCTGATGTGGCTGCGGGTCGAGCAGATCGAGGAGATCGAATGGGCGGGCAATCCGCATAAGGCGATCCCGCACGATCCCGCCGCGACGCTTCACCCGCGCGCTTCGTTCGCATCGTGGCACGAAACGGTTCGCGGACGCGCGCGGCGCTGGACGCTCGAGCAGATTGAGGGGGCCAACCGCCTGCGCCGTCTGCTCCGCGAGGCGCGGGCCTCCAACGAACTGCGACGGCTGAACCAGGAGCTGGAGCGGACCGGCGCCGAGAAGGACGCGCTACTGACGCAGAAGGACCTGCTGATGCGCGAGGTCGACCACCGCGTGCAGAACAGCCTGCAACTCGTCTCGTCGTTCCTGGCGATCCAGGCGCGCGACGCAGGGCCGGGGATCGTCGCGGACCAGCTGCGCGAGGCGCGCTCGCGGTTGTCGGCGGTCGCGCTGGTTCACCGCCGGCTATATCGCGAGGATCAGATCAAGACGATCGATCTCAGCCGCTACCTCGGCGAACTGCTCGAGGACCTGAAGGCGTCGTTGGGCGACGAATGGTCGCGGCACATGATGCTGTCGATCGCGCCGGTGCTGATCCCGACCGACCGCGCGGTTAACATCGGGCTGGTCGCCGCCGAGCTGGTCATCAACGCGACCAAATATGCCTATCCCGGGCAATCGGGCGGGCCGATCGAGATCACGCTCGAGCAATATCGCAATCGACTGAGATTGATCGTCGCCGATCAGGGCGTCGGCAAGCAGGGCAATGGCGAGGGGTTCGGCAGCCGCATGATGCGCGCGGTGATCCAGCGGATCGATGGCCAAATGGATTATCTCGACAACGACCCCGGCCTGCGCGCGGTGCTGACCGCGCCGATCGAGGCGGCCTGAGCTTCAGCGACCGAATCGCGGAACAGACGGACTTGGTCAGTCTTTTCCCGCCGCCTCGGCGTAGAGCGCGAACGTGGCCAGCGCGCCGGCAATCATCCGCGCGGTCCAGTCGGTGCCCTCGCCAGACGCGGCCTCGTCCAGCGCGACCCGGATCGCTCGCCACTGGCCGGATGCGTGCACCGCGCCGAGATACCGCCCCGGCAGCTCCGGCGGCACCTGTCGCGCGAGCATCGCGCCACCCAGTCGCGAGCCTTCGACGACATAGAGCACACCCCACAAGGTCGCCGCATCGTCGCCCGGCGCAAAGGGCAGGGGGGCGGGCGCCGCGACGCCCAAGTCCGTGAGATCGGCCGCCAGCAACGGCGTGCGTACCGGCAGATTCTGCGTAAACGGCAGTGCTGCCATTATCCGTTCCGCCGCCGGCAGCGCACGCGCATGTGCCAGCAGGAAGCGTCGATACGCGTCGGGGGAGGCCAGATCGTGCGCGCCGAACGCCGCGTCGACCGCCTCATGCGCCGCGCCGGTCGCGTCGCGCAGCATCGTCATTGCGGACATCGGCGTCAGTCCAGCCCGCGCTCCAAAAAGCGCTCCGCCACCGCGCAATGCATCGCCACGCCGGTGGCGAGCACATTCTCCTCGATCGTCATCCGCGTATTGTGGAGCGGCGGGTTGGTGCGCCAGTCGCTGCCCGGCGCGGCGACCCCGACGAACGCCATCGCGCCCGGCACCTCGCGCAGCACGTAGCTGAAGTCCTCGCCGCCCATCATCGGCGCAGGCATCGCGGTCCAGCCTGCGCCGCCCGGCACCTCCGACGACAGTTCGCGCAGCAGCCGCGTCGCGCGCGCGTCGTTGACCGTCACCGGATAGCCTTCGTCAATCGTCGTTTCCGCGACGCAGCCGTGCGCGGCGGCAATTCCTTGCGCGATCTGGTGGAACGCCTCACGCATTGCGGTTCGGGTCGCCTCCGACAAGGTGCGCAGCGTCCCCATCAGCTGCACTTCCTCGGGAATGATGTTGTGCGACGATCCGGCGTGGATCTGAGTCATCGTCAGCACCGCCGGATCGGCGACGGGCACGCGGCGCGCGACATGCTGTTGCAGCGCGGTGACGATCGCGCAGGCGACCGGGATCGGATCGATCGCCTCGTGCGGCATCGCGGCGTGGCCGCCCTTGCCGCGGATCGTCGCCAGCACCGTATCGGTCGAGGCGAGCATCGCGCCCTCGCGGCCCACGAACATGCCTGCGGGCGCATTGGGGAGGATGTGCAGCGCGAACGCCGCTTCGGGCCGCGCGACGTCGAGCAGCCCGTCGGCGATCATGTGCCGCGCGCCGTGATGGCCTTCCTCGCCGGGCTGGAACATGAAGACGATCGTTCCCGACAATTCGTCGCGTCGCGCGCTCAGCGCCTTGGCCGCGCCGACCAGCATCGCGGTATGCGCGTCATGCCCGCAGGCGTGCATCTTGCCGGGGACGGTCGAGGCGAACGGCAGCCCGGTCTCCTCGCTCATCGGCAGCGCGTCCATGTCGCCGCGCAACAGCACGGTGCGTCCGTTCGACCCTGTGCCGCCGCTCCGCCCGCCGCGCAGGATCGCGACGAAGCCGGTGGTGCTGGTGCTGTCGTGGATCTCGAGCGGCAGGCCGGCGAGCGCTGCCTTCGCCTTGGCGGTGGTCAGCGGGCAATGCAGCCCGACCTCGGGCTCGGCATGGATCGCCCGGCGCAGCGCGATGACGTCCGCCAACTCGGCGGCGCCGATCGCGGTCCAGTCGGTTCGGGTGGCGAGCGTGCTGGTCATGACGGACTCCTTTGGTCACCGCTGTAACCGATCCGTCATGCCGGCGGAAGCGTCAGGGGGCGCGGCGCGCGCTGGTGATGCGGATCGCCGGAGCGAGCATCTGCCCCTTCATCGCGCCGTCGCCTATCGTCGGGGACGTGGGGGAAAGCAGGATCTTGCGGATCACGTCCATCCCCTCCAGCACGCGCCCGAAGGCTGCGAAGCCGGGCTGTCCGTCCTTGGCGTCCATCGACGTCAGGTCGCCGACCACGACGAAAAAGTCGCCGGTGGCGGTGTTCGGCGCGGCCATCGCCATCGAGATCGTGCCGTCGGTGTGGCTGAGCCCGGTCTGCGTGGTCGGCTCGAACTTGATCGGCGGCAACGTGCGCTTGGCGTCGTTGCGGGTGCCGAACTGCACGATCCCGTAGCCGTCCGCGACCTTCACCGCGCGGTAGAAGGACACGCCGTCCAGCTTCTTACCATCGATATATTTCAGGAAGTTGGCGGCGGTGATCGGCGCGGCCTTGGTGTCGACGCCGATCGTGATCGGGCCGGCGTCGGTGGTCAGCACGACCCGGGTCAGCGTCGCGGGGACAGGGGCCGCCGGCGCGGCGGAGGGCGGGGTGGCGGCGACTTGCGGCGCGGCGAGTGCCAAGGCGATCAGCGCGGCGATCATGCCGCGCCCCGCTGTGCCGGCGCGATCAGTACCGGGAGCGTATTCGCTGCTGCGCCAGTGAGTTGCAGGACGTAGCGACCCGGCGCGAGGCGGTAGTCGACGATCTTGCGGATGCCGGTGCACGCCGGGCCGTGGCTATGCGCCGCCGACGGCAGGGCGCGGCCGCCGCGTACGACCTCGATCCACGCCGGCGCGCCGAGCGCGATCCGGTAGGTGCCGGGACGAAGTACCTGAAACAGCGCCATTCCCGCGTTGTTTCCGGTGCCCGGATCGCGGGTTGGCGGGGCGGCGGGGGCGAGGCGGGCAAGCGGGACCAGCCGCAGTTCAGCGGCGCGGCCGACCTCGATCACCGGCGCGCCGCGCGTTGCGGCGCCCGCCTCCAGCGCGACCCGCGTGCCCCAGTTCTCGAGCCCGACCGGCATCGCCGGGCGCGCGGCGGTGCAGGATGGTTCGGGCGGGGACACGTCCTGCGCCGAAAATAGCGCCGACGCGAGCAGCAGGGGGAAGGCGAACGACATTCTGGGGCTCCGATAATGCCGTTCCATACCGTCCCGTGCGCGTCGCCACCAGCCCGGTGTTCGATCCGCCGAGGCAACCAACCGCCGGCTTGCCGGGTTCAGCCGGAACGTGCAGCCTGACGCCATCGATAGGGAGAGCGACGATGACCGATCAACGCAACGACATGGGCCGCGCCGCCGCCGACGCGGCGCAGCAGGCCACCGACCGTCTCCGCGCGTCGGGCCAGCATATGATGGAAAGCGGCCAGACGATCAGCACCAAGATCCTCGATCAGGTCGAGGCGAACACGCAGGAAGCCTTTGCGGCGATGCGCGCGGCGGCGCAGGCGAAGGATCTGTCGCAGGTCATGCAGATCCAGAGCGACTTCCTGCGCAGCCAGGGCCAGCGCTCGATGGAGCAGGCGCGGGAGATCGGGCAGCTCATCATGCAGTTCGGCCGGGCGGCGGTGGCGCCGGGTAGCGGAAACGACTCGAACGGTTAATCCTGCGAGGCGAGCGGCGCGATCATCAACCGCCGTTCGCCCTGAGCTTGTCGGAGGGCGTGTGACGCGGCCCGTGCTTCGACAGGCTCAGCACGAACGGGCTTTTTTTCGTCATCGTCAGGGGCGCGTGCTGTTGATGTCACCACCCACCGGTCGCGGCGCCTGATCGGTGACGTCGAGCATCGAGTCCCCGCCCAGCGTGCGGTACAGCGTGACCAGATTGGTCGCACGCACCAACTGAGTCGCCACCAACGTCCGTTGCGCCGAGTACAATTGCCGCTGCGCATCGAGCGAGGTCAGGTACGTGTCGATCCCGCCGCGATAGCGCGCGTTGGTCAGGTTCAGCGTGTCGACCGCCGCGGTATAGAAGCGCTGGTTGGCGGCAAGCTGGTCGGTGATCGTCCCGCGCCGCGCGAGTGCGTCGGAGACTTCGCGGAACGCGCTTTGAATCGTCAGTTCGTAATTGGCGAGCGCCGCATCGCGCTGTGCCACGCTGTAATCCACGTTCGCGCGTCCCGCACCGGCGCGGAAGATCGGGTAGCTGGCGTTGGGCGCCACCGACCAATTGAACGAATCGCCCGAGAACAGGGTGCGCAGCGCGGTGCTCGCAAAGCCGACCAGCCCGGTCAGCGAGATGCGCGGGAACAAGGCCGCGCGCGCCGCGCCGATCTCGGCATTGAAGGCGCGCAAGGAATATTCCGCCTGCACGACATCCGGGCGCCGGAGCAGCACGCCCGAGTCGATCCCGGCGGGCAGCTCGCCGATCGTCTGCGCGGCCTGTTCGATCCCGGCGGGCAGTTGCGCGGCATCGACCGGCGCGCCGACCAGCAGCTGCAGCGCGTTGACGTCCTGCGCCAGCAGGGTGCGCTGCTCGGCGAGATCGGCCTCGGCCGTGGCGAGGATCTGCTCGGCCTGCCGCACGTCGGTGCGCGGCGAGACGCCGCCCTGCCGCCGCGCATCGGTCAGTCGCACGCTGGCGCGCGCCGCGACCGCGGTCTGCTCGGCGACGGTCAACAGGCTCTTGTCGGCGGCATAATTCAGCCACGCGCTGGCGATGTCGCCGATCAGCGTCAGCCGCGTCGCACGCGCCGCCGCCTCCTGCGCGAAATAGCGCGACAGCGCCGCGCCGGTCAGCGAGCGGACGCGCCCGAACAGGTCGATCTCGAACGCGGTGACGCCGAGCTGCGCCTGGAAGGTGCTGTTCGAATTGGACACGACCGTCGTGCCGCCGGTGCCGGTGCCGGTGCCCCCGGTTCCGGTGCCACCCGTTCCCGTGCCGCCTGTGCCGGTTCCACCGGTCCCGGTGCCCGTGCCGCCGGTGTTGACGCCGGTGTTCACGCCCGATCGGCTGTTCTGGCGATAGCTGTAGGCACCGGTGGCGTTCAATTGCGGAAACAGATCGGCGCGTTGGATGCGATATTGCGCGCGCGTCGCCTCGATATTGGCGACCGCGACGCGCAGGTCACGATTGTTGACCAGCGCCTGTTCGATCAGCGCCTGCAATCGCGCGTCGCGGAAGATGTCGCGATAGGTGACGCTGGGCAGCGCTGCCTCGCTCTGGCGCAGATAGGCGTCGCCGACCGGCCATGACGTCGGCACCGGCGGGGTGGGGCGCACATAGGTGGGTGCGAGCGAGCAGCCCGCAAGCGCGACCGTGGCGGTCAGTGTAGCGAAACGGCGGACCATTATGCCCCCTCCGGCGCAGGCAGCGCGGGCTTGTCGATCGGGCGCGGCAATCGCTTCGGCGCGTCGGGTGTCGCATGACCGCCATGGTCGTGCGGGCCGTCGTCGTCGGGGCCAGAATCGGGGCTGGGATCGGCACCGCGCCGCAACCCCTTCCAGCCGTCGCGGAAGCCGCGGCGGACCAGCACGAAGAAGAGCGGGATGTAGAAGATCGCCAGCACCGTCGCAGTAATCATCCCGCCGATCACCGACGTGCCGATCGCGATGCGGCTGTTCGCGCCCGCGCCGGTCGAGATCGCCAGCGGCAGCACGCCGAAGATGAACGCGAGGCTGGTCATCAGGATCGGGCGCAGCCGGATCCGCGCCGCCTCCAGCGCGGCGTCGATGACGCGTTTGCCCTTCTTCTCCTCCTGCTCGGCGAACTCGATCATCAGGATCGCGTTCTTCGCCGCCAGCCCCATCGTCGTCAGCAGCCCGATCTGAAGATAGACGTCGTTGACCAGCCCGCGCAGCGTCGTGAACAGGATCGCCCCGATCAGCCCGAGCGGGATCACCAGCAGCACCGCGAACGGGATCGACCAGCTTTCGTACAGCGCGGCGAGGCACAGGAAGACGACGAGGATCGACAGCCCGTACAGCAATGGTGCCTGACCCGACGACAGCCGCTCCTGGAACGACAGCCCGGCCCAGGACACGCTGGTGCCCGGCACCTGACCCGCCAGTTCCTCGATCCGCGCCATCGCGTCACCCGAACTCTTGCCCTCGGCCGCCGCGCCCTGGAATTCGTAGGACGGGATGCCGTTGAAGCGCGACAGCGTTACCGGCGCCTGGCTCCAGCCGATCTGCGAAAAAGCCGCGAACGGCACCATCTGCCCGTTCGAGCCGCGCACGAACCACTGGTTGAGGTCGGTCGGGGCGGCGCGGTACGGCGCATCGCCCTGCACGAACACGCGCTTGACGCGCCCGCGATCGACGAAGTCGTTGACGTAGCGGCCGCCCCAAGCGGTCGACAGCGTCGTGTTGACGTCGGCCTGCGTCAGCCCGAGCGCGGCGAGCTTCTGCTGGTCGATATCGATCTTGAGCGTCGGCGTATCGGGCAGTTCGGTCAGCCGCACCGAGGCGAGCGCCGGATCGGCGTTGGCGGCGGCGAGCAACTTGTCCTTGGCGGCGGCGAATTGCTCCTGCGTCAGTCCGCCGGAATTTTGCAATTCCATCGTGAAGCCGTTCGACTGGCCCAGCCCGCGCACGGCCGGTGGCACCAGCGCGAAGACGCGCGCGTCACGCAAGCCGCGGAACGCCGCCGAGGCGCGCGCGACGATCGAATCCGCGGTATTCTCCTTGCCTTTGCGGTCGTCCCATGGCGCAAGATTGACGAACCCCTGACCGGTGTTCTGCCCACTCGCACCACCACCGCCGCCGCCGCTGACCGTGAACATCGTGCGGACGTTCTTGCCCTCGCTGGTGGCGAGATAATTTTCGACCTGATGCTGCACGTCCTCGGTGCGCGAGCGCGTCGCGCCGGCCGGCAGCTGGAATTGCACGATCGCCGCGCCCTGATCCTCGGTGGGCAGGAAGCCGGTCGGCATCCGCAGGAACAGCACCGCCAGCAAGGCGACCGTCAGCAGATAGATCAGCAGGAACAACGCCTTGCGGTCGATCACGCGCCGCACGCCCGCGACGTAGCGCGCCACGCCGCGATCGAAGGTGGTGTTGAAGCCGTCGCGCGCGCGCTCCAGCCCGTGCGCGACCCGCGGGAATTTGCGGCCGATCCAGCTTTCCTCGATCGGATCGCCATGCTGGTCGTGGGTCTGCTTGAGCAAGGTTGCGGTCAGCGCGGGCGACAGGATGACCGCGACCAGCACCGACAAGACCATCGCCGACACGATCGTCAGCGAGAACTGGCGATAAATCACGCCGGTCGAGCCGCCGAAGAAGGCCATCGGCATGAACACCGCCGACAGCACCAGCGCGATCGCGACGAGGGCGACCGTAATCTCCTTCATCGATTCGATCGTCGCCTCGCGCGGGGTCATGCCGGGGTTTTCCTCCAGCAGCCGCTCGACGTTCTCGACCACGACGATCGCGTCATCGACTAGCAGGCCGATCGCGAGCACCAGCCCGAACAGCGTCAGCGTGTTGATCGAGAAGCCCGCGACATAGAAGACCGCGAACGTGCCAAGCAGCACCACCGGCACCGCGATCGCCGGCACCAAGGTAGCGCGCCAGCTTTGCAGGAAGACGAACATGACGATGACGACGAGGATGATCGCCTCGATCAGAGTCTTGACCACTTCCTCGATCGACAGCTTGATGAAGTCGGTCGTGTCGTTGGCGAAGGCATAGGTAAGCCCGGCCGGGAACGCCTTCGACGCCTGCTCGACCTGTGCCTTGACCAGCTCGGCGGTCTTCAGCGCGTCGGCGCCCGGCGCGAGGAGCACCGCGATGCCTGCGCCGGGATGGCGGTTGACGCGGCTGAACGCATTGTAGCTTTCCGCGCCCAGCTCGATCCGCCCGATGTCGGCAAGGCGGACGGTGCCGCCGTCCTGTTCGGTCTTCAGGATGATCTGCGCGAATTGCGCGGGCGTCTGAAGCCGCGACTGCGCGGTGACTACCGCGTTGAGCATCTGCGTCGACGGGCTCGGCTGCCCGCCGATCTCGCCCGCCGCGACTTCGGTATTCTGGTTCTGGATCGCGGTGATGACGTCGCCGGGCATCAGCTGGTAGCTGTTGAGCTTGGCGGGATCGAGCCAGATCCGCATCGCATATTGCGAGCCGAACACGTTGGTGTCGCCGACGCCCTGGATACGCCCGAGCGGGTCCTGCAGGTTCGAGACGAGATAGTCGGAGACGTCCTGGTTGGTCAGCTTGTCGGTGGTGTCATAGACGCCGACGATCAACAGGAAGTCAGGGTTCGACTTGCGGACCACCAGCCCCTGTTGCTGCACCTGCTGTGGGAGGCGGCTGAGCGATTGCTGGACCTGGTTCTGGACCTGCACCTGCGCGATGTCGGGATCGGTGCCCTTGTCGAAGGTGGCGGTGATCGTCACCGAACCGCGGCTCGACGAACTCGACTGGAAATATAGCAGTCCGTCGATGCCGGTCAGCTGTTGCTCGATGACCTGCGTGACGCTGTTCTGGATCGTCTGTGCGTTCGCGCCGGGGAAGGTGGCGCGGATCGAGACCTGCGGCGGCGCCACGTCGGGATATTGCGCGATCGGCAGCGACAGGATCGCGCCGACCCCGGCCAGCATGACGATGATGGCCAGCACCCATGCGAAGATGGGGCGGTCGATAAAGATGCGGGACATGCCGGCCTAGCCCGCCTTGCCCTGACCGCCGGATTGTTTCTTCATCTCCTCGGGCGAGGGGGCCTTCACCGGCTGCGGTGCATTGGCGGGCACTGCGCGGATCTGTGCGCCGGGACGCAAATTGGCGAGGCCCTGCGTGATGATTTTCTCGCCGGGTTTCAGCCCGTCGGTGACCACCCAATAGGCGCCCTGCGTGCGATCGGCCTTGACGTTGCGCTGCTCGGCCTTGCCGTTCGCGCCGACCACGAACAGCGTCGCATTGCCCTTGGCATCGCGGCTGATCGCCGGCTGCGGCACGAGGAACGCGTTCTTCAGGATCGACTGCGCGAACTCGGCGCGGACGAACATGCCCGGCAGCAGCAGACCCTGTGGGTTGGGGAAGCGCGCGCGCAAAGTGACAGTGCCGGTGCTCTGGTCGACGACGACCTCGGCGAATTCGACCGTGCCCTTGATCCCGTAATCGGTGCCGTCTTCCAGCTTCAGCGTTACTTCGGCGCGCGCGGGCGCAGCGCCGCCGCCCGCGAGTGCGCGACGCAGCGCGAGCAGGTTGGTGCTCGATTGCTGGATGTCGACGAACATCGGGTCGAGCTGCTGGATCGTCGCCAGCGGATCGGCCTGCGTCGCGCTGACCAGCGCACCGACGGTGAACAGCGAGCGCCCGATCCGCCCGGTAATCGGCGCGGGGACGGTGGTGAAGCGCAAATTGACGCGCGCGCTGTCGAGCTGCGCGCTGTTGACGCCGATCTGCGCCGCGGCCTGCCGCTGCTGCGCGACCGCGTCGGTATAGTCCTGCGCGCTGATCGCCTCCATCTCGGCGAGCGGCTTGTAGCGGTCGGCGCGGATCTTGGCGGCGGCGAACGTCGCCTGCGCGTTGGCGACATTGGCCTGTGCCTGATTGGCGGCGGCGCGATAGAGCGACGGGTCGATCTGGTAGAGCGGCTGCCCGCGCTTCACCAGCGCGCCCTCGGTGAAGAAGCGCTTCTGGATCACGCCGGTGATCTGCGGGCGGACCTGCGAGCTTTCATAGGCGACGGTCCGGCCGGGCAGTTCGCTGATCGTCGGCACGGCGGTCGGCTGGACGACGACATAGCCGACCGTGGTCGGCCCGCCACCGGGGCCGCCCGGGCCGCCTTTGCCCTTGGCCTGATCGCCGCCGCTGCCGCCGCCGCACGCGGACAGGGCGAGCGCCGCCGCAAGGCTCGCCAGCCCGGCTGCGTCGCGCATCCGCCGTACCATCAAACGTTCTGTCACTTTATGCCTTGTCCGACCGCGGGGGTGCCGATGGGCTAAGCGCTATTTGTCGCAAATGTTTCGCACCGGCGAACATTTATTCGTCAGCCGCGCCGGAACTGTCCCGGCCGCCGCTCGGCGACGGCGCGCAAACCTTCCCGGAAATCGTCGGTTTGCATCAGCCGATCCTGCTCGGCGCGCTCATGCTCGGTCCGCTCGCGCACCGCCTCGGACAGCCCCGCGCGCAGCGTCGCGCGCGTCGCCTCGACCGCGAGCGGGGCGTTGGCGGCGATCTCGGCAGCCAATGCCTGCGCAGCGGCGCGAGCGTCGGCGGCGATCTGGTCGACCAATCCGAAACGCAGCGCCTCGTCCGCCTTCACGCGCCGCCCGGTGAGCAGCATCAGGCTGGCGTGCTGCTTTCCGACCACGCGCGGCAAGGTGAGGCTGATCCCGAACCCGGCATGGAAACCGAGCGTCACGAAATTGGCGGAGAACTTCGCCTCGGGCGCGGCGACGCGGAAGTCCGCGACCAAAGCGAGCCCGAGGCCGGCCCCGACCGCCGCGCCCTGAATGGCGGCGACGATCGGCTTTTGCGCCGAGAACAGCCGGTATGCGCCCCGGTAGAGCGCCGGCGTCTCGCTCTCGCCGTCCTCGGTGGTGAGCGGCTTGTCGCCGGTCAGATCGGCCCCGCCGCAGAATACGCGGCCCTCGGTGGCGAGCACCACCGCGCGCACGTCCGCATCGGCGTCCAGCTCATCCAGCACATCGGCCAGCGCATGGATCAGCGCGGCGTTGACGTGATTGTGCGGCGGGCGATCGATCACGACGGTGGCGACATGGCCCTCGCGGGTGACGGACAGATGCTGCTTCATGCGCGGGTTCCCAGAAGGTTGCGGGCCACGACCCAATTGTGGATCTCGGTCGGGCCGTCGTAGATCCGCATCAGGCGGATGCGCGCCGCCATCTGCGCCAGCGGCAGCTCGCGGGTCATCCCCATCGCGCCGAACGCCTGCATGACATGGTCGAGCACCTCCCACGCCATCTCCAGCGCGAAGCTCTTGAGCATCGACACCTCGGTGCGCGCGTCGCGACCCTGATCGATCTTCCACGCACAATCATAGGCCATCAGCCGCGCGGCATGGATGCGGATCGCGGCGTCGGCGACCCAGTTCTGCACCGTCTGACGCTCGCTCAGCGGCTTGCCGAAGGTCGTGCGCTGGGGGGCATAGTCGACCAGCATGTCGAGCGCGCGCGCCGCCATCCCGATCGCATTGGCCGCCATCTCGGCGCGGCGCGTGTTGAGGCGCAGCT
This sequence comes from Sphingomonas phyllosphaerae, assembly GCA_036946405.1. Classification (NCBI taxonomy): domain Bacteria; kingdom Pseudomonadati; phylum Pseudomonadota; class Alphaproteobacteria; order Sphingomonadales; family Sphingomonadaceae; genus Sphingomonas; species Sphingomonas phyllosphaerae. Next base: position 3,275,522 of record JAQIJC010000001.1, on the reverse strand, counting down.
GCATCGGCGCGAAGCCCTGCCCCTCGGTGCCGAGCAGCTTCCACCCCGGCACGCGGCAATCGTCGAGCGCAACCTCATAGGTCGTCTCGCCGCCGATCATCGGGATCGGGCGCACCACCGAGAAGCCCGGCGCGTCGCGATCGACCAGAAACGCGCTCATCCCGCCGCGCTGGCGCTTCTCCTTGTCGGTCACCGCGATCACGATCGTGAAATCGGCGCGGTCGGCCTTGGTGATCCAGATCTTGCGGCCGTTGAGCACCCAGTCGTCGCCGTCGCGCACCGCGGTCGTCTTCATGCCGGCGGGGTCGGAGCCTGCGCCCGGCTCGGAGATGCCGATCGCCGAGATCGTCTCGCCGCGCACATAGGGAGCCAGATACGCCGCGCGCTGGCGATCGTCGACGGTGGCGGCGAGCATCCGCAGGTTCGGGCTGTCGGGCGGGAGCGTCCACGGCACGATCGTCCGCCCCAGCGCCTCGTTGACCGCGACCATCGCCACCGCGGGCAAATCGGTGCCGCCGACATCGGCCGGCGCATCGAGCCCCCACAGCCCCAGTTCGCGCGAGATATGATCGACCGTGCCGCGCTCGTCGGCGGTCAGCTCCAGCCCATGCCCGGCGGCGTCGCGCTCCAGCAGGCCGTTCTCCAGCGGCACCAGCTCGTCATCGACGAAGCGTCGCACCAGCTCGGCGATCATGCGGTGATCGTCGTCGAGATCGAAATTCATGCGCTCTCCCAGCGTTCGTTGCCGCAGTTCCTAGGCGGTCGGCGTGGCGGGCGCCAGCGGTGTCGGCTACTGGAATGCCCCATCGTCATGCCGGACTTGTTCCGGCATCCACGGCACCGCGAACACGTAAGCCGTTGCTCCTGCGGGACAGTGGACCCCGGAACAGGTCCGGGGCGACGACAGGAGCCTCGCCCCGGCTCACCACGCGCAACCGTTTCGCCGGTGGATCGTTGCCGTGGGACGGGAGATCAAAACCGGATTGCCGGACTCTCCCGCACAAAGGGGCGTTGTTCTTGGTTTCTTCGGTTCGTCACTCCCGTCTGCTCCTGGCCAGCGCCGGGATCGCGTTGATCGCCGGACAGGCGCAGGCCCAGATCCAGACGCCCGGCACCGCACCGGCGCGGGGGCCGGATGCGCCGCGCGACACGCCGCCGGCCGCCGATCCGCAGGGCGACGCGCCGATCGTCCCCGATGCCGAGTTCGACAAGGCGCTGCCGCCGCTGTCGGGGGACATCAACGCGCCGCTCGAGCCGATGGCTGCCGACACTATTGCCCCCGCGACCACGCCCGCCGCAGACGCCGCCGCGCAGCAACCGATCACCCCCGGCACGTTGCCGCCGCCGCCCGCGGTCGACCCGGCACTCGCCCAGCCGCTCGAACCGCTGTCGACCTTCAACACCGAGCCGCTGCGTTCGGTCGCTGATGTCAAGGACGAGGACGCGCCGGATATCCGTTACGCCAGCGAGGTGCGCGGGCTCGACCCGCTGGGGCTGACCGACGAGTTCAACTCGCTGTCGGCGCTGCGCGAAGGCAAGGGCAAGGCCGACAACGCCACGCAGGTCGCGGCGCGCGGCCGCGAGGACGAGCAACTCGCGGTGCGGCTGATGAAGTCGTTCGGCTATTATGACGCGACCGCGATCTCGACGATCGAGACCGTCCCCGGCGGCGAGCAGAAGATCAAGGCGATCGTCAGCGCGACGCCCGGCCAGCAGTACAAGCTCGGCACGATCACGGTGCAGGCGAACCAGACCACGCCGCCCGATCTGGTGCGCCGCGAATTGCCGCTGCGCACCGGCGACCCGATCGAGGCGCTGCGCGTGCAGGGCGCGGAGGCGAACGTCAGCCTGAAACTGCCGCAACAGGGCTATCCGTTCGTCAAGGTCGGCGAGCGCGACATCCTGCTCGACGAGCAGACCGCGCGCGGCGACTATACGCTGCCGGTCGACACCGGCCCGCGCTCGTCGTTCGGCGTGTTGCGGACGGAGGGCGATCCGGTCTTCGACCTCAAGCACCTGAACGTCTTCCCGCGCTTCGATCAGGGCGAGCTGTACGACAATCGCAAGACCGACGACCTGCGCGAGGCGCTGGTCGCGACCGGGCTGTTCAACGGCGTCGGGGTCGAGCCGGTGCGCACCGGCACGGTCCTTCCCGACGGCACCGAGCAGGTCGACCTGATGGTCCGCCAGACGCGCGGGCCGGCCAAGAGCCTGTCGGGCGGCGCGGGGTTCCAGACCGGGCAGGGCGTGACGATCGAGGGCACGTTCACCAACCGCAACCGCTTCCCGCCCGAAGGCGCGCTGATCCTCGGCGCGATCGCGGGCACGCAGCAGCAGGGGCTGTCGGCGACCTTCCGCCGCCAGAACGCCGGCAAGCGCGACCGCACCGTGACGCTGGTCGCGAGCGCCTTGCGTGCCAATTACGACGCGTTTGAGGCGTTCACCGGCACGCTGTCCGGGCGGATCTCCTACGATTCGACGCCGATCTGGCAGAAGAAGTTCACCTATGCCTATGGCTTCGAGCTGGTCGGGACGAACGAAAGCGTCTTCGACTTCGCCGAGAACGACCGCGTCCGCCGCACCTATGGCGTGCTGGCGCTGCCGGGGCAGGTGCAGTTCGACACTTCGGACAATCTGCTCAACCCGACGCGCGGTTATCGCCTGAAGCTGAGCCTCAGCCCGGAGACGTCGGTGCAGGGCTCGGTGCGGCCCTATGGGCGCAGCCTCGTCGAGGCGACCGCTTATTATCCGGTATCGGACAGCCTCGTCATCGCCGGCCGCGTTCGCGCGGGCAGCATCTTCGGGATCGCGCGCGACGATATCGCGCCGTCGCGGCGCTATTACGGTGGCGGTGGCGGCTCGGTGCGCGGCTATGGCTTCCAGCGGCTCGGGCCGCTCGAACCTGAAAGCTCGCTGGTGCCGGGCGACGAGGATCGCGACGAGGTGAAGGACCTGCGCCCGATCGGCGGGCGCAGCCTCAACGAATTCTCGATCGAGGCGCGCTACCGCTTCGGCAATTTCGGGATCGTGCCGTTCATCGACGGCGGCAACACCTATGAGAGTAGCCTGCCGAACGGCAGCGACCTGCGCTTCGGTGCGGGCATCGGCGGGCGCTTCTACACCAATTTCGGCCCGATGCGCGTCGACGTGGCGACGCCGCTCAACCCGCGACCCGGCGATGCCAAGGTCGCGCTCTACATTTCGATCGGGCAGGCGTTCTGATGACTGACGAGACGCTGACGCCGGGCGAGGACACGATCGCGACGGAGCGCCGCCCCTTGTGGCTCCGCATCCTTAAGTGGATCGGCATCGCCATCCTCGGCCTGCTCGTGCTGGTCGTGGCGATCGTGCTGGGGATCAACACCGATCCCGGCCGCCGCTTCGTCGCCGACCAGATCGGCGGTTACACCACCGCCTCGGGGCTCAACATCAAGGTCGGGCGGATCGACGGCTCACTCTACGGCCAGATGCGGCTCAGCGACGTGCGGGTCAGCGATCCCAAAGGCGTGTTCCTCACCTCGCCGCGGCTCGATGTCGATTGGCGGCCGTTCGCCTTCGTCAACAACCATGTCGACGTGCGCTCGGTCGCCAGCCAGCTCATCACGCTGCGCCGCAATCCCGAGCTGAAGCCGTCGACCGAGCCGACCGACCCCAATGCGCCGCTGCTCCCCGACCTCGATATCGATATCAACCGGTTGCAGGTCGCGCGCTTCGTGATGGAGCCGGCGGTATCGGGCGCGCGGCACATCGCGCGCTTCGACGGACAGGCGCATATCGCCGACCGCCGCGCGCAATTGCAGGTCGATGCGGTCGCGTTGCGCGCGCCCGGCGTCGCGGGCGGTGACGTCGCGCGCGTCAAGATCGACGCAGTGCCCGACGACAACAAGCTCGACGTCGACGTGCGGCTCACCGCCCCGGCGGGCGGGATGGTCGCGCAATTGGGCGGGCTGAAGGCGCCACTTACCGCGACGGTCACCGGGCGCGGCAGCTGGGCGTCGTGGCAGGGCCGTGCGCTCGCCACGCTCGGCGGCGGGCAGCTTGCGGACCTCGCGCTCACCGCGCGCAACGGCCATTTCGAGGTGCGCGGGCCGACGCGCCCCGGCCTCTATCTCGAAGGCCCGGTCGAGCGGCTGACGGCGCCGGCCTTGCAGGTCGCCGCCGACGTCACGCTTGGCGAGCGCAGCGCCGATACGCGCATCAAGCTGATTTCGAACGCGTTGGCGGTCGACGCCGGCGGGATGCTCGACCTCAAGAACAGCCGCTTCGGCAATTTCGCGGTCGACGCCAAATTGCTGACGCCCGGCGCGATCGCCCCCGATTTGCGCGGGCGTGACGTGCTGGCGCGCGTGGTGCTGAACGGCGCGTTCGCGACCCCGACCGTCGACTATAAGGTTCGCGCCACCTCGCTCGGCGTTGGGGAGATGAGCGTCGAGAATTTGTACGCCGAGGGGCTGGCGCGCGTGAACAGCGACCGCATCCTCGTGCCGGTCCATGCGCGTGCGAAGCGGATCGCGGGGCTCAACCCGGCGCTCGGCGGCCTCACCACCAATGCGCGGATCGACGGCGATCTGGCGATCCAGATGCCGAACATCCTGTCGGACAATCTGCGCATCCGTTCCGACACGATCGACGCCACCGCGATCATCGCCGCCAATATGGAGACCGGCCGCTACACCGGCGGGTTGCAGGGGCGCGTCAACAACTTCCGCGTCGACAGCGTCGGCATCCTCAACATCCAGACCGATGCGAAACTGGTCCCCGGCGCGCGCGGTGGGTTCGGGATCACCGGCCGGGTCGCGGTGCAGACCAAGCAATTGTTCAACGAGGGCGCGCGCAACTTCCTCGGCGGCAATGCGGTGCTCAGCACGCGCTTCGGTTACTCGCCAGAGGGGGTCGTCACCTTCGAGAGCCTGAAGATGAACGCGCCGCAGTTCCGCATCACGCGCGGGCAGGGGCGGTTCGATCCGGCGAGCGGCGCTTTGCTGGTCGATGCCGACGCCTATTCGACGCAATACGGCCCGCTGTTCGCGCGCGTCACCGGCTCGGCGACCGCGCCGGTCGTGCGGCTGCGCGCACCGCGGCCGGGGGTCGGGATCGGGCTCGCCAATCTCGACGCGCGCGTGGTTGGGCGTGGCGGGTCGTATCAGGTCAACGCGACCGGCGGCACCAATTACGGTCCGTTCACCGCCGACGTGCTGGTCACGCCGGGCAAGCAGCTCGCGGTCGACATCCGCCGCGTGCTGTTCGCGGGCGTCCAGTTCGCGGGGCGTGTCGTCCAGACCGCCGCCGGACCGTTCGCGGGGCAGGTGCGCTTCAACGGTCAGGGGCTCAACGGCCTCGCGACGCTGGGCGCCGAGGGCAAGTATCAGCGCGCCAGCGTCAACGCGCGCGCCCTGGCGGCAAAGATTCCGGGCGCGGTCGATTTCACGATAGGGCGCGCGCTCATCAACGCCGACGTCGTCCTCTACGACAGGCCGCAGGTCCGCGCCGACGCGCAGATCGCCGACATGCGCTACGGCGCGACGATGATCGAGGCCGGGCGCGTGCGCGTGAACTACGCCAACGGCTCCGGCACCGCGCAGGCGCTGCTGACCGGCTCGAACAACGTGCCGTTCCGCCTCGCCGCCAATGCGCAGCTGTCGCCGTCGCAATATCTGGTGGCGCTGCAAGGCGCGGCGAACGGCGTCAATTTCCGCACCGCCGCCCCGGCGCGGATCGTGCCCGAGGGCAAGGGCTATCGCCTCGATCCGGCGCGGCTCGACTTCGACAAGGGGTCGATGCGGCTGGCAGGCAGGTTCGGCGGCGGCGCGACATCCGCCCAAATGCGCCTCGACCGTCTCGACCTTGCCTTGCTCAATGCGCTGGTCCCCAATCTCGGGCTCGGCGGGCAGGCGACCGGCAGCGTCGATTACGTGCAGCAGGCGGGTCAGGCGTTCCCGACCGCCGATGCGCGCGTCAATATCGCCAACTTCACCCGCTCCAGCCTGACCTCGGTGTCCGAGCCGGTCGACGTCGTCTTCCAGGGCCGGCTGACCAGCGCGGCGGGCGAGGGGCGTGCGCTCATCAAGCGCGGCGGCACCCCGGTCGGCCGGATGGTCGCGACGCTGACGCCGAGCGGCAGCGGCAGCTGGACGACGCGGCTGATGCAGGGGCCGCTGTCGGGCGGGATCCGCTACAACGGGCCGTCGGGCGTGCTGTTCAGCCTCGCCGGGCTCGCCGAACAGCAATTGTCGGGGCCGATCGCGATCGCGGCGGACTTCGGCGGGACGGTCGGCGCGCCGCGCATCAATGGCCTGATCCGCGCCGACAACCTGACCTACACCAACGAGACCTATGGCACCCGCCTGACCAACATGCGGATCGCCGCGCGCTTCAACAACGACCGGCTGGAGCTGTCCCAGCTTCAGGCGAAGGCCGGCGACGGCAGTGTGCAGGCGCAGGGCAACGTCAGCCTCGCGGCGGCGCAGGGCTTCCCGCTCGACGTGCGCGTGGCGATGCGCAACGCGCGGCTCGCCAAGTCCGACGCGCTCGGCGCGACCGCGACCGGCGACATCCGCATCCAGAACAATGCGAATGGCGGGCTGATCTCGGGCGACATCCTCGTCCCCAATGCGCGTTACGAGATCATCCGCCAGGGCGCCGCCGAAGTGCCCGAGCTGACCGGTATCCGCCGCAAGAGCGATGCGCCGCGTCCTGCGAAGCCGACCGATCGGCCGGAAGCACCGGCGGTGGGGCTGTTCAAGCTCGACCTGCGCGTCCACGCCGACAACCAGCTGTTCGTGTCGGGCATGGGGCTGGAGAGCGAATGGTCGATGGACCTGCGGATCGGCGGCACCAGCGCGGCGCCGACGGTCGGCGGCGGGCTTGATCTGGTGCGCGGCACCTATTCGTTCGCGGGCAAGCGCTTCGAGGTGTCGCGCGGGCAGGTGCGCTTCCGCGGCGGCGCGGCGCTCACCGACCCGGACATCAACATCCTCGCCACCACCAGCAACGATGGCGTGACGTTCAACATCAACATCACCGGCACCGGGCAGCGCCCGCAGATCGCCTTCACCTCGACCCCGTCGCTGCCGCAGGACGAGGTGCTCAGCCGCCTGCTCTTCGGCACCAATCCGGAGAATCTGTCGGCGACCGAGGCGCTGCAACTCGCCTCTGCGCTCAATTCGCTGCGCGGGTCGGGCGGCGGGCTCAATCCGCTCGGCAAGCTGCGTTCGGCGACCGGGTTCGACCGGCTGCGCATCCTTGGCGCGGATGAGGCAAGCGGGCGCGGCTCGGCGCTGGCGGCGGGCAAGTATCTGACGAACGATATCTATATCGAGATCGTCACTGACGCCCGCGGGTTCACCGCCACCCAGCTGACGATCGCGCTGACCAAGTCGATCAGCCTGTTGTCGCAGGCCGGCTCTTTCGGCGGATCGAACGTCCAGCTCCGCTACTCGCGCGACTGGTAACGGAAGGGGATGTGATGTCGCCTCGGACTTGTTCCGAGGCGATGCGCGGCCCGACAGGTCGGCACGAACGACGGCGCTGGCGGTCGTGCCGCGCCTGGGGCCGATCGACGTTCATCGTGGTCCTGCTGCCCTCGCCCCTGGACAGGGGAGAGGGATAGCGGAGCTTGCCAGCTTGCTGGCGAGCGCAGCTTGGGTGAGGGGTCGAGCGAGCCGAAGGCTCGTGCGCTCGCTTGCGCGAGCGCCACCCCTCACCCAGCTCCGACTAAGACTTTGCTGCGCAAAGCCCAAGTCTGCGCAGCCCTCTCCCCTCTGCGAGGGGCGAGGGCAGGGAAGGCAACAATGAATGTCGATCCGTCCTGGCGCGTCATCCATCAAAGATGAAGCGGAGCCACCACCCGTCATGCCGGACTCGGTCCGGCATTCACTGTTCCGCCAGCAAATGGGCGGTTGCTCTTGCGGGACGGTAGACCCCGGAACCAGTCCGGGGTGACGGCTTGAGGTGGTTCAAGGGCGATGGATCACACCCTGAAGCTCAAGAATTTCGCTGGAAGACCCGATATCGGCCAGCTGTCGCCGGCCGTCTCACTGCTTGATCGGGAGCGCTGCGCTCCCGCTTCATCGCTGGTTCGGCGATCCGACCCCGGGCCGGACCGCCGCTGGAATTACCAGGGCTTGACGACGAGACCGACGGCAAGCGCGATGATGAAAGCGAGCATGGGTTTCTCTCCCTTATGTGTCCCCCCGAAGGGTGACTTCTACTTAAGGGATCGTTAGGCATGGCTCAATGGCGTTAACCCTTTATTCACCAACAGGAACGACCACTTAAGCCATTCTTCAAGAGTGGGTTCTACCAACGGCAAGGACATGGCCAGCCTGTACCATCTTGCCCCGCCAACGCCGCTCGACGGCGACATCGTGCCTCCGGCGCGGCGGAAGGGATGCGCCTTAATAAAACTGGTCAATTTCAATGTCTTACGGCGTGAGGTTGGTGTCGCGGGCGTGCGCCGGCTGGTCGACGTGATGGCCACGCGACTGCGGCAGGCGATCCCGGAGGCGGTCGTATCGGCATCGGGACGCGACGTGATCGAGGTCGATTTCACCTCCTCCGCCCCCGATGCGCTGGCGCGAATGACCGCCGATTGTCGCGCCGCCTGTGCCGCGCCGGTGCAGATCGACGATTTTTTTTGTGCGCCCAAGTTCCTGATATCGGGTGCGATCGGCGCGGCCGACGCCGATTCGGCGCTGTTGATCGAAGAGGCCGAGGCGGCGCTTGCCGAGGCCGGGCAGGCGGCGGCCTCACCCCTCAGGCAGTCGGGCGGGGTCGAGGACATCGTCGTCGCCGGGCTGGAGGGTGCGCTCGACCGCGGCGAGATGGTGCTCCATTACCAGCCGAAGGTGCATATTCGGCGTCAGGCGATCGACTGCGTCGAGGCACTGGTCCGGTGGCAGCATCCGGAGCGCGGACTGGTGCTGCCCGGCGACTTCATCCCGGCGACCGAGCGCGCACAGCGCATGGAGCGGCTGACGTTATGGACGATCGCACAGGCGATCGCCGACCAGCGCGCGCTCCGCGCGCAGGGGCATGACCTGCGCATCTTCATCAACATGTCGGGCCATCTGCTCGCCGATGCCGAGTTCGTGCGGCTCGCCTGTGCCGCGATCACCGCCGCACCCGACGCGCGGCTGGGGTTCGAGGTGACCGAAACCTCGGTGATCCGCGATCCCGACGGCGCGATCGCGCACCTGCGCGAGTTCGACCGCATCGGGGTCCGCATCTCGATCGACGATTACGGCGCGGGCCTGTCGAGCCTCGCCTATCTCAAGCAGCTTCCGGCCTGCGAATTGAAGATCGACAAGCTCTTCGTCACGCAGCTTACCAGCTCGAACCGCGATCCGCTGATCGTGCGCTCGACGATCGACCTCGCCCATGCGCTCGACATGGAGGTGGTCGCCGAGGGGGTCGAGACGCAGGCGGCGCTGGCGCTGCTCTCGGTGATGGGCTGCGACATGGCGCAGGGTTATTTCATCAGCCCGCCGCTCGCCCCCGCACCGCTCGCGGCGTTTCTTGCCGCCGAACAACATCGTCAGGCGACGCAGGACGTGCGCGGCACCTTCACGCGCCGCGCCGCCGGATGGAAGCGCGGGTGATGCGGACGGCGCGGATTGCGCTCGGCGCCATCCTCGCCGCACTGCTGGCCGGCAACGCGCCCGCCGCTGCAACGCCCGCGGATGCCGCGGCGATCGAGCAGCGCATGGCCAGCGATCCAGAGGCGGCGCTGGCAATGGCGCAGAAGGCGCGTGCGCGGCTGTCGCCCGCGATGCTGCGCTCGGCAGACGGTGCGACGTTGCTATGGCTCGCGGGGGAGGCGCAGGTTCGCGTCGGCGATCCCCGCGGCGGGTTGCGCACACTCGAACAGGCGCGCGATATCGCCGCCCGCGTGCCGGCGCCGGCGCGGTTGCTTGCCGACATCACGCTTTCGCAGGGTAGCGCGTTGACCGACGCCGGGCAGGTCGCCGACGCACTGACGACGTTGCAGCGCGCGCACCGGATGTTCGTCGCGCTGCACGACCTCCGCAGCCAGTCGCGCGCGTTGATCCTCATCGCGCTGCTCTATGCCAGCGCGCAGGATCATCCGACCGCGCTGCGCTATTTCGATCAGGTCGAGGATGGTCATCCCACCGACCTCGGGCTGGCGATGGCGGTCGACAGCGGCCGCGGCAACGCCTTGCTCGCGCTCGGACGCTTTACGGAGGCGCAGGGCGAATTCAGGGAGGCACTGGCCGCGGCGCGTAGCCTGCGCAGCGCCCCGGTGATCGCGCAATCGCTGGGCGACCTGTCGCTGGCGCAGTTGCGCAGCGGCGATCTCGCCGGTGCGGCGCGCAGCGTCGAGGCGGCGCTGGCGGTCGCGCGCCGCCCGGACGCGGCGGTGATCCGCCCGCAATTGCTCGCCGCCGCGGCAGATGTCGCATTACGTCGCGGCGACGTCGCTCGCGCGCGCCAGCTCGTCGAGGCGCGTTTTGACAAGGTAGACCTGACCCGGACGACGCTGACCGATCGCCATGCGCACGATGTCGCTTATCGTACCTTCGTTGCGGACCGTGACCCGGCCGCGGCGCTGCCGCATCTCGCCGCGGTCCAGCGGCTCGACGCGCAGGCGACCGAGATCGCGCGGTCGACCAGCGCCGCGCTCGCCGCCGGGCGTTTCGATTATGCCAATCAGGAGTTGCGGATCGCCCGGCTGAAGGCGGCGGCACTGGCGCGCACGATCGCCTATCAGCGCGCCACCGCGCGGTCGCAACGGCTGATCCTGTACGGTGTCGCCGGTACGACGCTGCTGGTGATCCTCATGCTCGCGACCGGGCTGGCGCTGATCGGGCGCAGCCGCAACCGCGAGCGTGCCGCCAACCGCGACCTGGCCGCGAGCAACGCGCAGCTGGAAAAGCTGTCGCAGGCGAAGACCGAGTTCCTCGCCACCACCAGCCACGAGATCCGCACGCCGCTCAACGGCATCCTCGGCATGACGCAGGTGATGATCGCCGACAAGGCGCTCGATCCGACGGTTCGCGAGCGGCTCAACGTCGTGCATGGCGCCGGGCAGACGATGCGGGCGCTGGTCGACGACATCCTCGACATGGCGAAGATCGAGACCGGGCGGCTGACGCTGGAGAGCGCGCCGTTCGATCTTCGCGCGACGATCGACGACGCCGCGCAGCTGTGGCGCGACCCTGCGCTGGCGAAAGGCTTGCGGTTCGAGGTCGACGCGGGCGGGGCGCCGCACTGGATTGTCGGCGACGCGGCACGTTTGCGGCAGATCGTCTTCAACCTGCTGTCGAACGCGGTCAAATTCACCGAGAGCGGGCTGGTCGCGCTGCGCGTCGCGTCGGTGCAGGGACGGTTGCGGATCATCGTCACCGATCACGGCATCGGCATGGACGGCGCGACGCAACGGATCGTGTTCGAATCGTTTCGTCAGGCGGACGCCAGCACCACGCGCAGGTTCGGCGGCACCGGGCTGGGGCTGTCGATCTGCCGCAATCTCGCACGCGCGATGGGCGGCGACGTGACGGTCGAGAGCCGGCTGGGCGAGGGCTCGCGCTTCACGCTCGACCTGCCGCTGGTCGTTGCCGAGGCCCCGGCCGCCGTGACAGCGCCGGGCGGCCTGCTGATCGTCGAGCGCCAGCCGATCGCGCGGGCGATGCTGCGGTCCTTGTTCGCCGCGGAGCCGAATGTCGCCTTCTGCGATGCCGATGACGCGCTCGCCCGCGCCGCCGAGGTGCGGCCGCAGGTGCTGCTGATCGATGCCGGCACCTTCGGCCGCGCACCGGCCGACCTCGCCGCGCTGGTGGACGCCGCCGGCGGCGCGCGCGTCGCGTTGCTCGCGCCCAAACTGACCGACGAAGAGCGCCATGCGCTATGTCACGTCGGCATCACAAATGTTATCGAAAAGCCTGTTCCCAAACGGGCCTTGGTGGACGCTATAGGTGCCATGCTCAGGCACCCTGTCAGGGATGCCGCGTAACGGGCGTGAACGGCTGGCGCCTTCGCCACCGTTCATCATGTAGGAAGACAAGACATGGCGGCAATGACGGTGCTGTTCATCGAGGATGACAGAATGAACCGTCGGGTCGTGCGCGACATGCTGGACGTCGCCGATGTCGAGATGGTCGAGGCCGAGAGCGCCGAGATCGGGCTTGCGCTGATCGACGAGCACGATTTCGCGATCGCGCTGATCGACCTCAGGATGCCCGGCATGGACGGGCTCACCGCGATCGGCCACATCCGCGCGCGCACCGACGCCAAGGCGCGGCTGCCGATCATCGTCGTCACGGCCGACACCGCCGTCGACCTGCGCCAGCGCTGCGTCGCGGCGGGCGCGAACGACGTGATCTTCAAGCCGGTGGCGATGGACGAATTGTTCGACGCGATGGGCCGCCTGCTCGCAGAAGACGGCGACGCCGCGCTGATCTGATCGCGCTTACCCCTGCGGTCGCAGCGCAGCGGCCAGCGACGCGCCCGCGCTGCCGCGCCGTGCCGGCTTGGGCTGATCGGGCGAGGGCGACCAGCCGGTCAGAAAGACCAGATCGAACCGCTCCGCCGTTCGCCCGTCCGGGTCCGCGCGCGCTGCGAACGCCGCTGCCGCGCGTGCCAACGCGGTGCGCGATAGCGGATGCCGCGTCGCGAGCACGTTGCTCCCCGCCATCCCGCGCAGATCGTCGAGCAAGCGCCCGAACGCGCCATAGCGCACCGTCAGCGTCTCGCTGTCGGCGACCGGCAGCGTCAGCCCGGCGCGCACCAGCAGATCGCCCGCCGAGCGCAGGTCGACCTGCGGATGAAGCCGCGCGACCGGGCGCTCGCCTTCCGCCGCGCGCAGCACCGCGCGCAGCGTCGAGAGGCTGTTCCCGCCGACGAACGCGCCGAGGAACAGCCCGTCCGGACGCAACGTCCGCCGGATGAGCGTCAGCGCGCCGGGCAGGTCGCCGACGCTGTCGAGCGTTCCCGCCGCGACGACCAGATCGAACGCGCCGTCCGCGAACGGCAGCCGGTCCTCGTCGCCCTGTACCCCGCCGGCCGCCCGCGCGAACGCGAAGCCGGGATCGAAACGCGCGACGCGTGCACCCGCCGGCGGCTCGAACGAGGCATCGAAACATCCGAGATCGAGCACGTCGGTGAAGTCGCGCTTCACCGCGCCGAGCCGGTCGACGATCCCTTCGATCATCGCGGCGCGAAGGAAATCGTGCCCGGCATAGCCGGCGACGGCACGGTCGCGGCGAAGGCGGCGGGCGGCGCGATCGAAGATGTCGGGGGAGGCCATGATGCGCGTGGCTTGTGCCCGTTCGCGGGGCGCGCCACAAGGCCGGGCGTGTCGCCCCGCCTGCTCCTGCCCGGCCTGCTCGACCTCGTGCTCCCGCCGCGCTGCCCGGGGTGCGGTGCGACCGTCGCGGCGCAGGGACGGTTCTGCGCCTCCTGCTGGTCGAGCCTGCGCTTCCTGGGGCCGCCCTGGTGCGCGGGCTGCAACATGCCGTTCGCGTTCGATCGCGGTGAGGGTGCGCGCTGCGCGACGTGTCTGGCCGAGCCGCCCGTTCATGGCGGTGTCCGCGCAGCGGTCGCCTATGGCGAGGTGGCGCGAACGGTCGCGCTGCGGCTCAAATACGGCGGTCGCCCGTTCTACGCCGCGACGATGGCGGCGCTGATGCTGCGGCATCTGCCCGCCGAGGCGACGTTGCTGATCCCGGTGCCGCTCCATCGCCGCCGCTTGTGGTCGCGCGGCTACAATCAGGCGGCGCTGATCGCGGCGGCGCTGGGCACGCGCGCGAAGCTGCCGGTCGACGCGCATGCGCTGCAACGCCACCGCGCGACCCCGCCGCTCCGCGACCGTTCCGCGCAGGAGCGGCGCGCGACCGTCGCGGGCGCCTTCCGCGTCACGCCGCACGGGCGGCGGGCGGTGCACGGCGCGTCGCTGGTGCTGGTCGACGACGTTTATACCAGCGGCGCGACGGCGGAGGCGTGCGTCAAGGCATTGCGTGGCGCCGGCGCGGCATCGGTCACGATCCTCGCCTGGACGCGCGTGATCGAGGGGGCAAGCGATTGACAGCGCGGGTCATCGCTCACACCTAGGGGCGATGGCACAGGTCGAGATCTACACCAAGGCATTCTGTCCCTATTGCGCGCGCGCGATGAACCTGCTGGCATCCAAGGACGTCGCGGTGGAAGAGACGGACATCGGCATGAACACCGCCAAGCGTGGCGAGATGATCGAGCGCGCGGGCGGTCGCACCACCGTGCCGCAGATCTTCATCGATGGCACGCACGTCGGCGGCTCCGACGATCTCGCGGCGCTGGAACGCGCGGGCAAGCTCGACGCGCTGCTCGGCCGCTGACGATGCGATGATTGTCTTCGACCTGCGGTGCGCGCGCGACGGCCATGTGTTCGAGGCGTGGTTCGCCTCGTCGGCCGCCTATGACGATCAGCGTGCGCGCGGATTGCTGGCATGCCCGTCGTGCGGTGCGGCGGAGATCGACAAGGCGCTGATGGCACCCAATGTCGCGCCCAAGGGCAATCGCGGTGTCGCGCCATCCGAGGCCAAGGCGCTGCTCGCCAGGATCGCGGAGGCGCAGCGCCGGGCGCTCGCCGGGTCGCGCTGGGTCGGGGGCGATTTCGCCGCCGAGGCGCGCGCGATGCACGCCGGCGACAAGCCGGACGCGCCGATCCACGGTCAGGCCAGCCTCGCGGAGGCGAAGCAACTCGCCGAGGAAGGCGTCCCGATCGCACCGCTCCCGCTGCCGGTCACGCCGCCGGAGACGGTGAACTGATTGATTATCGAGCGGTTCAGCCAACGCCCGTTCGTGCCGAGCCTGTCGAAGCACGTGCCCCGCGACACGCCCTTCGACAGGCTCAGGGCGAACGGTAGATGTCGGCTTGGGCCGAGGGAGGAAGGCGCGGGCGGGCTGAAGCCGTCAGCCGGCGTTCGTTTCTGCCGGGTCGTTCAAATCGTCCTTCCCGCGAAGGTGGGAATCCAGAACCTCTGACGGCGCGACCTTTGCGAGGACCTGCGGGTCTGGGTTCCCGCCTTCGCGGGAATGACGAAGGAGGCGCTGGTTATTCCGCCGCCACCCGCTCGTGCAGCAACAACGCGCCGTCCTCGGCGACCTCGACCGACAGCGTGCCATAATCCTCGACGCTGCCATGCGCGGTTTCCAGTCGTGCATGATGCGTTGCGGTAATGACCATGACGTCCGCGCCCGCCGCTTCGCCAGCGGTGATCCCCGCCGGCGCATCTTCCCACACCAGACAGTCGCTGGCCGCCACGCCCAGCCGCTCGGCGGCGAGCAGGAAACAGTCGGGTGCGGGCTTGCCGCGCTCGATATCGTCGGCCGTCACCATCACCGCGGGTGCCGCCAGACCCGCGGCGCGCAAGCGCACCTCCGCGAGCGAGCGCGGGGCCGACGTGACGATCGCCCAGCGATCCGCCGGCAGCGCGCGGGTGAATGCCGCCGCGCCCGCGATCTCGACCACGTCGGTGACATCGTCGATCTCGGCCTGCAACAGCGCCTCGAACTCGGCCTGTGGATCGACGCCGGGCGGGGCGAAACGGCGGATCGTCTCGATCGCACGGACGCCGTGCATCACCGCCATCAGCTCCCCGACATTGATGTCGTGCTTCTCGGCCCAGGCGGTCCATGCCCGGACCGCGGACGGGATGCTGTTGATGAGCGTCCCGTCCATATCGAACAGGAAGGCGGCGTAGCGGCGCGTCATGCGCGGTTCGCCGCGGAGAGCACCGCGCGGACGCTGGCGGTGGCGATGTCGCTGTCGATACCGACTCCCCACACGGTTCGCCAGTCGCCGGTGCGGCATTCAAGATAGGCGACCGCCTGCGCGCCCGCGCCGTGCCCGATCGCGTGCTCGCTATAATCGACGACGTCCAGCGCCGGCCCGGTGCTGTCGGCCAGTGCGGCGATCACCCCCGAGATCAGGCCGTTGCCGCGTCCCGACAGCGAGCGTTCCTCGCCGTCGATCGCCACCCGCCCGACGAACACGCGCTCGCCGGTCGCGCCGGTTTCCTCATAGTCGCGCAGCACGAAGCGGTCGCCGTCGCACGGCAGATACGCCTGCTCGAACGCGCCCCAGATATCGGCGGCGTTCAGCTCGCGGCTGCTCTCGTCGGCCAGCGCCTGCACATGGCGGCTGAAATCGGCCTGCATCCTTTTGGGCAGCTTCAGCCCCTTGTCCTGCTCCAGCACCCAGGCGACCCCGCCCTTGCCGCTCTGCGAGTTGACGCGGATCACCGCCTCGTAGCTGCGACCCAGATCGGCAGGGTCGATCGGCAGGTACGGTACCTCCCACAACGTGTCGTTGCGCGCGGCCTGCGCGGCGAAGCCCTTCTTGATCGCGTCCTGATGGCTGCCCGAAAAGGCGGTGAACACCAGATCGCCGGCATAAGGCGTGCGCGGATGCACCGGAATGTTCGTCGCATATTCGACCGTCTTTACGATCTCGTCGATGTTCGACAGGTCGAGTTGCGGGTCGGTCCCTTGCGTGTACATGTTGAGCGCGACGGTCACCAGATCGCAATTGCCGGTCCGCTCGCCATTACCGAGCAGGCAGCCCTCGACGCGATCCGCGCCCGCCATCAGCCCCAGTTCGGCAGCCGCAACCCCGGTGCCGCGATCGTTGTGCGTGTGGAGCGAGATCACCACTGCCTCGCGGTTCGGGATGTTGCGCCCGAACCATTCGATCTGGTCGGCATAGACGTTCGGCGTCGCGCATTCGACGGTTGCGGGCAGGTTGAGGATGATCGGTGCCTCGGCCGTCGGGCGCAGCACCTCCATCACCGCCGCGCAAACCTCCACCGAGAAATCCAGCTCGGCGGTCGAGAAGGTCTCGGGCGAATATTCGAACTGCCAGCGCGTGTCCGGGCGCTTGGCGGCTTCGTCGCGCAGCACCTTCGCGCCCTCGACCGCGATGTTCCTGACCTCGTCGCGCGTCATCCCGAACACGATCTTGCGCCACGCCGGGCTGACCGCGTTGTAGACGTGGACGATCGCGGTCTTCGCGCCATCCAGACTCTCGAAGCTGCGTTCGATCAGGTCGCGGCGCGATTGCGTCAATACCTGAATGGTCACGTCGTCGGGAACGCGCCCGTCGCGGACCAGCCCGCTGATGAAGTCGAATTCGGTCGCGCCCGCGCTGGGGAAGCCGACCTCGATCTCCTTCAACCCGACTTTCACCAGCAGGTCGAAGAAGCGGGTCTTCTTCTCGGCGTCCATCGGGTCGATCAGCGCCTGATTGCCGTCGCGCAGGTCGGTCGACAGCCAGCGCGGCGCGCGCGTGATCGTGGTCGACGGCCAGCGGCGGTCGGGCAGGTCGACGGTGGGGAAAGGACGGTATTTCTGGCTAGGATCGCGCAACATCACGGGCTCTCTTGTGCAGGAGCGTCAGGGAAAGTCGGAACAGCCCTTAGGCGCGTCGCGCGTGCGATGCACGCGTCGGAGAGGTCGCGCCTAAGGGCGCGTAAGTCGCAGAAGGAGGGCCGGGTGGCGCGTCATCGCGGCCGTGCCTAGCCCGCGCACCGGCCCGCTGTCCAGTGCGGCGCGATGATTGAGGAAAAAGCAAGACTTCACGGTCATTTACAGGGCTTACGGGAGTTTCGATGCTACAGATCGTCTATATCAGCACGGCAATCGGCGCGGTCGATACCGCCGCAATTCTGGCCGTTTCGCGCCGCAACAACACGCGCGATGGTCTGACCGGCCTGCTGTACACCAACGGCAAGCGCTTCCTGCAGGTTCTGGAGGGCCGGCCCGCCGACGTCGAACGGGCGCTGGCGCGGATCGATGCCGATCCGCGGCATCGCGCGATGGTGGTGCTTTCGTCGCGCGACGTGAGCACGCGGGAGTTCGGCGCATGGGCGATGGCCGAGCGCATCGCGGGCGACGATGCCGATGCCTTCGTGGCACACGTCCGCACGCTGATCGCGCAGGCGTCGCCCGCGGTGCGCGCGACCTTCGACAGTTTCGTCCAGCTGCACCGCGCCGCCTGAGATCGCCGCTTGCCCGGCGCCCGGCCCGGCGCAATAACCCTCTTTGGAAACAAAAGGGGGAGGGTGACGATGCGGACGATCATCATGGCTGCGGCGATCGCGACGACGGCCGCAAGCGGCGTGTCGGCGGCGGAGACGGGTAACTATGCGCCCGCGCTGCGCAAGATGTTGACCGACGCGGCGAGCGGCCGTTGTCCCGACGATCTGATGGCCGAGCCGCTGCTCTCGGCATGCCGCGCGCAATTGCCGCAGATGCAGCCCGGCCTGACGGCGCTCGGCGCGGTCGGCGATCTGTCGTTCATCAAGGCCGAGGGCGATGGCGACACGCGCGTCGAAACCTATGCGGTCAAGTTCGCGGGCGGGACGACCGCGATCTGGAGCATCGGCCACCGCAAGGACGGCAAGTTCGGCGCGGCGTACTCACTGGGGCAATGACGCCCGGCCCCGCGCGTGGCGGGGCCGGGACGGCGGTCAGGCGGTGAACGCCGCCTGCACCGTCAGCTTGACGTTGTCGGACACGACCGGCGCGGCATAGCCGAGCCCGAAGTCGCTGCGCTTGATCGTGCCGGTGCCGGTGAAGCCGAAATTGACCTTCTTGCTCATCGGGTTGGTGCCCGCACCGACGAAGGTGACGTCCAGCGCGACCGGCTTGGTGACGCCCTTGATCGTCAGATTGCCGTTCAGCGTCGCGCGGTTCGGTCCGCGCGCCGTTACGGAGGTGGAGACGAAGCGCGCGGTCGGGTTGGCGGCGGCGTCGAAGAAGTCGCCCGACTTGAGGTGCTTGGCAAATTGCGCCGAGGTGGTGGACAGCTCATCGATCGCGAAGGTGACGTCGACCTTGGTCGCGGCGGGCTTTTTCGGGTCGATCGTGATCGATCCGCCCTGCGCGCCGAACTGACCCTGCAGCATCGAGAAGCCCATGTGGTTGACTTCCCACGTCACCTGCGTGTGCGCAGGGTCGACCTGATAGGTGCCGGCGGCGACGCGCGCCGCCTGCGGCTGGCCGGGCTGCTGCGGGGTGGTCGCGAGCTGCGCGACGGCCGGGACGGCGAGCGTCATGGCGAGAACGGCGGCGATGATCGGACGCATGTTGTTGATCCTCCTGTTGTGGTTCGGTTGCACCACAGTTTCGCGTCGTTGCGAAGACGCCGCGCGCGAAACGGATCATTTCGCCGCGGGCGGCTATTCGCCCGCGGGTTCCTGATCCGGATCCGGGCCGCCGGTGGGGATGATATCGAAGCGGATCCGCACCCACGCGCCGATCAGTTCGGTCCCGCCCTTGCGCGGCGGACGGACCAGGAACTGCCACGCCGCCTGCCGCAGCGCGCGCCCGATCCCGGAACCGGGCGTCTCGCCCAACTCGCGGCAATCCTCGACGTGGAAGCGCGGCGCGGTGCGGCACGCGACCATTCCCCAGCCGGTCTTGCCACGCGGCATGTACGGCTGCGTCTCGGCGGGGCGGGGGCGACGATACCATTCGGCGGCGTAGAGCGGCTCGCCGCCCGGCCCCAGCCCGACGGTCTGCGTGTCGTCGCCGCGCCCGCTGTCGCCGCGGCCATTCGCGGGCGGACCGGCGGTGCCCTTGATCGTTCCGATGTCCGAGGCGGCGAAATCGGCGCGGTTGAGGATCATCACGCCGGGCAAGTGCAGCGGCTGTTCGGGGAGTGGCGGCGCCGGCACCGGGCGCGGGGTGACGACGCGCGGCGGCGTGATCTCGCTACGGGTCGGCGCGGCCTGCTGGCGCTCGGCCTTCTGCGTCTCCGACTTCTGTTGCTTCGCGCCCTCGCTGCGCACGTCGAAGGTCGTCAGCCGGCGGCCGTCGCCGAAGTCGCCACGCACCACGCCGCCCATGGTGAGCAGCGCGAGGATGATCGCGATCGCGATGCCGACCGCCAGCAGCACCGACACGATTCGGCTGCCCGTGTCTTGGCGGGTCCGGTACGACGAAGCTCGGTACGTCGCCGTCCGCATCTGCGCGCGATTACAGGAGGCGGTCGCGGGCGGCAATCGGGTTCGGGGTTACAAAGCGGTTAGGTGGGGGGTGGCGGAGGAAAGCCCTTCCCTTTCAAGGGAGGGGTTGGGGTGGGTGGCGTCCGGGTGAATACGGCGGCCGGGAACGCCGGGGGTGACCGGATCATGAGCACGCGACCCACCCCCAGCCCCTCCCTTGAAAGGGAGGGGAGCGATGACCCACCCGCCGGCCCGTCGGACACGGCAAAGCCGTGCCCTATGGGCCGGCTCTGTCGTGCCGGCCGCGCTGGGGCGAGTCAGGCGATCGGCTTCGCCGACGCCTGCCGCCCGGCGCTTAGTTCTTCTCCTTGTCCACCAGCTTGTTCGCGCCGATCCACGGCATCATCGCGCGCAGTTCCGCACCGGTCTTCTCGATCTGGTGCGCCGCCGCGGCCTTGCGCGCCGCCTTCAGCTCGGGCTGCCCGGCGCGGTTGTCGAGCACGAAGTTCTTCACGAAGCGGCCCGACTGGATGTCGGCCAGCACGCGCTTCATTTCCTTCTTCGTCTCGTCGGTGATGATCCGCGGACCGGTGACGATGTCGCCATATTCGGCGGTGTTCGAGATTGAATAGCGCATGTTCGCGATCCCGCCCTCATACAGCAGGTCGACGATCAGCTTCGTCTCGTGCAGGCACTCGAAATACGCCATCTCGGGCGCATAGCCGGCCTCGACCAGCGTCTCGAACCCGGCCTGGATCAGGTGGGTGACCCCGCCGCACAGCACCGCCTGCTCGCCGAACAGATCGGTTTCGCACTCTTCCTTGAAGTTGGTCTCGATGATCCCCGAGCGACCGCCGCCGACGCCGCTGGCATAGGCCAGCGCGACGTCATGCGCGTTGCCGCTGGCGTCCTGGTGGATCGCGATCAGGCACGGCACGCCGCCGCCGCGGACGTACTCGCTGCGCACGGTGTGGCCCGGACCCTTGGGCGCGATCATGATGACGTCGATGTCCGCCGGCGGCTCGATCAGCCCGAAGTGGACGTTGAGCCCGTGCGCGAAGGCCAGCGCGCTGCCGGGCTTCATCCGGCCCTTGATGTCCTGATCGTAGATCGCGGCCTGATGCTCGTCGGGGGCGAGGATCATCAGGATGTCGGCCCATGCCGCTGCCTCCCTGGTGCTCATCACCTTGAAGCCGGCGCCCTCGGCCTTCTTGGCGGTCGCCGAGCCCTCGCGCAGCGCGATCGCGACCTCGGCGATCCCGGAGTCGCGCAGGTTCTGCGCATGGGCGTGCCCCTGCGAGCCATAGCCGACGATGGCGATCTTCTTGCCGGTGATGAGATTCAGATCGGCGTCGCGATCGTAATAGACCTTCATTGCTTGCTTCCTTTCAACCGATCGTCATCCCGGCGAAGGCCGGGATCCAGAGCCGCGGACGGCGGCGCTTGTGGCTCTGGACCCCGGCCTGCGCCGGGGTGACGGTTAAGAATGTATACGACGAAGACGCTTCGCTTACGCCGCGTCCTTGCCGCGGGCGATGGCGACGATGCCGGTGCGGGCGACTTCGATCAGGCCGACCTCCGCCATCAGTTCCAGAAACTTGTCGATCTTGCTCGTGCCGCCCGTCACCTCGAACACGAAGCTGCTGGTGGTCGCATCGACCACGCGCGCGCGATAGACCTCCGCGAGCCGCAGCGCCTCGATACGCTGGTCGCCAGTGCCGCGCACCTTGACCAGCGCCAATTCGCGCTCGACGTGATCGCCCTCGGCAGTCAGGTCGTGGACGCGGTGGACGGGCACCAGCCGGTCGAGCTGCGCGACGATCTGCTCCAGCGTCGCGGG
This sequence comes from Sphingomonas phyllosphaerae, assembly GCA_036946405.1. Taxonomy (NCBI): domain Bacteria; kingdom Pseudomonadati; phylum Pseudomonadota; class Alphaproteobacteria; order Sphingomonadales; family Sphingomonadaceae; genus Sphingomonas; species Sphingomonas phyllosphaerae. The sequence continues at coordinate 3,253,739 of JAQIJC010000001.1, read as the reverse complement.
GCTGGCGCTGGTGACGATCGTGATCCGGCTGACTGCCTTGTCGGCGGTGATCTCGCTGACCGTCAGGCTCTCGATATTATAGCCGCGCGCGGTGAACAGACCGGCGATCCGGGCGAGGATGCCCGGCTCGTTGTCGACGATCACCGCCAAAGTGTGGCGTTCGGCTTTCTCTTCACGGATGTGCATTTCAGCTCTCACTCCCCTCCTTTTAAGGGAGGGGTCGGGGGTTTCTCACTCCCCTCCCTTTCAAGGGAGGGGCTGGGGGGGGGGCGTGCACGTGATACGGTGGACCGCGACGCGTGCGCCGCCCGTACCCCGCCAGGACGCTACCCACCCCGACCCCCTCCCTTGAAAGGGAGGGGGAGGGTGCGTCAAACCAGCGCCTTGGCCTCGTCGTCCATGGTCCCGCTGACCTCGTTGGCCTGCAGGATCATGTCGGTGTGCGCCGCGCCGCTCGGGATCATCGGGAAGCAATTGGCGAGCTTCGCCACCATGCAATCCACCATCACCGGGCCGTCGTGGGCGAGCATCGCCGCGATCCCCGCCTCCAGCTGGTCCGGCCGCTCGATCCGGATGCCCTTCCAGCCATAGGCTTCGGCCAGCTTGACAAAATCGGGCAGCGAGTCCGAATAGCTCTCGGCATAGCGGCTCTCATAGGTCAGCTCCTGCCACTGGCGGACCATTCCCATATATTCGTTGTTGAGGATGAACACCTTGACCGGCAGGCGATATTGCGTCGCCGTCGCCAGCTCCTGGATGTTCATCTGGATCGACGCCTCGCCCGCGATGTCGATCACCAGCGCATTAGGATTGCCGAGCTGCGCGCCGATCGCCGCGGGCAGGCCATAGCCCATCGTGCCGAGCCCGCCGCTCGTCAGCCACTTGTTCGGCAGATCGAACCCGAAATGCTGCGCGGCCCACATCTGGTGCTGGCCGACCTCGGTGGTGATGATCGGCTGGCGGTGATGCGTGGCGTCGTACAGCGCGCGGATCGCACGCTGCGGCATGATCTCGCCATGGTTCTCGTTCGGGCCGGTTTCGGGGAAGTCGAGGCACTTGCGCGCCCGCCAGCCCTCGATCCGCCGCATCCATTCGGCGATGTCGGGCCTGGGATGCTGGCGCGCCTTCCATACGTGCACCATGTCCTGCATCGCATGGCCGGCATCGGCGACGATCGGAAGATCGATCCGCACCGTCTTGTTGATGCTCGACCGGTCGATGTCGATATGCACCTTGCGGCTGTTGGGCGAAAAGGCGTCGAGCCGCCCGGTGACCCGGTCGTCGAAGCGCGAGCCGATCGCGACGACCAGATCGGCCTGGTTCATCGCCATATTGGCTTCATAGGTGCCGTGCATCCCCAGCATTCCGAGCCATTGCGGCCCGCTGGCGGGATAGGCGCCGAGTCCCATCAGCGTCGACGTCACTGGCGCGCCGGTGATCTTCGCCAGCTCCTGCAACAATTGCGACGCCGCCGGGCCGGAGTTGATGACCCCGCCGCCGGTATAGAGCACCGGGCGTTCGGCGGCGGCCAGCATGTCGACGACCTGCTCGATCGCGGCACGATCGGCCTTCAGCTGCGGGCGATAGGTCTTGTGCTGGATCGGGCCGGGCTTGGCATAGCCGGCGGTCGCGACCTGCACGTCCTTTGGGATGTCGACCACGACCGGGCCGGGGCGGCCCGAGGTGGCGATGTGGAACGCCTCGTGGATGACCGCGCCGAGCCGCGCCGGATCCTTCACGAGATAATTGTGCTTCGAGCAATGCCGCGTGATGCCGACGGTGTCGGCTTCCTGGAATGCGTCCGAGCCGATCAGCGCGGTCGGGACCTGCCCGGTGATGACCACCATCGGGATCGAATCGAGCAGCGCGTCGGTGATGCCGGTGACCGCGTTGGTCGCACCGGGGCCGGAGGTGACCAGCACGACGCCGGGCTTGCCCGTCGAGCGCGCATAGCCTTCCGCGGCATGGGTCGCGGCCTGTTCGTGACGCACGAGAATGTGGCGAATTCGTTTCGACCGGAACAAAGCGTCGTAGATCGGCAGGACGGCACCACCCGGATAGCCGAACACGACCTCCACGCCGAGATCGCACAGCGCCTCGACCAGGATGTCTGCTCCGCTCTTCTCGGTCACGTCACGTCTCCTCATTGGGGAAAGGGCAAACGTCTTAGCCTGCCGGGTCCGGGCGCGCTACGGCATAGAAAGTTACGCGTCAACCGCTTTCAGAGAAATAAAATTGCAAATTTGGCGCGGTGCAGCATTGCCAGTCGTGGGGTAACTGATTGCGAAACCACGTATATTGGCGCTTGGCGTAGCGCCGTGTCGCCAGTTGCGCCGCCGCCATCGCGTCCGCGCGCGACAACGAGCCGGCGAGCATCGCGGCGATTTCCGGGACGCCGATCGCGCGCCGCACCGGCGCATCCCCGGGCACGTCGTCGCGCGCCAGCAGCGCGGCGACTTCCTCGACGCCCCCCTCGTCGAACATCTGCACCAGCCGCGCGTCGCAGCGCGCCATCAACGTCTCGCGGTCGGGTAACAGCACCGACCCGCGCACCTCCACCGTGTCGCCGATCCCGCCGCTTCGGTCGGCCTGCCACGTCGCCAGCGTCCGCCCTGTCGATCGCACCACCTCCAATGCGCGCGCGACCCGCGTCGTGTCGCGGGCGTTGAGCCGCGTCGCCGCTTCCGGGTCCTCCCGCGACAGCGCGGCATGGGCCTCGGCGACCGGCATCGCCCGCACCGCCGCGCGCACCTCGACGTCGATCTCCGGCACCGGCGCGATCCCATCGAGCAAGGTGCGCAGGTACAGCCCGGTCCCGCCGACCAGCACCGGCACGCCGCCTGCGTCGTGGATGCGCCTCACCTCCGCCGCCGCGTCCGCCGCCCAGCGCGCCGCCGAACACGCCTCCGCGCCGTCGACATAGCCGAACAGCCGGTGCGGCACGCGCGCTTCGTCGGCGGGGCAGGGGCGCGCCGACAGCACGCGCAGGTCGCGATACACCTGGCTGGCGTCGGCGTTGATGACCGTCCCGCCGATCGCTTCCGCCAGTTCGATCGCCAGCGCGCTCTTGCCGCTGGCGGTCGGCCCTGCGATGAGCGCCAGCCTTGGCTTTGCGGGGTTAGGCATGTTCACGGCGACGCTGATAGCAGCAGGGCGGCTGACGCCCAACATCATGGCGGCGGCGCACGAGCGCCTCGCCGCGGCGGGCTGCGCGCCGACGACGCTGGCGTGGATCGACGAAGGCGACGCCGCCGACTGGCAGTTCGAACTGGCCCCGGCCGACGCCCGTGCCGCGCTGGAAGGCGCGTTCGAGCGTGTCGACGTGGTCGTCCAGCCGCGCGACGGCCGGCGCAAGATGCTGCTGGTCGCCGACATGGATTCGACGATGATCACCGTCGAGTGCATCGACGAACTCGCCGATTATGCGGGCCTTAAGCCGAAGATCGCCGCGATCACCGAGGCGGCGATGCGCGGCGAGCTGGACTTCGAGGCCGCGCTCGACGCGCGCGTCGCGTTGCTCAAGGGGCTCGACGCCGCCGTCATCGACACCTGCCGTGCCGAGCGCGTGCACCTGATGCCCGGCGCGCGCGAACTGGTCCGCACGATGCGCGGCTGGGGGGCGAGCGCGGTTTTGGTGTCGGGCGGCTTCACGCGCTTCGCCGAGCCGGTCGCGGCCGAAATCGGCTTCGATCGCGCGATCGCCAACGTGCTGGAGATCGACGGCGCGATGCTGTCGGGCACCGTCGCACGCCCGATCGTCGGCGCCGCGACCAAGCGCGAGACGCTGCTGGACACCCGCGCCGCGCTCGGGCTCGCCGATGCCGCCACGCTGGCGGTCGGCGACGGCGCCAACGATCTGGCGATGATCGAGGTCGCGGGACTGGGTGTCGCTTATCGTGCCAAGCCGATCGTCGCCGCGGCGGCGGCGGCGCGCATCGAGCACGGCGACCTGACCGCGCTGCTCTGGGCGCAGGGCGTGCCACGCGCCGAATGGGCAAGCATTTGATCGAGCGTCTTTAACGCTTCCTCCACCATCCGCGTGGCAAGCAGCCGCACTGATCAACGGGGGACATCGGCAGCCGACATGCGCGTACTCGCGGTGGCATCGCAGAAGGGCGGGTCGGGTAAGACGACGCTTGCCGGGCACCTCGCGGTGCAGGCGGAGCGCGCCGGCGTCGGACCGGTCGCGTTGCTCGATCTCGACCCGCAAGGCACGCTCGCGCCATGGGCCGGTGCGCGCACCGACCGCTGGCCCTCCTTCGACGTCACCGGGGTCAACCGGCTCGCGACCGACCTCGAGGGCCTGCGCGACAAGGGCGTCCGGCTGGTCGTGATCGACACGCCGCCCGCGCTGACCGTTGCGATCCAGGCCGCGATCCATCTGGCCGAGCTGATCGTGGTGCCGACGCGGCCCAGCCCGCACGATCTTCACGCGGTCGGCGGCACCGTCGACCTCTGCGAACGCTCGGGCAAGCCGCTGCTGTTCGTCGTCAACGCCGCCACCGAGAACGCGCCGATCACCGCCGACACCACGGTCGCGCTGTCGCAGCACGGCACGGTCGCCGCGGTCACCGTTCACCAGCGCACCGAATATGCCGCATCGATGGCGGACGGTCGCACGGTCATCGACACCGACCCGGACGGCCCCGCGGCGGCGGAGATCGCCGCACTTTGGAACCATGTTTCCGACCGGCTCGAGAAGAACTTCCGCCGCACCGTCTTCACGACCGGCACCCTCGGCGGCGGCTACGGTGCGGTGCGCGCGACCGCGAACAGCTTCGGACGGAGGGTGCTGGGCTGATGCGCGGGGTCTTGCTCCGCGCCGGCACCACTTTGCTGCTCGCGCTCGCGCTGTCCGGGTGCAGCGTGTGGCGCTTCGACTTCGGCCGCACGTCGGTGGCACGCGCCGACCCCGTCGCGGCAGCCGAGCGCGCGCTCCGGCAACGTCGCTGGCCGATCGCGGTGGCATATGCCGAACAGGCGGTCGCGGCGAACGCCAGCGACGGCGCGCGCCGTGTCCTGCTCGGCACCGCATACCTGCGCGCGGGCCGTTTCCGCTCGGCCGCGCAAGCGTTCGAGGATGCGGTCGCGCTCGACCAAGCGGACGGCGCAAGCGCGCTTCACCTCGTGCTCGCGCAGATCGCCAGCGGGCAGCAAGCCGCGGCACGATCGACCCTGTCGCGCCACGCCGCGCTGATCCCCGCCGCCGACCGCGGGCTGGCGCTGGCGCTCGCGGGGGAGCCGGGGCAGGGCGTCGAGGTGCTGATGGCCGCGATGCGCGTGCCCGGCGCCGACGCCCGCACCCGGCAGAATCTCGCGCTTGCGCTCGCGTTGGCCGGAGAATGGTCCGACGCCTTCTTCCTCGTCGGGCTCGATCTTCCGCCCGCGCAGGCGCGTCAACGCATCCTCGACTGGATGCGCTTCGCCCGGCCGCAAGGGGCCGCCGATCAGGTCGCCGCGTTGATGAAGATCACCCCCGCGCTCGACCCTGGCCAGCCTGAGGCGCTCGCGCTCCACCGACCCGAGCCCGTGGCGGTCGCGGCACGCTAACCCGCGATCGCGCGGCCGCCTTTCCACATCGACACGACGCGCCCCTGCACCGGCAGGCCGTCGAACGGCGTATTGCCTGCCTTGCCGGGCAGCCGGTCGGCGTCGATCTGCCACGGCGCACTCTCGTCGATCAGGATCACGTCGCCCGGCATCCCCGCCGCCAGCGTCCCCGTCTCCAGCCCGAGCAGCGCCGCCGGCCCGGTCGCCAGCAGCGCGAAGAGCCGCGGCAGCGTCACCCGCCCGTCGCGCGCCAGCCCCAACGCCAGCGGCAGCAGCGTCGCCGCATCCGCCGCGCCCGCGCTGGCGTCCGCGAACGGCAGGCGTTTCTCCTCCGGCCCGCGCGGATCGTGTCCCGAACACAGCAGGTCGATCGTCCCGTCGGCGAGCGCCGCCAGCGCCGCCTTGCGATCGTCCTCGCTGCGCAGCGGCGGCGAGAGATGCGCGAAGGTGCGGAAATCGCTCATCGCATTGTCGCTGAGCAGCAGATACGCCGGGGTGACGCCGCACGTCACCCGCACCCCGCGCGCCTTGGCCGCGCGCACCAAAGCAAATCCCGCCGCGGTGGTGACGCAGCGCAGGTGCAGCCGCGCGCCGGTTTCCTCGGCCAGCATCAGGTCGCGCGCGATCGCCAGCGGCTCGGCGAGCGCCGGGGCGGACGGCAGCCCGAGCCGCGTCGCGGTCTCCCCCTCGGTCGCCACCGCGCCCGCTGCCAGCCCGCCGTCCTCGGCGTGCGTGACGACCACCACGTCGAGATCGCGCGCATACATCAGCACGCGGTGCATCACCCCCGAATCGGCGATCCAGCCGCGCCCGGTGCCGACCGCGCGCGCCCCCGCCGACAGGCAGATCGCCATCTCGGCGAGGTCCGTGCCCGCCAGCCCGCGTGTCGCCGCGGCGATCGGATGGATCCACAGATCGGGGCGCCCGATCAGCGCCAGTCGCTGCACCGCGCCCGGCTCGTCGAGCACCGGCACCTGATCGGGCATAGGCGCGACCCGCACCACGCCGCCCGCGCGCGCCGCCGCGCGGTCGATCCGCGCCACGCCGACGTCGATGATCCCCGGCGCGAGCAATTTGCCGCGACAATCCACGCGCTCGGCACGGCTCGGCGCCTCGCCCGCCACGATCGTGCCGTCGACGATCAGCACGTCGCCGTCGCGCTCGCCGCCGGCTGGGCAGACCAGCCGCGCGTTGGTCAAGTGCAGCGCCTGCGTCATGCCCAGCCCTCCACCTTGCGCGCACGCCGTGTCAGCACATCCAGACAGGCCATCCGCACCGCCACGCCCATCTGCACCTGCTCCGTGATCGCCGATTGCTCGACATGGTCGGCGACCGCCGAATCGATCTCCACCCCGCGGTTCATCGGCCCGGGATGCATCACCAGCGCCCCCGGCGCGCGCGCGTTCAGCCGCTCCAGCGTCAGCCCGTAGCGCAGATGATATTCGCGCGTGGACGGCACATAGCCGCCCGCCATCCGCTCGGTCTGGAGCCGCAGCATCATCACCACGTCCGCGCCCTCGATCGCCTTGTCGAAGTCGGTGAAGGCGGTGACGCCGAACCGCTCGATCGCCGGCGGCATCAAGGTCGAGGGCGCGCAGACCCGCACCTCGGCGGCGAGCGCGGTCAGCGCGAGGATGTTCGACCGCGCGACGCGGCTGTGCAGCAGGTCGCCGCAGATCACGACGCGCTTGTTGGCGATCCCGCCGAGCCGCCGCCGGATCGTCAGCGCGTCGAGCAACGCCTGCGTCGGATGCTCGTGCCGCCCGTCACCGGCGTTGAGCACCGGGCAATCGACCTTGTCCGCGATCAGCCGCACCGCGCCCGAGGACATATGCCGGATCACGATCACGTCGGCGCGCATCGCGTTGAGCGTCATCGCGGTGTCGATCAGCGTCTCGCCCTTCTTCACGCTCGACTGTGCGGCGTGCATGTTGACGACATCCGCGCCGAGCCGCTTGCCCGCGATCTCGAAGCTCAGCAGCGTGCGCGTGCTGTTCTCGAAAAAGGCGTTGATCTGCGTGAAGCCGGCAAGGCGCTGGTCGGGCGCGGCGCGGGTGCGGTTCGCCTCGACCCAGGTTTCGGCCTCGTCGAGCAGGAAGGTGATTTCATGGGGCTCCAGGCCCTCGATCCCGGTCAGATGGCGGTGCGGAAACACCGCGCCTCCGGGGATCAGCGTGGCGGGGCGGTGGTCCGACTGGGTCATCGAAGCCGCTGCCTAATGGCGGAGTGGGAAGGGGGCAAGCGGGCGATATGGCCCTTGCAGACTCACGTCATCCTCGCGGAGGCGGGGATCCAGACGCGCAGGTCTTCGCAAGGGTCGATGCGTCTGAGGTTCTGGATTCCCGCCGTCGCGGGAATGACGTTGGTTGCTGTGGGAACGGTGAGCGAAAAGAAGGCGTGATCGACGCGCCGGTTTGTGACCTGCCCCGTCCGTCATCCTCGCGGAGGCGGGGATCCAGACGCGCAGGTCTTCGCAAGGGTCGATGCGTCGGAGGTTCTGGATTTCCGCCGTCGCGGGAATGACGATCAGGGCAATACTCAGCCCACCGCCACCAGTGCGTCGATCGCCGCCTGCAGAATATGCGCCGCGGCGTGATTATCGATCCGCTCGGCGCGCTTGGCGCGGCTGAAGTCCTGCTCGATCAGCGCGCGCTCCGCCGCGACCGTCGACCAGCGCTCGTCCCACAACAGGATCGGCAACCCGGTGTCGCGGCAATTGCGCGCGAACGCCCGCGTCGACTGGGTGCGCGGGCTCTCGGTCCCGTCCAGATTGAGCGGCAGCCCGATCACCCAGCCGCGCACCTGCTGCGCCTGCGACAGTGCAACCAGCGCCGCCTTGTCGACCGTGAACTTCGCACGCCGGATCAACTGTGCCGGGCTCGCGAAGCTCCACCCCGCATCGCACAGCGCGGTGCCGACCGTCTTGGTCCCCACATCCAGCCCCAGCAACCGCCCGCCCTCGGGAAGCATCGCCCGAAACGCCGCCGCTTCGGTGACGATCACCTTAGATCACTCAACGTGCGCTTGGACACACACCCCACGTTCGTGCTGAGCCTGTCGAAGCACGTGCTCCTGACACGCCCTTTGACAAGCTCAGGGCGAACGGATCGTGCCCAACAAACGCTCAACTTACGCCGCCCCCGCCAGCCGCCGCGCCGCATCGGCGCGGACGTTCGCCCAGAACAGGCTGTAATCATAGACGTGATAATTATTGCCCGGCAGCGTGTATGGCCCGACATCCGGTGGCGAACCGATCAGCAACAACCCGCGCCCGCCGCACGTCGCGCCGATCCGCCCCGCCTCGATCCGCGCCTCGCTCATCGCCGCATTCGGAAACAGCGTCCCCAGATTGGCGCTGGCCGGCGCCGTCGAGTTCGGCGTACCCGTCAGCGGGTTGGTGCACAGCATCTGCGTGCCGCGCCGCGGCTTGCCGTCGAACCCGGTCGAGCGGTCGTAATTGTCGAGGATCAGCGACGGATCGGCAGGTTCGGCGAACGTCTGCCACGACAGCACGCACCCGCGCTGGTCGGCGCGCGCGCACGCCGGGAGCCCGAGCGCGGGCAGATCGTTGCTGACCGACACCGGCCAGCCGACGACATAGGCCGCGACGATCCGCTTCGCGAGCGGCGTGCCGGCGACGCGATCCTTGAGCAGATGCGTCAGGTGCAGCGCGCCCTGGCTATGCCCGGCAAGGATGATCGGGCGCGTCGGCCCGGCCTCCGCCAGAAAGGCATCGAACGCGGCAAGGATGTCGCCGTACGCCAGCGCCAGCGCCTGTTCGGCGGCGCGCTGGTCGGTCAGGAACGCGCCGAACGTCGCCTGACGATAGCGAGGCGCCCAAATCTCGCCCGCCGCGTTGAACGCGCTGGCCTGTCCGCGCAGGAACAAAGCGGCGCGATTGTTCGCCTCCGCGTCGGTCAGCGGCGCGTTCCAGTGCGCGCGATTGAGGTACGAGGTCGGGTGAATGAAGAACACCGCCGCGCCGCCGGGGGCGTTGCGCGGTGCATAGCCGGGCGGCGTCCACAAGGCCGGATTGCGCGCCAGCGCCGGCCGCGCCAGCCACATCGAATCAGGTGCATAATCCTTCTTGGTCAGGCGGTTCTGATTTCGGAACGACTCGCCCGGCACCATCGCCATCCGCATCATTCCGACGCCCCACAGGCGATAGGCAAAGGCAGCCGCGGTCGCCAGCACGATCAGCGCGACGACGACATAGAGGAATTTGCGGGCCAAATGTGCGTCACCATTGTGCGGTGCAGCAAAAGCGCCGGGTCCGCAACCGCAAAGCTGGTGCCCCAGGAATGCGCCATGCGCAACCGTGTCAGGCGTGTTGCAAGATCGGGGCGACGGGTGGTAGCGGCGGCGGCATGTCCGTTGACACCGCAACCGTCAGGCGCATCGCCGGCCTCGCCCGCATCGCCATCACCGACGACGAAGCCGCCCGGCTCGCGCCCGAACTCGGCAACATCCTCGACTGGATCGAGCAACTCGGCGAGGTCGACACCGCCGGGGTCGAGCCGATGACCGCCGTGATCCCCAACCATCTGCGGCTGCGCGACGATGTCGTCACCGATGGTGGCGTCCGCGACAAGGTGCTCGCCAACGCACCGCAGGCCGAACATGGCTTCTTCACTGTGCCCAAGGTGATCGAATAATGACCGCACTCACCGATCTGGGCATCGCCGCGATCCGCAACGGCGTCCGCGACGGCGACTTTTCCGCGCGCGAGGTGGCCGAGGCGTTCAACGCCGCGGTCGCCGCGGCAAAGCCGCTCAACGCCTTTCTCGTCGAGACGCCCGAGCATGCGCTCGCCGCCGCCGACGCCGCCGACAAGGCGCGCGCGGCGGGCGAGGCCCTCAAGCCGATGGCCGGCGTGCCGATCGGCATGAAGGACCTGTTCTGCACGAAGGGCGTCCCGACCACCGCGGCCAGCCACATCCTCGAAGGCTTCACGCCCGAATATGAATCGACCGTTTCGCAGAACCTGTGGAACGCCGGCGCGGGGATGCTCGGCAAGCTGAACCTCGACCAGTTCGCGATGGGTTCATCGAACGAGACCAGCTATTTCGGCAATGTCATCAGCCCGTGGCGGCGCAACGACGGCGGCAACGCCCCGCTCGCGCCGGGTGGGTCGTCGGGTGGCTCGTCCTCGGCGGTCGCCGCGCGACTTGCGCCGGGCGCGACGGGCACGGACACCGGCGGCTCGATCCGCCAGCCGGCGGCGTTCGTCGGCATCTCGGGGATCAAGCCGACCTACGGCCGCTGCTCGCGCTGGGGGACGATCGCCTTCGCTTCGTCGCTCGATCAGGCCGGGCCGATGGCGCGCGACGTCCGCGACTGCGCGATCATGCTGGAGGCGATGGCCGGCTTCGACGCCAAGGACGCCACCTCGCTCGACCTGCCCGTGCCGAACTGGGAAGGGCAGCTGAACGCCTCGCTGGCCGGCAAGCGCGTCGGCATCCCCAAGGAGTATCGCGTCGACGGCATGCCCGCCGAGATCGAGGCGCTCTGGCAGCAGGGGATCGCGTGGCTGAAGGACGCCGGCGCGGAGATCGTCGACGTCTCGCTGCCGCACACCAAATACGCGCTGCCCGCCTATTACATCATTGCACCCGCCGAAGCCTCGTCGAACCTCGCGCGCTACGATGGGGTCCGTTACGGGCTCCGCGACCTGCCGGACGGGGCCAATTTGCAGGAATTGTACGCACGGACGCGCGCCGAAGGCTTCGGCGACGAGGTCAAGCGCCGCATCCTGATCGGCACCTACGTCCTCTCCGCCGGCTTCTACGACGCTTACTACACGCAGGCGCAGAAGGTCCGCACGCTGATCGCGCGCGATTTCGAGCGTGCGTGGGACGTCTGCGACGTGCTGCTGACCCCCACCGCCCCCTCGGCGGCGTTCGCGCTCGGCGAGAAGTCGGCCGATCCTTTGGCCATGTATCTCAATGACGTGTTCACCGTTCCTTCCAGCCTCGCCGGCCTGCCGGCGATGAGCGTGCCGGGCGGCGTCGACGCGGCGGGGCTGCCGCTCGGTCTACAGGTGATCGGCAAGCCGCTCGACGAACAGGGCGTCCTCAACGCCGCACTGGCGATCGAGGAACGCGCGGGCTTCACCGCGCGCCCGACCAGGTGGTGGTGAGAATCAACACTGTCGTGGGCGCCCTCTAAGCGCCTGTACCGGCTGGATTAACGCATCGCGGCCTCAACCATGTCGATCGCGCGCGACAGGCGCTCGACCGGCATGGTGAAGTCGTCGCCCGCCGCCGGATCGCCGACCGAAAAGGCGAAGCGCAACCCCGCATCGGCGGTGGCAAGCCGGTGGATGGTGTTGAACGACGTCGGTGACTGGATCGCGAACACGCACGCGCCGGGGTCGAGCACGGCATTGGCGTGCGACAGCGCCGATCCCTCCACCCCGACGACGATGCGCGCGTCGCGCAGCGTGGCGGCGACCTCCGCCGCGGGCATGGTATCGGGCGCGATGATCGTGAATCCGCGCCCCGCCAGCGCAGCGATCACCTCCGCCTCGTTGCACAAGGTGCGGCCCGCCGCTTGCCCACCGCGCCGGATGAATATCGCGCCGGGGCCCCCACGGCCAGCCAGTGCCGCCCGCAATCGCGCCCGCACGCGCCTGAACCGCTCCATCCGCGCGGGATTGTAGCCGCGATCGTCGATCAGCCACAGCCGCCGCACCCGCGTGTCCGCGAGGCGGTGCGCGGGAAGGTCGATGAGCGCCCGGTAACCCTCACTATGCCCAAAGCGCGCCGGATCGAGCACCATCGGCACCATCCCGCGATCGATCGCGAGTTGCTCGCGCGACCAGCCGTCGGCGATCCAGTGTCCGAAATAGCGATCGATCACATAATCGGCGCACAGCATCGCTTCGGGCAGCGTCGAGAACCCGCCGCGCAGCACCTTTCGCTTGCCCGGTCCCGGCCGGATCACCTGCACCCCGCCGTGGCGTAGCAGCGTCCCGTCGGCGACGATGACGTCCGGCACCAAGCGTGCGGTCGTCGCAGGCTCGACCCTGTTGGTGTGCAGCAGCCGGTCGAGATCATCCTTCGGTGTAACTCCCGGATAGTGCGCGACGATCCGGTCGAGTTCATCCGGAAGGAAAAAGGCCGGCGCGCGCTCGACCCGGCCGGCGGGATCGATGTCGACCGTCTCCGCGCCCCGCCAGAATCCCTCCGCATCCAGCGGGCGCATGATCCGCGCGGTGAGCGGACGAAGGCTGAACATGACGTTGGTTCCCCACGATAGTGCCGCGGTTGGACGGCGCACCGCGGCCCAAGTCAAGCCGCGCGGACATTGCCAGCACGCGGTGCGTATCCTAGAGCGACACGCTTCCAGCAAGGAGCGGAAATACGGTGACCGCGAGCGCGTATCGAGTGAAGGGTAGCACGGGCGACTGGGAAGTCGTGATCGGGCTGGAGGTTCATGCCCAGGTGACCAGCAACGCCAAATTGTTCTCGGGCGCGGCGACCGCCTTCGGTGCCGAGCCGAACACGCAGGTGTCGCTGGTCGACGCGGCGATGCCGGGGATGCTGCCGGTCCCGAACCGCGAGTGCATCCGGCAGGCAGTGCGCACCGGCATGGCGATCGACGCGCAGATCAACACATGGTCGCGGTTCGATCGCAAGAACTATTTCTACGCCGATCTGCCGCAGGGCTATCAGATCAGCCAGCTTTATCATCCGCTGGTCGGCGAGGGCGCGATCGAGATCGAGGTCGGCGACGACACCAAGACGATCGGGGTCGAGCGCATCCATGTCGAGCAGGACGCCGGCAAGCTGATGCACGACCAGCATCCGACCCGCTCCTATGTCGACCTCAACCGCTCGGGCGTCGCGCTGATGGAGATCGTCAGTCGCCCCGACATGCGCTCGCCGGCCGAGGCCGGTGCGTATCTGACCAAGCTGCGCTCGATCCTGCGCTATGTCGGGTCGTGCGACGGCAATATGGACCAGGGCTCGATGCGCGCCGACGTCAACGTCTCGGTGCGCAAGCCCGGCGACGAATTCGGCACCCGCACCGAGACCAAGAACGTCAACTCGATCCGCTTCGTCATGCAGGCGATCGAGCATGAGGCCGCGCGACAGGTCGACGTGCTGGAGGCCGGCGGCACGATCGTGCAGGAAACGCGGCTGTTCAATCCGGACAGCGGCACGACCCGTTCGATGCGCTCGAAGGAAGACGCGCACGATTACCGCTACTTCCCCGATCCCGATCTGCTGCCGCTCGAACTGGACGAAACATTCCTCGACGAATGTCGCGCCAGCCTGCCCGAACTGCCCGACGCGAAGCGCGCGCGCTACGAGGGGCTGGGGATCACGCCGTACAATGCGCAGGTGCTGACCGCCGAGGTCGAGAGCGCGCGCTGGTTCGACGCGCTGCTGGAGGCTGGTGCGAAGCCGGTCGCCGCCGCCAATTGGGTGACGAGCGAGCTGTTCGGCGCGCTCAACCGGCTCGGCACGTCGATCGGCGACAGCCCGGTCACGCCCGGTCAGGCCGCCGAGCTGCTGGCGCTGGTCGCCGACGGCACGCTGTCGGGCAGCCTCGCCAAGCAGGTGTTCGAGGCGATGCTCGAAACCGGCGATGCGCCGGGCAAGATCGTCGAGGAGCGCGGACTCAAGCAGACCAGCGACACCGGCGCGATCGAGGCGGTGATCGCTGACGTGCTGGCGAAGAACCCCGGGCAGCTCGAACAATATTGCGGCGGCAAGGTCGCGCTGTTCGGCTTTTTCGTCGGTCAGACGATGAAAGCGATGGGCGGCAAGGCCAATCCGGCGGTGGTCAATGACTTGTTGAAGAAGGCGCTGGGGTGACGATCGTGCGGCGCGCGCGGTGCCGGTGTGGTCAGCTGATCGCGACCTGCAGCGGCGCACCGGTTCGCGTGTCGGCGTGTCACTGCCGGGCCTGCCAGCGCCGTACCGGTGGTCCGTTCTCAGCGCAGGCACGGTTTCCGATCGATCAGGTGACGATCGCGGGCGAGTTTCGCGTCTGGGAGCGGGTGGCCGATAGCGGTCGTCGCGCGTGGTATCGCTGGTGCGGCGACTGCGGTGGAACGATCGCCTATACGAACGAGGGCATGGAGGGGCTGATCGCGATTCCGATCGGCGCCTTCGCCGACGATGCCACCGGGACGGAACTGCCGGCGCTTACGGCATCGGTGTTCGAGCAGTATAAGCAGCCGTGGGTCAGGATCGAAGGCGAGGGCATCTCGCACGAAGACTGAAATCGATTAGTCGGTTCGTCCGATAATCGCCGCACCACCATTCTCTCACGTCATCCCGGACTCGATCCGGGATCCCGCTTGCACGGCGCGTCGGAAAAAGCGGGGCCCCGGATCAAGTCCGGGGCGATCAAAGAATATCCTCGTCAGATATGGATGGGACGCAGCTTGAATGCCGCCTTATTGCTGCGTCAGATCCTGGTTCTTCACCTCGCCGCCGGTGCCGCTGTTGCCGTCGAACTCGCCGGTGTCGGTGAAGCGCGCCGGCTCCTTGCCGCCTTCGCCGCGTGCCACCGCGTCGCTGCGCGCCTCGACCGCCTGCTGGATATCGGGCCGCTCGTCATCGCGGTTGGGGATCGGATCGATCGTCTTCTCGGTCATGGCCTCAGTTTCCTCAAATGCTCGGATTGGTCGGCGGCGTCCCAGCCGGGGTGCCGGGCGCCGGAACATCGATGTCGGGGCCGGGTGGGGTGATTTCGGGCGGCGGGGTGTCGGGCGTGGCCGGCTGCGTGGGCTGCGGCACGTCGGCCGGCAGGTCTCCGGGGTTCGTGGCCATGGCATTTTTCTCCTTCCCCCGACAAACGCGCCGTCGAAGCGCGGGTTGCCCGCTTGCCCCATCGCGCGCGTCGGTATAGATGCCGCCGACCGGCGGTGTCCGACTAGCGGGCGTGGCGGAACTGGTAGACGCGCCAGATTTAGGTTCTGGTATCGCAAGATGTGGGGGTTCGATTCCCTTCGCCCGCACCAGTCCCCGCGCAAGCGGGGTTGGCCACCACTCACGAAATTCTTCTGACGAAAGCGGCCAATGCAGACTGTCGAGACCCTGAACGAGGGCCTGAAGCGCGCCTTCACCCTGACGATCCCCGCCGGCGACATCGCCAAGCGGGTCGATGCCGAGCTGAAGCGCGTCGCGCCGCAGATCAAGATGCCGGGCTTCCGCCCCGGCAAGGTGCCGACCAATCTGGTCAAGAAGATGCACGGCCCGGCGATCGAGCAGGACGCGCTGAACACCTCGATCCAGGAAGGCATCCAGGCGCTGATCGCCGAGAAGCAGCTGCGTCCGGCGATGCAGCCGAGCGTCGAGCTGGTCGAGGGCTATGAGTCGGGCAAGGACGCCGAGCTGAAGGTCGAGCTGGAAGTGCTCCCGCAGGTGCCGGCGCCCGCGATCGAGGGTCTGAAGCTCGAGCGGCTGACCGTGCCGGTCGACGAATCGGCGATCGACGAGCAGCTCAAGCGTTTCGCCGACGGTGCCAAGCGCTGGGAAGACGCGGGCGACAAGGCCGCCGAAACCGGCGACCAGGTCGTCATGGACTTCGTCGGCAAGACGATGGACGGCGTGGCGTTCGACGGCGGTACTGGCACCGATATGGCGGTCGAGATCGGCGCGGGCCGCCTGATCCCCGGTTTCGAGGAACAGGTCGTCGGCGCGAAGGCCGGCGAGGAGCGCCAGATCAAGGTGACCTTCCCCGCGGATTACGGCGCGAAGGAACTGGCCGGCAAGGACGCGACCTTCGACCTGACGATCAAGTCGGTGAAGACCGCGGGCGAGAGCCAGATCGACGACGAGATGGCCAAGAGCCTCGGTCTAGAGAGCCTCGAGCAGCTGCGCGGGCTGGTGAAGGGCCAGTTCGAGCAGGAGAATAACGGCCTGACGCGCACCTATATGAAGCGCAAGCTGCTCGATCAGCTGGCCGAGGGGCATGACTTCGATGTGCCGCCGTCGATGGTCGAGGCTGAGTTCAACCAGATCTGGCAGCAGCTCCAGCACGAAGCGACGCACGAGCCCGATCCGCAGGCCGCGCTCGACGAGATGGAGAAGGAGCGCGACGATTATCGCAAGATCGCCGAGCGCCGCGTCCGTCTCGGGCTGTTGCTGAGCGAGATCGGTCAGGCGAACGGCGTCGAGGTGACCCAGGCGGAGATGCAGCGGTTGCTGTCGCAGGCGGCACAGCAATACGGCCCCGAGGATCGCCAGCGCTTTATCCAGTACGTCCAGCAGGACCCGATGGCCGCCGCGCAGCTGCGCGCCCCGCTGTACGAGGACAAGGTCGTCGACTTCCTGTTCGACAAGGCCGAGATCACCGACCGCGAGACGACCAAGGAAGAGCTGGAAGCCGCGATCGAGAGCGAGGACGGTTTCGCGACCGGCACGCACAGCCACGATCACGACAACCACAAGCCGAAGCAGACCCGCGGCAAGAAAAAGGCCGAGCCGGCTGCCGAGGGTGAGGCCGCCGAGGCGAAGCCCGCCAAGAAGGCCGCCGCCAAGAAGCCGGTCGCCAAGGGCGAGGACGCCGGTGCGGTGACCGAGCCGGCCGCCGAGGCCGAGGCTGCTCCCGCGAAGAAGCCGCGCGCCAAGAAGGCCGCTGCGCCGGTCGAGGCGGAAACGCAGGTCGCCGAGTCGTCGCCGGAGGCCGCCGAGACGGCCGAGGGCACGCAGGCCGCCGACGCCGCCCCGGCGAAGAAGCCGCGCGCGAAAAAGGCCCAGTAAGATCGGTTTGCGCATGATCCTCGCGGCGGCGACGCGGGCGGGGATCATGCGTCGCCGACTGTCCCATGGCGGCGGGACGAAGGTGCGTGACGCCCTTCTTTCCGACTGTTAGACGCGGCCGCTGAGGGCGTGGGCAAGGGGGCTTGCGATGGATGTGGCGGTGGGTGGTGAACGCAGGCGGCGGAACGTCGCCGCGCACGGCAGCCGTATGCGCGCGCTCGACATCGTCCGGCACATCGTCTGCATCCTGGCGCTGATGTGGACCGGGCTCGTCAATGGCCAGCCCTTCTTCTTCCCCGACAGCACCAATTACATCCGCGCCGCCGATCTGGCGGTGCATCTCGCGTCGGGTCGGACGGTGTCGACGGTCTGGACCGCGCGCTACGCCCATGAACTGCCGGCGGTGCGGCCTTCGGCGGTGACGCCGCCGTCTGCCCGCCCGGCCAGCCCGGAGGCCGTGCACCGCACGACCGCGAACGACCTGAAGAGCGGGCTGGTGATGAGCGGGCGTTCGCCGTACATCGGCGCGCTGATCTATGCCGGCTGGGTGCTCGGGTGGTTCTGGCCGTTCGTGCTGTTGCAGGCGGTGATCGCCTACCTGCTCATCATCATGGTGCTGCGCCGCTTCGATCTGGCGCGTGCCGGCATCGTGACGCTGGTGACGCTCGTCCTCGCGCTCACCACCAGCCTGCCGACCTACAACAGCATGTTGCTCGCGGATGGTTTTGCGTCGTTCGGGATGCTCGCGCTCGCGCTGCTCGCGCTGCCTGGTCGGCTGACGCGATGGGAGGTGGCGTTCCTCGTCGCGGTGATGGTGATGTCGGCGATCGCGCATCTCACCCACCTGACGATGCTGCTCGGGATGACCGGCGCGCTGGTGCTGTTGCGGTTGCTCGGCTGGCTGCGCGTTCCGCCCCGCGCGTGGTTTGCCGCGGTCGGGACGATCCTTGTCGCGGTGCTGGCGTTGCAGGCGACCACCTTCGCTACCCGGATGGCGGTCGGCCGCGCGCCGCAATTGTTGCCGTTGCTCACCTCACGCTTCTACGCCGACGGGCCGGGACAGAAGTTCATCGAGGCCGGCTGTGACGGCAACCGCTTCGAGGCGTGCCGCATCCCGATGGGCAAGCCGTATAACAATACCGCGTGGCTGTTCTCGGACGAGCCGCGGTATGGCGCCTATATGCTCGCGACCCCGGCGCAGCGCCGGATCATGGGCGAGGAGGACGTCGCCTTCGCTCTCGCGGTGCTTCGCTCCTATCCGGTCGAGCAGATCACCGCATCGGCACGCAATACGATCCAGCAATTGCTGTGGATCGATTATGATGCGCTCAATCAAGGTTGCGGCACCGCACCGGAATGCTGGGAGAGCCTGCCGCCGGTCGTTCGTGCGCGCTTCCTGCACAGCCTGTCGGGACGCAATGCGTGGCCGCGCGACCTGATGAACGGCGTGCTCTACGCCGCGGTGATCGCGTCGCTGCTCGCGCTGGCGGTGACGCTGCCGATGCTCGCGCGGCGGGATCGCGGCGCGTTCGTGTCGATGCGCAACCTGCTGGTGATAACCGGAGTCGGGATGCTGGTTTGCTGCTTCTTCGGCGGTGCGGTCGCCGATCCGCAATATCGTTATCAGGGTCGGTTGATCTGGCTGCCGGTGTTCTTCGCGCTGGTGGCGGTGCTGCGGACGCTGCAGACGCCAACCGGCGAGGATGCGCGACGGTGATCGCGGGTCCGCGGATCGCAGTGCTGTTGCCGTGCTATAACGAAGAGGCGGCGATCGCGCAGACGGTTGCGTCGTTCCGCGCCGCGCTGCCCGATGCCACGATCTACGTCTACGACAACAACAGCCGCGACCAGACCCGTGCGCGCGCCACGGCGGCCGGCGCGGTCGTCCGTACCGAGCGCATCCAGGGCAAGGGCGCAGTGGTGCGCCGGATGTTCGCCGACGTCGACGCCGATATCTATGTGATGGCCGACGGCGATGCGACCTATGACGCCAGCGCCGCGCCTGCTTTGGTCGCGCGGATGCTCGACGAGCAGCTCGACATGGTGGTCGGCTGCCGCATCGGCGAGGCGGCGGCTGCCTATCGCCGCGGACACCGGCTCGGCAATGCGCTGCTGACGGGGATGCTGACGCGGCTGTTCGGGCGCAGCTTCACCGATATCCTGACCGGCTACCGCGTCTTCTCGCGCCGGTTCGTCAAGAGCTTCCCAGTGCTGTCGGTCGGGTTCGAGATCGAAACCGAGATCAGCGTCCATGCGCTCGAACTCAAGATGCCGGTCGGCGAACTCGACACGCCTTATTTCGCGCGTCCCGAAGGATCGGTGTCGAAGCTGAGCACCTATCGCGATGGGTGGCGAATCGTCGGCACGATCGCGACGCTTTACCGGATCGAGCGGCCCTTGTGGTTCTTCGGCGCGGTCGGTGGGTTGCTCGCGCTGCTCGCGGTGATCCTCGCGGTGCCGCTGGTCGTCACCTACATGCACACCGGGCTGGTGCCGCGCTTCCCGACCGCGATCCTGACGACCGGGCTCATCATCCTCGCCGCCTTGTGCTTCTTCGCCGGGCTGATCCTCGACACCGTGGTGCGCGGCCGACGCGAGGTGCGACGGCTCGCCTATCTGCAACTGCCGGCGCCGGGACGGGTAAGCGAAGGGGCTTGAACCGTTTCGCGGAAGCACCGATGTTGCGGCTCTTCCTAAGCGAAAAGAGAGTTTCCATGCACAATCCGTTCGACACCGGCGATTTCGCGGGCAAGCTGGCGAGCGCCGGGCTCGGGCTGCATCAGACCCAGGCCGGGCTGGTGCCGATCGTGATCGAGCAGTCGAACCGCGGCGAGCGGTCGTTCGACATCTTCTCGCGGCTGCTGCGCGAGCGGATCGTGTTCGTGACCGGCGGGGTGGAGGACGGCATGGCCAGCCTCATCACCGCGCAGCTGCTGTTCCTCGAGTCGGAAAATCCGAAGAAGGACATCTACATGTATATAAACTCGCCGGGCGGTGTTGTCACGGCGGGCATGGCGATCCACGACACGATGCAGTACATCCGCCCGCGCGTCGGCACGGTCTGCATCGGTCAGGCCGCGTCGATGGGAAGCTTCCTGCTCGCCAGCGGTGAGCCGGGGATGCGCGTCGCTCTGACCAACAGCCGCATCATGATCCACCAGCCGTCGGGCGGTGCGCAGGGCATGGCCGCGGACATCGAGATTCAGGCGCGCGAGATCCTGCGGATGCGCCACTTCCTCAACACGCTCTACGCCAAGTACACCGGCAAGCCGCTCGAGGAGATCGAGCGCGCGATGGACCGCGACAAGTTCATGAGCGCGGAGGAGGCGAAGGAGTTCGGCTTGATCGACCAGGTGTTCGACAAGCGCCCGCAGCCGGCCGAGGACGCCGCGGCGGCCTGAGCCGGAAAGCGACGCGCGCGGACAGCGCGCGTCGATACCAATTGCTTACGCCTGTTTGCTATGACCGTCGCGCGACGAACCGCGCCGGGCCTGCCCTTGAAGCCCGTCGCGGGACGTTCGATATAGGGCGCTGCGCCGGCGTGAAGCGGGACCTTCGCGCCGCGCGGCGGCCAACGACGCTTTGTACGTTGTTGCTTAAGCAGCGGTGCGTTAGCTTGCGCCGCGCACAGGGCGGATCGACGATCCGCGACGAAGGATGGACTGAATGACGAAACTTAGTGGCGGCGATAGCAAGAGCACCCTCTATTGCTCGTTCTGCGGCAAGTCGCAGCACGAGGTGCGCAAGCTGATCGCCGGACCCACCGTCTTCATCTGTGACGAATGCGTCGAGCTGTGCAACGACATCATTCGCGAGGAGACGAAGTCCGCGCTGGTCGCCAAGAAGGACGGCGGCGTGCCGACGCCGCAGGAAATCTGCGACGTGCTCGACGATTATGTCATCGGACAGAAGCAGGCGAAGCGCGTGCTGTCGGTGGCAGTCCACAATCACTACAAGCGGCTGAACCACGGCGCCAAGGGTGCCGATGTCGAGCTGGCGAAGAGCAACATCCTGCTCGTCGGTCCCACCGGCTGCGGCAAGACGCTGCTCGCACAGACGCTGGCGCGCATCCTCGACGTGCCGTTCACGATGGCCGACGCCACGACGCTCACCGAGGCCGGTTACGTCGGTGAGGATGTCGAGAACATCATCCTGAAGCTGCTCCAGGCGTCGGATTACAACGTCGAGCGTGCGCAGCGCGGCATCGTCTACATCGACGAGATCGATAAGATCAGCCGCAAGGCCGAAAACCCCTCGATCACCCGCGACGTGTCGGGCGAGGGCGTCCAGCAGGCGCTGCTCAAGCTGATGGAGGGCACCACCGCCAGTGTGCCGCCGCAGGGCGGGCGCAAGCATCCGCAGCAGGAGTTCCTGCAGGTCGACACGACGAACATCCTGTTCATCTGCGGCGGCGCCTTCTCGGGGCTCGAGAAGATCATCGGCGACCGGTTGCAGGGCAAGTCGATCGGCTTCGGCGCCTATGTCGCGACCCCGGAGGAGCGTCGCACCGGCGAGGTGCTGCGCCAGACCGAGCCCGAGGATCTGCTCAAGTTCGGGCTGATTCCCGAGTTCGTCGGCCGTCTGCCGGTGATCGCGACGCTTGAGGATCTCGACATCCCGGCGCTGGTCAAGATCCTCGCCGAGCCGAAGAACGCGCTGGTCAAGCAATATCAGAAGCTGTTCGAGATGGAGGAGGTCAAGCTCGGCTTCACCGACGACGCGCTGACGACGGTCGCCAAGAAGGCGATCGAGCGCAAGACTGGTGCGCGCGGGCTTCGCTCGATCCTCGAGGGCATTTTGCTCGACACGATGTTCGACCTTCCGGGGATGGACTCGGTCGACGAGGTGATGATCGACAAGGACGTGGTCGAGGGCCGCAAGGACCCGGTCCGCGTCTATGCCGAGAAGAGCAAGAAGGCCGGCGAGGTCGCGTAACGCGGTCCGCCGCCTGACCATCGTCGCCCCGGACTTGATCCGTGGGCCCGCTTCATTGGCAACCGCGGTAGAAGCGGGATCCCGGATCAAGTCCGGGATGACGGAAGTGCGGGGGTGATCGGCAAAATCGAAGGCGCTTAGAAACAGCGCGCTCCCGCCCGGCACAACCACCGGCACCTTCCCAATCGTTACACCCGCGGATCAAGTCCGCGCCTCATGCATTGGTCGGGAAAAGGGAGCCCGCCGATCGCATGACCCTCGAAGACGACGCCTTGCCGCCCGCCGACGTGCGCCGTTCGCTGCTCCACCGGCTCGACCTGCCGCTCTGGACGCTGGCGATGCCGCCGCTCGGGCTGGTGACCGTGTTGCTGTCGCTCTATGCGCTCGGCGCGGCCGGGACGATCGGCGCGACGATCGTGCTGTTCGGCTGCGTGCTCGCCGCGGTCCACCATGCCGAGGTCGTCGCGCACCGCGTCGGTGAGCCGTTCGGTACGCTCGTGCTCGCGATCGCGGTGACCGTCATTGAGGTATCGCTGATCGTCTCGCTGATGCTCTCCGACGCCGGCGACGCCTCCGCGCTGGCGCGCGACACCGTGTTCGCGGCGATCATGATCATCCTCAACGGCATCATCGGGCTGTGCCTGCTGGTTGGCGGCCTGCAGCATGGCGAGCAGCGCTTCACGCTGCGTGGGGTCAGCGCAGCGCTCTGCACGCTCGCCGCGCTCGCGGTGCTGACGCTGGTGCTCCCCAATTACACGCTCACCACACCGGGGCCCTATTACGCGACCTCGCAGCTGGTGCTGGTCGCGGTGGTCAGCCTGTTCCTGTACGGCGTGTTCGTGATGGTGCAGACGTTGCGCCACCGCGAGTATTTTCTCCCCGAACAGGGCGACGAGGACGGCCATGCCGCGATGCCGAGCCGTGCGACCACCGGCGTCGCGTTCGGCACGTTGCTGGTCGCGCTGGTCGCAGTGGTGCTGCTCGCCAAGGCGCTGTCGCAGACCGTCGAGGAAGCGGTGCTCGGCGCCGGGCTGCCGCTCGCGGTGGTCGGCGTTGTGATCGCGGCGCTGGTGCTCGCCCCCGAAAGCCTCGCCGCCTATCGTGCCGCGGCGCGCAACCGCATCCAGACCAGCCTCAACCTCGCGCTCGGCTCGGCGCTGGCGACAATCGGCCTCACGATCCCGGCGGTCGCGATCGTCAGCCTGGTGCTCGACCTGCCGCTCGCGCTCGGGCTGAGCGCGATGAAGATCATCCTGCTCGCGCTGTCGCTGTTCATCGCGACGATCTCGCTCGGCACCGGGCGGACCACCGTGCTGCAAGGCGCGGTGCATCTGGTGATCTTCGCGGTGTACCTGTTCACGACGGTGGTGCCGTAAACGGCGCACCGTTCGTTTCGAGTAGCCGTCGAGCGCAGCCGAGACGGCGTATCGAGAAAGGCTCCGGAGGCGGACCTCTCGATACGCGCTCTCGGCTACGCTCGATCGCTACTCGAGGCGAACGGTTGAAGAAGGATCACCCACGCTGCCGCGCCGCGAGCGCCAGCCCCGCCGCGATCTGCACCAGCGCATACAACCGTCGCCGTCCCGGCCGCCCGACGAACGGCTGCACCGTCCGCTCCGCGCCCAGCGCGCGCTCCTTCCACAAATCGGTGTGCCGCACGGTCTGCGTCAGCCCGAGCAGCCCGTCGCCGATCATGAACACCGCCGCCATCTCGATCACACGCGCGGTCAGCGGGACTTTTGCTGCTGCTGTCGCCATGACTGATATTCCTCCACCGCGACCGAGCGGCGCAGGATGCGCGCCGCCGGATCGATCACCACATGCGCCCCGGCGGGCACCGCGACCGTCGCCGTGCCGCCGGGCATCGCGACACGCCGCGCCGCGCCATCGACGGTCAGCTCGACCGGCATCGCGAACACGCGCGCGCGCTCCGTTCGCCAGGCGAGCCGCAGCGTATCGCCGTCCCGCGTCGTCACCAGCTCCGGCAACGCGCGATCGCGCAGATAGGTGTCGAAGAACCACGACAAATCGCGCCCGCTTTCCTCGCGCACGATCGTCTCGAACTCGCGGGTCGAGCCGTAGCGTGGCGCGAAATTGCCCGGCGTCGGATCGCGCCGCCCATAGACCATCCGCCGCACCGCATCGAAGAACGCCCGGTCGCCGATCAGCCAGCGCAAGGTGTGGAGCGTCCACGATCCCTTGTAATAGATGTCGGTGCCCGCACCGCCCTTGCTCGGCTCGTAGACCTCTTCCTCGGTCAGCACGCGGTCGCGGACGATCGGGGCGCGGTTGACGATCTGGTTGCGCTGCACCTCCAGCATCACCGCGTAACGCGCGTCGCCCTCGCGCCACTGGCCGTAGAGCGGCTGCATGTAGCTGCCGAACCCCTCGTGCAGCCAGTAATCGTCCCAATTGGCGGCAGTCAGCTGGTTGGCGAACCATTCATGGCTGAATTCGTGATGGAACAGCCAGTCGAATCCTTCCGGCGCCTTGGCATAGCCATTGCCGTAAGCGTTGATCGTCTGGTGCTCCATGCCCTTGTGCGGCGTCTCGACCACGCCCAGCTTCTCGTCGCCGAACGGATAGGGGCCGATGACGCTTTCGAAGAAGTCGAGCGTCGGCGCGAATTCGTCGAACAGCGTCTTCGCCTGCGCGCCCTCGCCGGGCAGATGCCAGTAATAGAGCGGGATCGTGTTACCGTAGCGGCTCTTGTAGCTGCCCTCGATCACCTCATAGGGCCCGATATTGATCGCGATGGCGTAGGTGTTGGGCTGGCGGGCGCGCCAGTGCCAGACGCTGCGCCCGTCGGGCAACGTGTCCACGCCCAGCAACCGCCCGTTCGATGGCGCCTTCAGCCCCTTGGGCGCGGTGATGTGGAGCGTCGCCACCTCCGGCTCGCCGGTCGGGAAGTCGAGGCACGGCCACAGCAGGTCGCAGCCATAGCCCTCGGTCGTGCTCGCGATCCACGGCTGACCATCGGGCGTCTGCGACCACACCATCCCGTCGTCCCACGGCGCGTTGACCGCGACGTGCGGGGTGCCGTCATAGGCGATCGCGATCGTCACCTGCTTTCCCCGTGCCAGCGCGCGCGGCACGACGATCCGCCCGTCCGGCCGCGCCGCGCGTACCGGCTTGCCGTCGGCCGTCACCGATCGCACCTGATAGTTCGAATCGAGATCGAGCGTGATCGCCGCCACATCGCGCTTCGCCGTGACGACCAGCGTCGCGCGCGCGACCATCCGCCGCGTGACCGGATCGGGGGCGAACACGAGATCGGCGGACTTAAGCCCTAGGTCGGCCTGTCCATTGGGCCGCACCCCGCCCGAAAGCTGCGTCTGCTCGCTGATCGGCGGCTCGCCCTTGCCGGGCAGTTGCGCGGCGGCGAGCGGGGCGGGCAGGGCCAGCGCGAGCAGAAGATTGATGCCGCGCGCGAACGCACCATATAAAGAAGGTAGGCCGCCCCCGATCGGCGGCACCGGAGTATCCATGACGTCTGCTTTCCCCGTTCTGCCGCTTCGCGACATCGTCGTCTTCCCGCATATGATCGTGCCGCTGTTCGTCGGGCGCGACAAGTCGGTCGCCGCGCTGGAAGCCGCGATGGCCGCCGACAAGGAGATTTTCCTCGTCGCGCAGCTCGACCCGGCCGAGGACGATCCCGCGCGCGACGATCTCTATTCGATGGGCGTCACCGCGACGGTGCTGCAATTGCTCAAGCTGCCCGACGGCACGGTGCGCGTGCTGGTCGAGGGCAAGGCGCGCGCGACGCTGGAGACGCTGGAGGAAAGCGGCGAGTATCTGACCGCGACGGTCGCGCCGGTCGCCGATGCCGACGCCGAGGGGCCGGAGGCGGCTGCGCTGATGCGCTCGGTCGTCGACCAGTTCGAGAATTACGCCAAGCTCAACCGCAAGCTTCCCGCCGAACTCGCCGCGCAGCTTGCTGAAATCGATGCCGCCGGTCGACTGTCGGATACGGTCGCGGGCAACATCCAGGTCAAGGTCGCCGAGAAGCAGGCGTTGCTGATGGAGGCCGATCCGCTCAAGCGGCTTGAGATGGCCTATGCGCTGATGGAGGGCGAGCTTGGCGTCCTGCAGGTCGAGAAGAAGATCAAGAGCCGCGTCAAGCGCCAGATGGAGAAGACGCAGCGCGAATATTACCTCAACGAACAGCTCAAGGCGATCCAGCGCGAGCTGGGCAACGAGGGCGAGGAAGGCGAGGGCGACGAGATCGCCGAGCTGACCCAGAAGATCGCCACGCTCAAGCTGTCGAAGGAGGCGCGCACCAAGGCGACCGCCGAGCTGAAGAAGCTCAAGACCATGGCGCCGATGAGCGCCGAGGCGACGGTGGTGCGCAATTATCTCGACGTGCTGCTCGGGCTGCCGTGGGGCAAGAAGAGCAAGATCAAGAAGGACATTCCCGCCGCCGAGGCGATCCTCAACGAGGATCATTACGCGCTGGAGAAGGTCAAGGACCGGATCGTCGAATACCTCGCGGTGCAGGCGCGCACCAACAAGCTGAAGGGCCCGATCCTGTGCCTCGTCGGCCCGCCGGGCGTCGGCAAGACCTCGCTGGGCAAGTCGATCGCCAAGGCGACCGGGCGCGAGTTCATCCGCCAGTCGCTGGGCGGCGTGCGCGACGAGGCCGAGATCCGCGGCCACCGCCGCACCTATATCGGCTCGCTGCCGGGCAAGGTGGTGACCAACCTCAAGAAGGCCGGCGCCAGCAACCCGCTGTTCCTGCTCGACGAGATCGACAAGCTCGGACAGGACTTCCGCGGCGATCCCGCCTCGGCGCTGCTGGAGGTGCTCGACCCGGAGCAGAACGCGAAGTTCAACGACCATTATCTCGAGATCGACATCGATCTCTCGGACGTGATGTTCGTCTGCACGGCCAATTCGCTCAACCTGCCGCAGCCGCTGCTCGACCGTATGGAGATCATCCGGCTCGAGGGGTACACCGAGGACGAGAAGGTCGAGATCGCCGAGCGGCATCTGGTCGACAAGCAGATCGAGGCGCACGGGCTCAAGCCGGGTGAGTTCACGCTCACCAACGAGGGGTTGCGCGCGCTGATCCAGCGCTACACCCGCGAGGCGGGCGTCCGCACGCTGGAACGCGAGATCGCCAAGCTGTGTCGCAAGGCGCTGCGCCAGATCCTCGAGGGCAAGGCGGAGCGCGTGACGATCACGCCCGACAATCTGTCGGACTATGCCGGCGTGCTGAAGTTCCGCCACGGCCTGTCCGAAACCGAGGATCAGATCGGCGCGGTCACCGGGCTGGCGTGGACCGAGGTCGGCGGCGAATTGTTGACGATCGAAAGCGTCACCGTTCCCGGAAAGGGACAGGCGAAGGTCACCGGCAAGCTGGGCGACGTGATGAAGGAATCGGTGCAGGCCGCCTTCTCGTTCGTCCAGGCGCGCTCGCCATCGTTCGGGATCAAGCCGAGCCTGTTCCACCGCAAGGACATCCACATCCACTTGCCGGAGGGCGCGGTGCCCAAGGACGGTCCCTCGGCCGGCATCGGGCTGGTCACCTCGATCGTCTCGACGCTGACCGGCATTCCGGTGCGCAAGGAAGTGGCGATGACCGGCGAGGTGACGCTGCGCGGGCGCGTGCTGCCGATCGGCGGGCTCAAGGAGAAGCTGCTCGCCGCCCTGCGCGGCGGGATCGAGACGGTGCTGATCCCCAAGGAGAATGAGAAGGATCTCGCCGAAATCCCGCAGAACATCCGCGACGGGCTCAAGATCGTGCCGGTCTCGCACGTCGACGAGGTGCTCCGGCTCGCGCTGGTCCGCCCGCTGGAAGCGATCGACTGGACCGAGGCCGACGAACTCGCGGCGCTTCCCCCGGCGCCGATCGCACCGGTCGGCGGAGAGCTTCACCACTAATTTAACTAGCTTTTCGGGTCGTAAACTCCGCCGTACCGTTGATCCGGTACGGCGGATTCGTTTGACTCGGCGGCGTCGGCGCGCGTTAATGGGACGGTGCGGGCTTCGATCCGCGAATCCATTCCATCGCTGTAACGATATTTCTGAAAGTGGGGTTTTGCGGATGAACAAGCAGGAACTGATCGCGCAGGTAGCGACGGTCGCCGGACTGGGGAAGAACGAGGCGAGCCGCGCGGTCGAGGCGGTGTTCGACACCATCTCGGGATGCCTGAAGAAGGGGGACGAGGTGCGCCTCGTCGGCTTCGGTACCTTCGCGGTCAGCAAGCGCAAGGCGTCGACCGGACGCAATCCGCGCACCGGGGAGCCGATGACGATCAAGGCGTCGAGCCAGCCGAAGTTCAAGGCCGGCAAGGTGCTCAAGGATTCGCTCAACTAAGACGGATTTGCTCTGGACAGGGCGGAGGGGCTTGCGTAATTGCGCCGCTCCGCCAACGGATGGGCGCGTAGCTCAGCGGTAGAGCACACCCTTCACACGGGTGGGGTCACAGGTTCAATCCCTGTCGCGCCCACCATCCACGGCCTGAAAGCCCCGCCCGGTCATGACGATCCGGCGGGGCTTTTCGCGTCCGGGCGATGGCATCCGCCTCGATGCCAGCATAGCGCCCCGGATCGTGATGATCGCGCAGACGGAAATCCGGACGCGCAGATTTACGGCTGAGCCGCGATGGTCGGGCTTCTGGATTTCCGTCTGCGCGGGCATGACGATGGGGCTGCTGCCCGTTTCGCACTCTCGCCCAAGTACATGTCACCAACCGGAACCACCTGGCGTCGCCCGCGCGCGGTTGCGCCCGAAGGTGCAATATTCGATATAAGTCCCGGAGCTGCCACGCACGGCTCTGGGGATTAGTACCCCCGGCAGAAGCGGTAGAT
Organism: Sphingomonas phyllosphaerae; assembly: GCA_036946405.1. NCBI lineage: Bacteria > Pseudomonadati > Pseudomonadota > Alphaproteobacteria > Sphingomonadales > Sphingomonadaceae > Sphingomonas > Sphingomonas phyllosphaerae. The sequence goes on along the minus strand of JAQIJC010000001.1, from coordinate 3,224,718 downwards.
GCTGACCGTAACAGCGTCACACTTCCTGACCCTTATGGTCGGGGAGCCTGCGGCGCATGTCCAAGGCTTTCAGCCCAAAGGCCGCGGGGCCGACTTTTGCCGGTGTACTAACTCCCCGATCACCAAGGGATCAGATGTGAGGTCCAGGGCGGGGGCGTACCGCGTCGGACTTCCCGGGAGAACGGGGTGATGCCACGAGCCACCCGGCATATTCTCATCGGCACGTTGCGACGGACGCGATCCGGTTATGCGCTCGAAAAGGATCGTGGCGTGGTCTGGCAACTCGATGTGGACTGGTTGGCCGCAAGACGCCTTTGCGGGCGGCGCGTCAGGATCGAGGGCAAGCGACTGGGCTTCGACCTGATCGACGTGCGCCGCATGACGCCAGCAAAGGAGCCGGCCCCGAACCAACCGGATCGGCGGCAGCGAGCGGCGGAGGTGCCGAACAGGATGAGGACGATTTTCGCCAAACTGGCGCGTCCAGCTTCCCGCGGGCGGGGGGAGTGTTGACGTAAGTGCTTGAAAGGCGGGAGTAGCTAACCGGTCCCATCTCCGCACATGTCACGTAACCGTAACCGCAGCGTCACTCAACCGTCTCCGGAATCGCATTCAGCTGTCATCCTCACCGCCTAGCGGCGCTCTCGACGATCGAGCGGACAGTCAGGTCCGACTCGGATCGGGGTCTTGGGACAGGCCCGAATCTCGAAGGGAGTGAGTTCATGGTCAGCTTCAGCCGCCGCAGCCACATGCTGCTGGCATCCAGTGCCGCCCTGTTCCTTGCGTCGTGCGGTGCGGACGATGTGGCGTCGCCTGGCGCGGGCAGCGTGCCCGTCACGATCAATCAGCCCGCCCCGACGCCGACTCCCACCGGCACCGCGACGCCGACCCCGCTGACCGCCGCGCAATTCGCCGCGGCCACCACGCAATCGGGCGTCACGATCACCGCGGACGAGCAACTCGCGATCATCAACGCCGGGCAGAACAACAACGTCAACGGCTTCGGCACGACGCTGAACGGTGTCTATCCGGTCAGCGGCGCCTCGCTGACCACCGCCAGCAACCCGCAGACGGTGCTGGGCGAGAACGCGTTCATCCAGAACACCAGCTTCGTCGGCGCGCTCAGCGGCCCGAACGACAATGCCTTCTCGGGCTGGACCTGCAATTCGTCGAGCGCCACGTTCCTCAACAGCAGCGCGTGCGCCGCGGTGCCGTCGATCGGTAACGGCCCGGCCGCGTCCTGTCCGACCGGCCTGACCGACGACGGCACCAACGAAATCCGCAACGAGGCGGGCGCGATCACCTCCGCCGCCACGCTTCGCTATTGCCGTCTGCCGTCGATCATCACCGCCGACCTGACGCTCGCCAAGGTGGCGGGCCTCGTCTATCGCTTCCGCGGCTTGACCGAAGTCGGCGTCGACGGCGGCGCGGCGGCGACGCTGACGATCCAGCCGGGCGTGGTGCTGGCGGCGGACGCGACCGAAACCTCGAACGACGTCGTGCTCGTCAACCGCGGCAGCAAGATCAACGCGGTCGGCACCGCCGACGCGCCGATCATCTTCACCGCGCAGCAGAACCTGCGGAGCAACGGCGTGTCGGACTCGTCGCAGGGTCTGTGGGGCGGGGTGATCCTGCTCGGCAAGGCGCCGACCGCGGTCTGCGCCACCGGCACCGGCCCGAACACCGCCGACGGCACCTCGGCAGGCGCCGCCGCGCCGTGCCAGCAGCAGATCGAGGGTGTGACCGGTCGCCTGTACGGCGGCACCAACGCCGCCGACAGTTCGGGCACGATGCAATACGTCCAAATCCGCTACACCGGCATCGCGATCAGCGAGGGCAACGAGTTGCAAGGCCTGACGCTGGGCGGCACCGGCTCGGGCACGACGATCGACCACGTGCAGAGCCACAATTCGGCCGACGACGGCATCGAGATCTTCGGCGGCACGACCAACCTGAAATATTTCGTCGTCACCGGCGCGGATGACGATGGCTTCGACGTCGACAACGGCTGGCGCGGGTTCATGCAGTTCATCATCGCCGCGCAGAAGGCCAATGGCGCCACCAACGACTCCTTCGCGACCGAGATCGACTCGAATGGCGCCGAGGATCTGCTGCCGCGTACCTACGGTCGCTACGCCAACTTCACCTTCATCCAGACCGCTTCGACGCAGAACCCGGTCGCTGCGATCCGGCTGCGGGGTGGTGCGGACTTCGCGTTCGTCAACGGCGTGGTGAAGACGCCGTCGGGCGAGGCGTGCGTCAACATCATCGCCGGCAACCAGGTCAACGGCGCGGCCGCGACCGGCAACGATCGCTCGACGATCCGCCCGGCGAACAGCGCGTTGCAGGACGTCGGTCCGCCGACCTTCAACTCGGTCTACTTCCAGTGCCAGGGCCGCTGAGGCGCTCCTAGCCCCTCGTGATGCTCGGCGGAGCCCGGGGAGCGCCTGATCGCGCCACCCCGGGCACGCTTTTATGACCTCCGATCGGAACACCCGACCATGCGCCAGCGCAACCTCGCCACGCTTCTTCTCCTGACGACCACGCTGGTCGCCCCCGCGGCGCTGGCGCAGGTCGCTCCCGCTCCTGCGGCGCCGGCCGGCCCGCCGCAGACCAGCACCACCTCGCCCGGTCCGGCGACGTCCGCCGACCGGCAGGCCGAGGCGACGCAGGACGCCGTCCCCGGCGGTGCGGACGACCAGGCCGAAATCTCCGCCCCCGGCGTCGATGCCGGCACTGCCGGCGACATCGTCGTCGTCGGGCGCAATATCCCCAACGCGGTCCGCGCCACCGCGCAGGTCGTCAACGTGCTGTCGACCGCCGATATCGCGCGGACCGGCGAGGGCGACATCGCAGGCGCGCTGACGCGCGTCACCGGCCTGTCGGTGGTCGGCAACGGCTATGTCTTCGTGCGCGGGCTCGGCGATCGCTATTCGTCGGCGCTGCTCAACGGATCGCCGCTGCCCAGCCCCGAGCCGCTGCGCCGTACCGTCCCGCTCGACATCTTCCCGACCACGGTCGTCGGCTCGGCACTGGTCCAGAAGACCTATTCGGTGAACTATCCCGGCGAGTTCGGCGGCGGCGTCATCAACCTGACGACCAAGGCGATCCCGGACGAGAATTTCTTCACCGTCGGCGCGTCGGGCGGGATCGACACCGAGACGACGGGGAAGCTCGGCTATACCTATTTCGGGTCGAAGACCGACTGGCTCGGCTATGACGGTGGCGAGCGCAACGTTCCGGACTTCATCAAGCAGGCGCCGACCGGCAACGGCGTGATCCCCGCCGCGCAGGTGTTGCAGCTGTCGAACGCGCGCACGACGCTGCTCCAGCGCAACGGCGACATTCCCGCCAATTATTCCGGCAGCCTCGACCTCGGCGTCACCGGCGATATCGGCGGCACGCGCGTCGGCCTGATCGGCAGCGTCGGCGTGTCGAACAACTGGCGCACCCGCGACGCGGTGCAGCAGGACACCGTCAGCAACGACGGCACGATCCGCAATGATTTCCGCACCGTCATCACCGACAATCGTGCGGTGGTGAACGGGTTGCTCGGCTTCGGCGCGGAGTTCGGCGAGAACAAGATCCGCTGGACCAACGTCTACATCCACGACACGCTCAAGCAGGGGCGCGCCTCGGCGGCGACCGTCTACAACAATTCGAGTGGTAACCCGCTGTTCCAGCAGAACACCAGCTGGTTCGAGCGCAAGCTGATCGAGACGCAGCTCGTCGGCGAGTTCAAGCCGGTGCAGGACCTGTCGATCGACCTGCGCGGCGCCTATGCCAATTCGCAGCGCAACTCGCCGTACGAGCGGCAGTTCATCTACAATTGCAACACCTCGCTGAACGTCGATCTCAGCAACGCGCCCGTCAGCGACACCGGGGTGAGCTGCCCGGGCGTGTGGCAGGCGACCAACGCCTTCGACCGTTTCGCGACGGTGGTGTTCAGCGAGCTGAACGAGAACCTCTATTCGGGGCAGGCCGACGTCGCCTACAAGTTCCAGGGCGAGCGCCCGATGACCTTGTCGGCGGGCTATTATTATTCGGAGAACGAGCGCACCTCGACGCGTCTGCCGTTCACCTATCAAACGGTGGCGGGCGGGGCGATCCCGTTTCCGTGCAACCTGTTCCGTCCCGACTATCTGCTGTCGCCCGATGTGGTGAACGGCTGCCCGGTGCCGGGTGCGGGCAATCCGTCCGACACCGCGGTGCAAATGCGCTTCGACGCCGGCCAGAACGGCTCCTACGCCTATGACGCCTTGCTGCGCGTCCACGCCGGTTACGCGCAGGCCGAAGCCGAGGCGTTCGACGGCGTCCGCGCGATCGTCGGCGTCCGCTACGAAACCGCCACGCAGCGCGTCACGCCGGTCAACGCCACCGGCACGCGACTGAAGAACGATTACTTCCTGCCCGGCGCGACGCTGACGTGGAACTTCGCGCAGGACATGCAGCTGCGCCTCGCCGCGTCGAAGACGATCGCCCGCCCGCAGTTCCGCGAGCTGGCCCCGCAGGCGTTCCGCGACTTCGAATCGGACCGCCTGTTCTTCGGCAACCCGCGGCTGAAGGACTCGGAGCTCTACAATCTCGAGGCGCGCTACGAATGGTTCTTCGCGCGTGACCAGCGCATCACGCTGGCCGGCTTCTACAAGCGCATCGACAATCCGATCGAGCAGGTCGGCTTCTTCCCGACCCCCGACGCGCGGCTGCAGACCGGCTTCACCAACCTGCCGCGCGCCAAATTGTACGGCGCGGAGATCGAGGCGCAGAAGTACATCCCGCTCGACTTCATCTCCGAAGGCATGGCGGGCAAGCGCGCGGTGGTGATCGCCAATTACACCTGGACGCATTCGGCGCTCACCGCCGACCGCACCTGCGTGCCCGGCGTGCTCGAGGGGACGACGCTCGGCGGCTGCCCGACCAACTTCGCCCCGGCCGCCAGCCTGTTCCGCGACGGCGCGCCGCTGACCGGCCAATCCGATCACCTCGTCAACCTCCAGCTGGGCTATGAGGACAAGGACAATGGCACGCAGGCGACGCTGCTGTTCAACTACGCCAGCGAGCGCGTGACGAACCGCGGCCCGTCGCTGCTGGGGGGTGCCGGCTTCCAGCCGGACATCATCGAGAAGCCGGGCATCCGCCTCGACTTCGTCGCGCGTCAGACGGTCGATTTCATGACCAAGAAGGTCGAGATCAAGGCCGAGATGCGCAACCTGACCGGCACGCGCTATCAGGAATTCCAGACCTTCGATGGCGGCAACCGCGTCGACATCAACAACTACCGCCTCGGCCGGCTGTTCACGCTGGGGGCGAGCGTGACGTTCTGACCCGAAGGGGCAGCGTCTGCCATACCGTCATCCCGGACGTGATCCGGGATCCCGCTTCTACCCTCGCGAAGAAGAAGCGGGGCCCCGGATCAGGTCCGGGGCGACGGGCTGGGCGCACGACAGCGCGCGCTCACCACCCCCAGGCGCGCTCGCGATACCATTTCGTGATGATATACTTCGTCCCGGCGCGCACCTTCATCCCGTGGTGGATCGTCGCCGGGTTGAGCGTCCCGTCGGGGCGGCAATTGTTCCAGCAGACCAGCTTGCCCAGCTCGGGCTGGATCGTCTTGTCGACCGCCTTGAAGCGCGTCGCCCCGCCCGCGTCGGGCTCGTTCAGATAGATCATCGCGGTCCAGGTGCGATTGCCCGCGACGCTGCAATAGCGTGCGAAGTCCGCACCGTTCGGCTCGAAATAATCGGTATGCGCCTTGAACTCCTGCCCGATCGCATAGCGCTGCCCCTGGATCGGCTCGCCGTGCAGCGGGTCGAGCCCGGTCGCCGCCGCCAGCGCCGCGTCGACTTCCGCCACCACCGGTTCGGTCGCGGGCAGATCGCAGGTCTCGCTGGTGCGGAACGCCGTGTCGCCGTTCGGGTCGGCGATCGTCGACGGCCGGCGACCGAGGTCGATCAGGTCGACCAGCTGCGCGCACACCTCGGGGGACAGGAATGCGCGCTTGATGAACAGCGTCAGCTTGGGGCTCGGCAGCCGCTGGAAACCGGGCGAGGCGGCAAGCCGGGCGGCGATCGGGTCGGTGGCCATCGCAGGTTTGTGCCACAGGTGAAGGTCCGTGCCCAAGCACAGAAATATTACACAAAGCCGCAATACCCACGTAATAAGGTTTACCTAGCGGCCGTTCGCGGGGAGTTGGCCTGGCCGATGCGATTGAAGTTCGATGCCCGTGCACGGGCGATCCTGCGGCGGCTGCCCGTGGTCAATATCTACTCCGCGGCCGAATTGGCGCTGCTCGCGGTGCTGGCGGTGCAATGCGCACGACTGGCGTGGGTGCTGCTGACTCCGGTGGCCCCGCTCGGCGCCTGGGTGCCCGCCGGACCGACGGTCCCGGCCGATGCCGCGGGCGTGCTCGCCGGCTTCGATCCCTTCTACCGCGTCAGCGGCGCAGCGCAGGCGCAGGGGCCGAGCGCGGTGACCTCGCTCCAGCTCACGCTCTACGGCACCCGCATGGACAATGCACAGGCGCGCGGCGCGGCGATCATCGCCGGCCCGGACGGCGTCCAGAAGAGCATCGCGGTGGGTGAGGAGGTCGCGCCCGGCGTCACGCTCAAGGCGGTCGCCTTCGATCATGTCACGCTCGATCGCGGCGGTCGCAGCGAGGATCTGTTCCTCGACCAATCGGGCAGCAGCGGCATCGTCACCGCACCGTCCGGCGACGCCGCGCAGAACCCGCCGCCGCCGGGGCCGCCGCCCGGTGCCCCGGGCCAGGCCGCGCCGCTCGAAACGCCGAGCGGCGGGCCGGTCGCGCCGGGGGCGGCCACCGTCTCGCCGCAGCAGCTTCGTCAGGAGATCAATGCGATTCCGCGGATCGAAAGCGGCAAGGTGACCGGCGTCACCGTGCGCGGGCAGGGCGGGACGGCGTTCCGCGCCGCCGGGCTGCGCGACGGCGACGTCATCACCACCGTCGCGGGTCGCCCGATCAGTGGCCCGTCCGATCTCGAAATGCTCACCCGCGCCCGCGCGTCGGGCGGCACCCTGTCCCTCACGGTCGAACGCGGCGGTCAGCCGCTGCCGCTCACCATTCCGGTAACACGATGAAGCGCACCGCCACTCTCCTGACTCCCCTCGCGTTGGTCGCGGCCGCGCAGCCCGCGCTGGCGCAGACCACGCTCAACGTGCGCGACGCCGATATCCGCGCGTTCATCGCCGATGCCGCCAAGGTGA